>CBFGTI010000361.1:0-1598 GCA_965651695.1 uncultured Imperialibacter sp. | reverse complement strand
GTAAAATGCCTTTTGGCGTTAAGCTCTTTATCAAGGAAAGCCTGTTTTACCATGCGCTGGCAGTCGTCGAAAGTGCCGTTCACCTCTATGGCTGTCACGTTTTGTCCGATGGTGGTGAGTTGCTTTTCCTGTATTTCACTCACTTTGCCGCTAGGGTAGAGGATCACCACATTGATGCCCGGCACACCCAAAAATCCTTGCGCCACCGCACTTCCTGTATCGCCGGAGGTGGCTACCAAAATCGTAATTTCCTTTTTGTCCTGCGCAAGAAAGTGACCCATTACACGGCTCATAAACCTGCCGCCAAAATCTTTGAAAGCCATGGTGGGGCCGTGGAACAGCTCAACTGCGAAAACACGGTCGTCCACCTGGTTGATTTCCACGGGAAAGTTTATTGCATCGTAAATAATCTTTTCCAGCTCGCGGCGGCTAATTTCGTCGCCGATCAGCGTGTCAGTTACTTCCAGTGCCATGTCTTCCAGCGAGGTGTCTTCCAGGGTATCGAAGAACTTCTTTGGCAGGGTGGGGATGTGCTTCGGCATAAAAAGCCCGTTGTCGTCGGGCAGTCCTTTAAAGAGTGCTTCTTTAAAAGAAACCTCCGGCGATTGTTTGTTGGTGCTGTATAGTCGCATGGTTAGTCTAAAACTTTAGGGCCGGCCTGGTTAACCGGCGAAATGTATAATTGAGCAGTGATGCCGTTTTTAACCAGTACCTGCTCCATGGCCCTGCCGGCCGCCTCTGCGGCATTGCGGGTGGCAGCCAGGGCAAACATAGCGGGCCCGGAGCCTGAAATGCCAAACCCAATGATGCCTGCAGTCAAAGCAGCTTCTTTTACCTGGTAAAAATGGGGTATGAGAGAAGCCCTTCTGGGCTCCACAATTTCGTCGGTAAACGACCGCTGCATCAGCGCAAAGTCGCTGGTATACAAACCCGCCACAAACCCGGCCAGGTTGCCAGCATACTTCACCGCCGCCTTCATGGGCACCTCTTTTGGTAGAATAGCCCTTGCCTCTCCGGTGCTCACCTCCACATCAGGGTGCAGCACCGCCACGTGCAAACCATCTGGTGTGGGCAGCGAAAGTACCTCCAGCGGATCGTAGCTTCTTACCAGCGTAATGCCGCCAAACAGGGAGGGGGCAACGTTATCGGCATGGCCGCTTCCACAAGCCATTCGCTCTCCCTCCACCGCAAAGCGCAGCAGGTCTTTTCTGTTCATAGGCTGGCCCAGCAGCTCGTTCACGGCAAAAACACCCGCCACCGCGCTGGCGGCGCTGGAGCCCATGCCGCTACCGAACGGCATTTTTTTGTACAATGAAATGTCGATGCCGCCTTTGTAGTCTATCGCTTCCAAAAACTGCATTACCGAAACCCCCGACGTGTTTTTTAAGGGATCTTTTGATAACCGGCCCTCATCTCCCTCGATCGAAGAGATAGTAACCCCGCTGCCATTGCTTTTGCGGGCAATCAATTCGTCGCCGGGGGCATTCAATGCCAGGCCCAGTATATCGAAACCGCAGGTCATATTGGCTACAGTAGCCGGTGCAAATACTTTGATGCTATCCCCCATAACCGCCTGCGAATTTGTAGTTGTCTTGTAT
>CBFGTI010000360.1:0-1762 GCA_965651695.1 uncultured Imperialibacter sp. | reverse complement strand
TGAGAAAGATCCGCTGCCTGATTGTAGACGACGAACCGCTTGCGCTCAACCTGATCGAGGGTTATGTGCAGAAAACGCCTTTTCTGGAGCTGGCCGGCCGGTGCAACAATGCCTTCGAAGCATTAGAGCGAATTGGCAGCGGCGATATAGACCTGCTGTTTCTCGACATTCAGATGCCAGGGCTAAGCGGAGTGGAGCTGTCGAGAACGCTGAAAAATGGTCCGAAGCTGATATTTACTACAGCATTTGAGGAGTATGCGCTTGAGGGATTTAAAGTGGATGCCATCGACTACCTGCTGAAGCCCTTTAACTACGAGGAGTTTTTGAAGGCAGCCAATAAGGCAAGGGAATGGCTCTCTCTCCGGGAGGGAAAGAACAATCCGGCACCCGAAGAAAACACCCTGTTTGTTAAGTCGGAATACAAGCTGGTGAAAATTGACTTGCAAAAGGTGCTTTATATAGAAGGGTTGAAGGACTACGCGAAAATCTTTCTGGAAGGGCAAACCCGGCCTGTGATGACGCTGATGAGCCTGAAGTCGCTGGAAGAACAGCTATCGGCCAAACAGTTTATGCGGATACACCGCTCTTTTATCGTACGGCTCGATAAAATAAGCATGGTAGAGAGAAACCAGGTGGTGATTGGCACCACCAGCATAACGATAGCCGAAGGTTACAAAGATGCCTTTCAGGATTACCTGGCAGGCAAATCGATGAAATAAAATGGAATGTTGCCGTGTGAAAGGCTGCTGAGCCCTCGCATTTGCCCTCGCCTTTTGGCAGGAACGGCCAGCAAACCAGGTAAATAGAAACAGAAAGATCAAAAAACTCGAATAGAGATTATTATGAAATACACTTTGACAATCATTGTATTAGTAGCAGGATTTACCGATTTGGTTGCCCGCCAAAACAGCAACGGGCAGCCGATGCAGAGTCCCGGAAGGAGTATTAACCAGGAGCAGGCTTCTGCCAACGTTGCCGTGGGCAAGGGCGAAATTGAAGGGATTGTGCTCGACGCCGAAACCAACCAGCCAGTTGAATTTGCTACCATTTCATTAATTGACCCCGCTACAGACAAACCGGTAGATGGCGCTGTTGCCGACAGCAAAGGGCAATTCTCCATCACTAAAATTGCCGCAGGCACCTACAACGTTGCCGTATCATTTATTGGATACGAGCGGCACTTGATAGAAGGCGTAGTGATTGAAGATAAAAAAAGCACTGTAAACCTGGGCGTGATAAAGCTGGGAACGGCCACTGAGGTACTCGACGAGGTGTCGGTGGTAAGCCAGCGCGATATGGTGGAAGAGAAAGTAGACCGAACTGTGTACAACGCCGAACTCGACATTACTACCAGAGGCGGCGACGCTACCGATGTATTAAAGCGAGTACCCATGCTTTCGGTGGACCTCGACGGCAATGTGAGCCTGCGTGGAAACGAAAACGTAAGGGTGCTTATCAACAACAAACCTTCGGCTATTATGGCTGCCAATATAGGCGATGCACTAAAGCAGATACCGGCCGATGAAATCAAGTCGGTGGAGGTAATTACTTCTCCTTCTGCCAAATACGACGCCGAAGGAACTTCGGGCATCATCAACATCATCACCAAAAAGAATACACTCCAGGGTGCCACGCTCAACATCAATACCGGTGCCGGCTACAGGGGTTCCAACCTGGGGCTCAACGGCGCCTTGCGTACCAAAAAGCTGGGCCTGTCGCTAGGGGGCTGGGGCCGGTACATGTACAACGTAACCGGCAGCTT
>CBFGTI010000359.1:0-1934 GCA_965651695.1 uncultured Imperialibacter sp. | reverse complement strand
TTCGACCAGCCCCTGCCCCATCGGGGCAAAATATTGGCAGCCGGTCGGGCACCGGATAGGTTGGAGCACGAAAATGAGCGATTAGCAAAAATTGCTTATCTATGTAATGCATTTCCACCATTAAGCCTTATGAAACTGAAACTACTCCTCTCCTTTCTCACGCTTTTCATTTCCACCAAAGTCATTTGCCAGGATTTTGACCGGCAAAAAATGGACAGCCTCTTCTCGCTCATTGAAACCCATGATAAAGGAATGGGCAGTATTTCCATCTTTGCTGATGGCAAAACGGTATACGAAAACGCTTTCGGCTACGCCAACCTGGCGCAACGGCTACCTGCCACTACCCAAACCAAATACCGCATCGGGTCCATCACCAAAACCTTTACCGCCACCATTATTATGCAGCTGGCGCAGGAAGGCCGCCTGAAGCTGGACACCCAGCTTTCCGAATTTTTTCCGGAAGTGAAAAATTCGGAAAAGATCACCATTGAGCACCTGTTGAAGCACCGAAGCGGCATTTTCAACTTCACAAATTCCCTGGCATACCTGGCCTACATGCAACAACCCGCCACAAAAGAAGAGATGGTTAAAAAAATTGTGGCGCATGGAAGTGTTTTCGAGCCCGGTACCAAAGCCGAATACTCCAACTCCAACTATGTATTGCTCACGCTCATTGCCGAAAAAATCACGGGCATAGAATATAAAGACATGCTGCAGCAGCAGATATGCCAGCCTTGTGGACTCAATTACACCTACTATGGAATGGAGATAGCCGACGAGCGGAACGAGGCGAAGTCGTACACCAAAGGAGAGCAATGGGAGCTTGCTACGGAAACCCATATGTCGATACCAATGGGTGCCGGTGCTATGGTAGCTACACCCGCCGATCTGAACCGGTTTTTGGACTGCCTCTTTACTGGCAAGCTTGTGTCGGAAGCCACGCTGGCAGCAATGATGCGCCTGGAAGACGGCTTTGGCATCGGCTTGTTTCAGGTACCGTTTTACGAAAAAATAGGTTATGGCCACAACGGAGGCATCGACGGCTTCCTTTCGAATGCATTTTACTTCCCCGCTGAAAAAGTCTCCATTGCCTACACAACCAATGGGGTGGTGATGGTACCCAACGATATCCTGATCGGCGCTCTCAGCATCTACTTTGACAAGCCTTACGACCTCCCCAGCTTCGCTCCTCCCCTGCAGCTGTCGGCCGAAGAGCTCGACAAATACCTGGGCACCTATTCGAGCCCGACCTTCCCTCTGAAAATCATGATCACCAAAAACGAAAATGTGCTTGTGGCCCAGGCTACCGGACAGTCCTCTTTCCCGCTTGAAGCCTACGAGCCCGATAAGTTCAAGTTCGACCAGGCCATGATAAAGCTGGAGTTTAAGCCTTCAGAAAACAAAATGATTTTGCGGCAGGGCGCCGGACAATTTGAATTCACGAAGGAATAGTGGTCGCCTCCGAAGACAGTCCCCCGACAGGCCACTCGCCAAGGCATCATCCATCAGCCACGTTTGCAACGTGGTTGACCGAGACTCCGTCCGGGGCTGTCGATTGTATCGACGTTCACAATCTTCCTCTCCGTGGCCTGCCCTCCCACAGGCCACTCGTTAAGGTTTCGGCCTCCCGGACAGCAACTCAGCACCACTGGAAAGAGGACCGCCGAAAAACGACTGAGGACCGCAAGAAAAAGAGTGAGACCTCCCCTCAAGCGGACCTTAGTTCCGTGCTGATAGCAGTACCATTACCGATTATGTTCTGGCCTCCGATAAATTTGCCCCTCCTGGTGAGTCTGCTAAAAAGACCGTATTTTGGCGGGAGGTTCCGAAGCAAAAACCGCACTCACTAAACCGTGGAAGCAAGTAAAAAACTGACGCGACAAAGAAATGAAAGAGACAATAAAAACACTTGTGCTGCTAACCGTGGTCTTGGT
>CBFGTI010000358.1:0-2041 GCA_965651695.1 uncultured Imperialibacter sp. | reverse complement strand
GAATGGGAGCTAACAAAGAGCCCGGCGGGGGCTCACCAGTGGAAGCCAAAAAATGGAGCAGGTGCAGGCACTGTGCCCGATGCGCACGACCCCGCCAGGAAACATGCGCCGTTTATGCTTACCACCGACCTTGCCCTGCGAATGGACCCCGCGTATGAGAAGATTTCCAGGCGCTTCCTCGAAAATCCGGATGAGTTTGCCGACGCTTTTGCCCGCGCATGGTACAAGCTGACCCACCGCGACATGGGGCCCGTTTCCCGCTACCTCGGACCAGAAGTGCCTGCCGAAGAGTTGATCTGGCAAGACCCTGTGCCTGCTGTTGACCATGAGTTGATCGATGAGAAAGACATCACGAGTCTCAAATCGAAGATTCTGGACTCCGGGTTGTCGGTGTCGCAATTGGTAACTACAGCCTGGGCTTCCGCATCTACCTACCGTGATTCAGACAAAAGGGGTGGTGCAAATGGTGCCCGTATTCGCCTGGCTCCGCAGAAAGATTGGGAGGTGAATAACCCGGCGCAGCTGGCGAAAGTGCTGCAAACGCTGGAAAAAATACAGCAGGAGTTCAATAGCTCGCAAAAAGGAAACAAGCGGGTTTCAATTGCCGACCTTATTGTGCTCGGCGGGTGTGCTGGTATAGAAAAGGCCGCAAAAAATGCCGGCTACAACGTGGTTATGGCCTTTACACCGGGCCGTACTGATGCATCGCAGGAGCAAACCGATACCCACGCATTTGCCATTCTTGAGCCTAATGCCGATGGGTTCCGTAACTATGAGCGGAGGCACAGCAGCATAACAGCCGCTGCAGAAGAGATGCTTATCGACCGGGCACAGCTTATGTCGCTTACCGCACCTGAGCTTACAGTGCTTATCGGCGGCATGCGTGTGCTCAACACCAATTGGAACAACTCGAAGCTTGGTGTGTTCACAAACAGGCCTGAAACCCTTACCAACGACTTTTTTGTGAATCTGCTCGACATGCGTACCACCTGGAAGAAAACTTCTGACGAAGACCGGGAATTCGAAGGCCGTGACCGGAAAACTGGAGAAGTGAAATGGAAGGGCTCACGTGTTGACCTCATCTTCGGATCCAACTCAGAGCTCAGGGCTATTGCAGAGGTGTATGCCTGCGCCGATTCGCAGGATAAGTTTGTAAAGGATTTCGTGGATGCATGGACCAAGGTGATGAACCTTGACCGGTTTGATATAAAGTAAATTTAAAACCCGAAATTTTGACGGAAAGGGCGCTCTGGTAATGGGGTGCCTTTTTTATGTGCTTAGGTTGGTGGGTGTTTGGGTATTTAGGTTGTGACGACGCTGGCGGCAGTGGTTTATGGAGTTGATGGGAGGGTGAGTTTATTTACTAACCAGTTTACTCATAATGGGTCCACATGCGAATTACCTTAACGACTTTTTCTTCGTCCAAAACTTGATATACAAGTCGATGCTGGATATTAATTCTACGAGACAGAGCCCCTTGTAAATCTCCCTGTAATTTCTCGTATGGGGGGTACTCCTGAAATGGATTTACTTCCAGAATAGCCAGCAGGTTCTCCACTTTTGACTTTAATCCTGATGAAGCGATCTTCTTTGCATCCTTCTGAGCCTGTTTGGTATAAACAAGTTCGTATTTTTTCACCACTCCAGCTTCTTGGAAGTATCAGACAGGGGTGTCTTCATACCCTCAATAATGGATTCTCTCATTCCGGGGATTGATGTGAGATGCAGGGTTTCCTGGATATTCCGCCAGTCCTCTTCACTAACCAAAACAGCATTATTTTTCTTTCCGGTAATTTGTATCGGTTCATGTGTTTCGTTGGTTTGCTCAACCAATCGATAGATGTTTTTTCGTGCTTCAGTAGTGCTAATCGTTCTCATAAGCACAAACGTACGCTTTAACGAACGTTATTAAAAATTTATCGATCACAATTTTCTTGCTAACCTGCTTCTTAGCTCAGTAAATATCTCGCAATGCAGTCAGCTAATCACAAGCCTATTCCTGCCTCTTTCGTCAATGAAAGTGCTGGGGTTTCACATCTAG
>CBFGTI010000357.1:0-2055 GCA_965651695.1 uncultured Imperialibacter sp. | reverse complement strand
TGATTTTCGAGGAGGTCGTCGGGGTGTACCACGTTGTACAGATCGAGCTGCATTACCTCTTCAGTGGTGTAGCCAAGTACGTTTTCGACCGAGGGAGAAGCGTAAATAGGTTTGCCTTCAGGCGACATTAGAACCACTGCATCGCCGCTTTTTTCTACCAGCGCCTTAAAATTCATGCTTGGTAAATCAGTCGTGATTTTCTTTTGCGAAAGCTTAACAAAAGCGCCCACAATACGGGTGCGGTGGAAAGCGGGCTCCAGCCGTATGGATACAAATGTGCCGGCCGTGCTGCGGTTCAAAGGAGCGGATAATTCAATGGTGGTGCCCTCAAGCACTTTTGCCATCATTGCCATGCCCTTGGGAACAGAGGGGAAAAGGGGGGTCTCGGCCAGGTGAGTTTCGGTAGCGATCGGCGTTGATGACAGCCTGGAATAAATATCTTCGAAATGCGAGTTGAAATAATGAAGAAGGCCGTCGCTGCTGGCAAATGCCAGGCCCTCCTCCTTATAATTATCTTGTAAGATCTGTTCGCTATGAACCGACGGACCAGTGTTTTTTGACTTTTTTTTCGGGTCTTTTTTTTTCATTAACCAAGACTTTGCCAGACGTTTCTGTAAGAATTTCCATTGTAGAAAACATACTCAGCTGGCGAATAGATAGATAGAGGAGGGCTAAAACACATGGCCTCCGGCAAACGGTTGAATGGGGCTGCAATCTACTTTTTTGAATGCCAGTTTTGCTAGAAAAAATTAAAGTTTTTTAACAAAAGTTCTTTGCCACTTACTTGACAAAAAACGACCTGATTAATAAAATTGCGGCCTCTTTTAAGGCAGTTTTTTGAATGTTGAAAGTAAGCAAGCTGCTTTTTTCGCGATAAATAAATTTTACGTATGTCTATAGTTGTTGAAAACCTGACCAAGAAATACGGAGAGCAAAAGGCTGTTAACGACATCTCCTTTACGATTAATACAGGTGAGGTGGTGGGTTTTTTAGGACCTAACGGTGCCGGAAAGAGTACTACCATGAAGATGATTACCTGCTATATGGCGCCCACAAGTGGCGATGTGCGCCTCGACGAGTACAGCATCTTGTCGCATCCGGAAGACATAAAAAAGAAAATAGGATACCTGCCGGAGAACAACCCGCTGTATACGGATATGGCCATTATCGACTACCTGCGGTTTTGTGCCGAAATACAGGGAGTGCCCAGGCAGCAGGTTGCCGGCCGCATTGGCGAAATGGTGGAAATGTGCGGCCTGGAGCGGGAGCGCCACAAAAAAATCAATGAACTTTCAAAGGGCTACCGGCAGAGGGTGGGGCTGGCGCAAGCGATGATTCACGACCCGGAAGTGCTGATTCTGGATGAACCGACAACCGGCCTCGACCCTAACCAGATTATAGAAATACGCAAGCTGATAAAAAAGCTGGGAAAGGAGAAAACGGTGATACTGAGCTCGCACATTCTTTCGGAAGTGGAGGCTACTTGCGACCGCATACTGATTATTAACCGCGGCCGGATTGTAGCCGACGGTTCGGCAGAAACGCTTCGCGGTCAGGCGGAGGGTAAAGAATTGCTTACTGTGAAAATTGAGGCAGATGACGCCGAGGTAAAGAAGGCCCTGCTCGGACTTGCCTCTGTAGAAACGGTGTCGCCTGTAGACGGAAGGGCCGGGTTTTTCTCAGTTCAAAGCAAGCCCGAAAGCAGCTCGCGGAAGGCGGTTTTTGACCTGTGTGTAGCCAACCGGTGGTATTTGTACGAAATGAGCGGCTACGAAACCAAGCTGGAGGATGTGTTCAGAGAACTCACGAAGTGAGTTTAACAGTTTAAAGTTTTTAGTTCTGAGTTTCTGGCGGATGTGGTACAATTTGGGCGGCTGCATAGTTTCGAACGTTGTTGTTTTTTGACTTTTGTTATTTCTAAATAGTTATGAACAAGATTTGGATTATTGCCAGGAGAGAGCTGGCTTCTTATTTTGATTCGCTGATTGCCTACGTGATGATCATCATCTTCCTCGGCATGAGCGGTTTTTTTACATGGCTGTTTGGCAGTAATGT
>CBFGTI010000356.1:0-2089 GCA_965651695.1 uncultured Imperialibacter sp. | reverse complement strand
CCACTGAGGTTCATGTAAGTAGTGGGCTTAATCAGATGGATGTGCTTTCCCTTGTGCACAAACTCTGCTTTGTAGGCATGCCGGTCTATTGCAAAAGAGGCAGACTCTTTTTCTGCCAACCGGTCGAGCACAAGAAAGCCCACATTGTGCCTCGTTAGTTCATACTGCGGTCCTATGTTTCCCAGTCCTGCTATCAGGTATTTCATTATTCGATAAATTATTTTCGGCGTCTCACCGTCCCCGGAAGAAGCTTATCTCCGTAAAAACAAGCAAACTGAAGTTATGCATGCTCCAGCCACAAAACAAAAAAAATCCTGCCGGTTAGGGCAGGATTCTTCACTAAAATTCGTGTGAGGGAATTAGGCTTCTCCTCCTTCTTCGCCTTCAGCACCCTTGCCTTTGAGGGCTCTTGGTATAGCTACAGTGGCTATAGACACCAGCGGGCTGTTGAGGATTGTGAAGTTTTCCTGCTTTACTTCACCCACTTTGATGGTTTTGCCCAAGTCCAGACCTGAAATGTCAACTTCAATAAATTCGGGCATATTGTCGGGCAGCGCTTTTACTGTAAGTTTATTCATTTTGCTCATCAGCTTACCACCTTTCTGAACACCGGGTGCTGTGCCGATAAATTTAACCGGGATATCCATTTTCACAGGCTTCTTTTCGTCCAGCATCAGGAAGTCGGCGTGGAGTATCATCTCATTTACAGGATGAAACTGCATGTCCTGAAGAATGGCGCGGAACTCCTGGCCCTCTACGTTTAACTTTACGAAGCGTGCCTCGGGTGTATATACAAGATCCCTGAACAGGATCATGGGAGCGTGAAAATGAACTTGTTCTTTTCCTCCGTAAACCACACATGGCACCTTGCCTTCGGCACGGAGATCCTTTGCTTCTTTTTTACCGAGATTTGCTCTTTTAAACCCTATAATCTCTACCGTTTTCATAATAAAGTATTTATGTTAATTATTGATAAATAGCGAGCTAATAGATCCGTGGCTATGGATGTTGTGTATGCCTTTGGCGAAAAGGTCGGCCACGGAAAGTGCCTTGATTTTGGGTGATTGCTGCTTGAGCGGCAGGGTGTCTGTAACTACCAGCTCTTCAAGTACCGAGTTGTTGATATTGGCGTAGGCATTGCCCGACAAAACAGGGTGAGTACAAACCGCACGCACCGAACGGGCTCCTTTGTCTTTCAAAAGTTGCGCTGCTCTGCAAAGCGTGCCGCCTGTATCAATAAGGTCGTCTACAAGTACCACATCTTTATCGGTTACGTCGCCAATTACCTGCATGGAAGCGATCTCGTTGGCCCTCTTGCGGTGCTTGTCGCACACTACCATATCAGCCGAAAAGTATTTGGCGAATGTTCTGGCCCTGGCTACGCCACCCACATCAGGTGAAGCAAAAGTTAGTGCTTCGAGGTTGAGAGAGCGCAGGTAGGGAACAAAAATGGCCGTTCCGTCGAGGTGGTCGACGGGGATATCGAAGAAGCCTTGTATTTGCCCGGCATGCAGGTCCATCGTCATGAGGCGGTCTGCACCTGCCGACTGCATGATGTTGGCAATTAGCTTGGCTGCAATTGAAACCCTGGGGCGATCTTTTCTGTCCTGGCGGGCATAGCCAAAATACGGAACAACAATGGTAACGTATTTTGCACTAGCTCTTCTGGCGGCGTCGATCATGAGGAGCAGCTCCATCATATTGTCGGCAGGAGGGCAGGTAGATTGGATCAGGAAGAGGTCGCATCCTCTTATGGACTCGTTGTAGCTGTAAGACAGTTCGCCGTCGCTAAAGCGCTGGGAAGAGTAGTTTCCCAGGGGCTTACCATAAGCTTCAGCAATTTTCCGGGCAAGATCAAGAGACCCCGTACCGGGAAAAATCTTTACAGATGATTCAATTAATTCCATGAGTAAATGGGCCCTCCTGAAAATAAGAATCCCGGCCATGAACCGGGAGTTTTAAGTTGACCGACCAGGATTCGAACCTGGACAGACAGAACCAAAATCTGTAGTGCTACCGTTACACCATCGGTCAATCCGATTTTGGAGGTACAAAAGTAGAAACTATTGATGTGAATACAAGCAGATGC
>CBFGTI010000355.1:0-2168 GCA_965651695.1 uncultured Imperialibacter sp. | reverse complement strand
ATGTCCATATCGAACCGGCTATAGTCTGATACGATACGGGTAATGCCGGTGGTGGTGCCACCGTCGGGCGAGGTTTCGGCCAGGCAAAACTGGATGCCGGTGGGTATGCCGGGTGCGTTCTGAAACTCCCCCCGCCAGGCAAATGCGTCGTTTAGCGAGTTGATAGCAGCTTCCACATCCTCATCGGTAATGGCCGGCGTTGATTCAATAAGGTGGAATACGGTGGGAATGGTGTAGATGGTCTCGTCCAGGTTCCTTGCATTGCTTTGCTGCCATGCAGCAAAGCGGGCGGCAAGCTCCTGGCGCTCAATGTCGCTGAGGTCTGTTTTAAACCCACAGGCCGGCCCCGCGGGAATGCTTTGGCCACTCGCAACTGTGGCTGCACACACAATGAGGATTGTGAGCAATCTACAGATCACGGCTGCTCGTTTTCAAAACTGAAAATCTCACTGGCAGCGTAAAGCTCCGGCTCAATGGTTGCCCATTCCTGCTGGCTGGTTTCCAGGGAGGCATGCTTTTAATCAACCGGATGGCCTCTTTATCGAAGCTCTCTCCCAGCGAATGCACTACTTTTACATTGCTAATGGAGCTATCGGCCTCTACCGTAAACTGAACGACCACCATCCCTTCTACCGGCTTTTCCAGCAGGCCGGCTGCAGAATCCAATGCTAGTTTTACCTCTTCCGGGTATACAATATGTTCGTTTAACCATTCATACAAATGCTGCATGCCACTAACCGGCGCCGCTTCGGTAAATTCATTTGAAGATGGTTTGTCGCTAACACTGTCCTCCTTCTTTTCCGGTAACTGCCCGGTGGTTGGCGTGCTGTTCTTCGTCGCCTCCGATACACCCGGGGCAGCTTTGTCTTCCGGCTTTTCCCTTTGCCTTTCCAGGTCCGTTTCACGCCAGTTGAGTTGTAGCATAGGTGGCGAACCCGGCAGTTCAGGCCCCATGGTTTGAGAGTCGCTCAGTTCGGCCCCATTGGGCAACGTGCTACTCTCCTGCATCGTAGTGTTGTTTGATAAATAGTACAAAAGCGCCAGCAGCAGACCCGACACAACCGCTGCTGCACCCCCTGCAATCCTGTTGCGTCTCAGCACGCGGCTGTAATCGTTGTACTGGTTCATCAGGCCACCAAAGTCCTTAAACCTGGCGGCTTCCCGACTGTTCAGCTGCGGCGCTTCAGACACTATTTCCACTTTATTTTTCATTGCTATTGGTTTGGAACACCCATTGCCTGTTCAATTTTCGTTTTGAGTTTTTCCAGCACCCGATAGGTCCTGACTTTGGCCAGGTTTTCGGTTATGTTCAGGAGAAAGGCTATTTCTCCGAATGATTTTCTTTCGAAAAAGCGTAGCTCCAGCAGGAACAACTGCTCGTGGTTCAGTTGCATTAGTTCTTTTTTCAGCTGATCGAACAAGTCGGGCTCCCCACTGCCAGCCCAGGCGAATTCCTGCCGAAAGTGCTCGGTATATTCGCTGGTGAGCGGCACAAAGCGCACCTTTTTACGATCTCTGAAGTACTGGTTGCATTCGTTAATGGCCACCCGGAAAAGGAAAGCCGAAAATGGATGCCCCTGATGGCGATATTTTTTCAGGTGCGTCAGCGCATTGAAAAATACCTGTTGTGTCAGGTCGGCCGTGGTTTCCTGGTCGTTGACCCGCTTCAGGATAAAATTGAAAATGACCGTGAAGTACCTGTCGTACAAACCCTCAAAGGCCCTGGGGTCTTTTTTGGCCTGGTCGATTAGCGCCTCGTCGGTAAGCAAATGCAAAGCCTCCTGGCTGCTGGTGAGTTCGTAAGTAGGTCTTTTTGGTGGCATTCACGCTTATAATGGAGAATTCCGAAAAAGATACACAACCGGCGCGGTTTTTTTGAAAAGTTTGTGAGGCAATCCGTTAGGGGCCTGGCTTTTTCGGTGGCGCAACGCAGCGGCAATGACGGGGGAGTCGGGCTGTGGCTGTGAACCAAAGCCTCGGCACAACAAAGGCCAATCAAACCGTCATTGCGAAGGAGCTACGTGAGTTTTATTGTTAAAGACAATGTCTCAGCGACTGTGGCAATCCGTTGGGGTCTTCTATTTACTGTGTCCGGTTAAGTCGCGGTAAAACGTGACGGGAGGCTGTGACGGCGGCTGTGAACCAAAGCCTCGGCACAACAAAGGCCA
>CBFGTI010000354.1:0-2290 GCA_965651695.1 uncultured Imperialibacter sp. | reverse complement strand
ACCGACAAGCTTGTGCAGCTAAGCCTCTACAAGCAGCTTATTGAAGCAAAATTCAATAAAAAAATCCCGTGGGTGTCTGGTGGCACTTCGGTTACATTTCCGCTTCTCCAGCGCAGGCAGCTGCCTACCGGTATCAACCACTTTAGAATTGGCGAAACTCTTTATTTTGGCGCCGACCTGTTTACCGGAGGAGCCGTGGAGGGAATGGAAACCGATGTTTTCCGCCTTCATGCGCAAATTATAGAGCTAACCCGCAAGCCGAAAGTGCCGGTCGGCGAGTTGGCTGAAAACCCATCGGGCGATATGTTCGAAATAAAGGAGGAAGACTATGGGAAGTCCTCGTACCGGGCCATTGTTGATATTGGCTTGCTTGAGGTGTCGCCCGATTTTCTGATACCCGAAGACCCGGGTGTGGAAATATCGGGTGCAAGCTCAGATATGCTGGTACTCGACCTGGGTAACTCGGCCCGCAACTATAACGTAGGCGATATAGTTACCTTTCAAATGAAGTACATGGGTACGCTCGGGCTGATGAACTCCGATTATATAGAAAAGTACGTGGTCGAGTAAATGTCAGGCCTTCTGGCTGGTTTTTTCTCCCAGCACCCAGCTTGGCTTGAGCATAATGCGCTTCAGCCCGAACTTTTTAATTGTGACACTCTCAATATGGTCCACAGCCTCTTTTATAGAATCGGTTACCAGGAATAACTCGAGGTCTTCAGGGGAAACTGTTTTTTCCTTTACCATTAGGTCCAGCTGGTCTATCATGTGCTTCCAGTAGTCTTTTCCGATAAGCACCAGCGGAAATTCCTTGATTTTACCTGTTTGGATAAGGGTGAGCGTTTCAAACAGTTCGTCGAGTGTGCCGGCGCCACCGGGCATTACCACAAAGCCATAGGAGTATTTGAGCAAAAGTACCTTACGCACAAAGAAGTAATTGAAATTGACCACAATGTCGAGGTAGGGGTTTGCATGTTGTTCGTGTGGTAGCACAATGTTGCAACCTATAGTCTTGCCGCCCACTTCTTTGGCGCCTCTTGGCACAGCTTCCATGATGCCGGGGCCGCCGCCGGTCATCACGGTGAAGCCAGCCAACGCCAGCTGACTGCCGAGCTCCTGCGCCGATTTGTAGTAGGCGTGGTCTTCCTTAAACCTGGCAGAGCCAAAAACCGTGATACACGGGCCGGTGAAGTGTAGTGCCCTGAAACCCCTGATAAACTCCATTGCCACTTTAAAAATATACCTCAACTCCCGCCACCGGGTACCAGGACCTTCCAGGAACTTCTTTTCGTTTTGCTGACTCACCGTGTTGTTGTCCATCTCTAATCAAATAAAGCCGCTTCAGTCACATTTTGCTTGGCGGTACAATTAAATTCATCTTTTTTCGCAGAATAACTTAACCCGCTCATGAGGAAAAAATTATTAATCAGGGTTTCCCTGCACATATTGATGGTAGCAGTGCTTACAGCATGCGCCGGCAAAAAAACAGATCCTGAGCTAAATAAACAAGACAGTACAGCTAACAAAAGGTCTCCGCTGGCAGTTCCAGCCCCCCGGCTCGACGAGAACTATCAAAAACAAATGGAAGCACTTGCAAGCCGCCCCGACGTGAAAAGTGCTTTTCAGTTTATTGAAGATTACGAGGAGCAAACGATAAAAACCCTGGTCGCGCTTACTGAAATAGAGGCACCACCTTTTAAAGAGAAGAACCGGAGTGATGTGTATGCAACACTGCTGAAGGATGCGGGGGCCGATTCGGTGTGGCAAGACGAGGTATGGAATGCCATTGGCCTGGTAAAAGGCAGCAAGCGGGAGAAGGTGCTAGCCATTTGTGCCCACCTCGATACTGTTTTTCCGGAAGGAACCGATGTAAAGGTGCGCTCCGCCGGCGACACCCTGAAAGCTCCGGGTATTTCCGACGACACGAGAGGTTTAACTATTTTGATTACCATGCTGAAGGCAATGAGAAAGGCGGGCATTCAGCCTGAGCAGGACATATTGTTTATAGGGAATGTAGGAGAAGAAGGTCCGGGTGACTTGCGAGGTGTGAAACACCTTTTCAGCGCCAAGGGGCCAAAAATAGATGCCTTTATTTCTGTTGATGGCACCGGTTACGAATCGGTAACCAACCAGGCTCTTGGCTCTCACCGCTACAGGGTTACCTTTCAGGGACCCGGCGGGCATTCGTGGGGTGCTTTTGGTTTGGCCAATCCGCATTCCGCACTTGGCAGGGCTATTACCTACTTTACCGACGACGCCGACAAATTCACCAGAGACGGACCTAAAACAA
>CBFGTI010000353.1:0-2349 GCA_965651695.1 uncultured Imperialibacter sp. | reverse complement strand
TAAGTGCCAAACGACGGATTGTTCACTTCCTTCATCAGCGATACCATCCAGTCGGGGTCGTTTGAAACACCACCGTGGTTTTCTATCAGCACTTTTATTCCGGAGGGGGCGGCGTAGTCGAGCAGCATGTTGTATGCCTCAGAGGCATATTTAAGCGCTTCTGGTTTGTTCACACCTTCGGGGCCCCTGCAATTGGTGCGTATGGCGTGGCAGCCAAGGTAGTGGGCAATGTCTATCCACTTGCGGTGATTCACGTCAAACTGCCTGCGGCCTTCTTTGGTAGGTGCGGCGCCATCGCCTTCGTCGTCCACCATTATCAGGATCATGGTTACGCCATGGTCGGCTGCATTTTTCTTTAGTTTCTGCAGATAACCCTCGGTGGGCACTTCAAACAGTGTGTTTACAAACTCAATTCCGTTTAGGCCGAAGTCTTCGCGGGCTACCCTTGCAAAATCGAGCGTTTTCCATTTGCCGGCTCGTATTTCCTCCACCAATGCCCACTGTGCGAGCGAGATATCGTCTTTAGTCATACCAGGTATCGTTTGGGGTTTCATTGTGTTTGCTAAAGCTAACGGGGCTATTGCCATTCCAGCTCCAGCCATCGCGGTTTTTTCTATAAAACTTCTTCTTTTCATAGGACGAGCGTTATCTGTTAATTGTGCTAAAAGCTGCCTGGCATCAAAGCCGAAAGCTCCCGGTGGTTTGTGTTTTGGAATTCTACAACTCCCATCCTTTCCGGTATTCCCGCCTCAGAAACTTATTGGCTTCAGGCACGTTGGTTATTTCCATCTTTTGAGAATCATACACCACCTTTTTGCCGGCACGAAGCGCCACGGCTCCCAAATTGATGGTTTCAGAGATTGCGCCGGCATATAGAAAGCTCCCCGGCGACTGTTCCTTATTTCTGAATGCATCAATCCAAACGTCGTCACTCCGGCTTACTGTCTCTTCCGGCAGTGTTTTTCCGTTCATGTGGCTTGTCATTTTACTTTGCGGAATAAGTACCGGGTCTTCACAGCGGAAGCCTCCTAAAATTTTCCCTTTGTCGCCCACAAACAGCATTCCTTCCTGCGGCAGCTCCTTACCGTCGGCCTCCATTTCCTCCGGGTTGTGGGGCTTCATGCCGCCATCGTACCAAAAAAGGTCGAATGCGGGTAGCGTCTCTTCTTTGGCAAACTTAAAGCGAACGATGGACGAGTAAGGGAACGCCACGTCGTTTACCACAGCGCGGCTTACACCGTCTACAGTAGTTCGGGTGGTTGTGCCGTAGGCCTCTGCGCTGTATGCCGGCGTGGTAACGCCGAGTGTTAGGAAAAGCGGCCAAAGGCTGTAGTGCCCCATATCGGCGATGCTGCCGCCACCGAAGTCGTACCAGCCGCGGAAAACGCAGTGTGTGTAGTTGGGGTGGTAGGGCCTGTCGGGCACCGGGCCCAGCCAGAGGTCCCAGTTAAAATCTTTTGGTACCGGCGGCGTGTCCGTCGGGTTGGAAGCCCACTGCTGCCAAACCGGTCGATACGACCAGTTATGTATTTCCTTCAGGTTTCCGATAGCACCTTCTGCAATCCAGTTTTTCACCACGTCCATGCCACTTCTTTTACTCCAAGCCAGCAGGTGGGTGCTTACGCCGGTTTGCCGGGCGGTGTCTATGGTCAGTTTGGTTTCATACATCCTGTTGGCAATCGGCTTGTGAATCACCACGTGCTTGCCTTTTTTCATAGCTGCAATGGAAATGGTTGCATGCAGGTGGTCGGGCGTCATAATTTTCAATGCGTCAACACCGCTTTCGTTTTCAAGTAGCTCCCTGAAGTCGGCATAAGCCGGGCAGCCTTTGTACTTGCCCGAAGCTTTGTCTTTCGCATAGTACTTTTCTACAAACTCCTGCCCGATGTCCCTACCTCCGGGAATCCCCACAATGCCTTCGCCCCAGGTGGCATCGTCGAGTGTTTTTCGTATACTATTTCTGATGCCATGCGGCGACCAATCGATGTAGTCGGTGCTGAACTTATTGGGATCGCAAACGGCAACAATTTGCACTTTTGGATTGGTAATGAGGGTGGCCATTTCTCGTAGCCCCTGCGTGCCGCAACCTATATAGCCTATGGTTAGCTTGTCGCTGGGAGGCACGTAGCCGGGGCCGCCAATTATATGCCTGGGTACTATGGTAAAAGCAAGAGAGGCCACAGCAGCTGAGCCAATAAATTCGCGGCGATTGATCTTTTTTTCCTTTGCCATAGGGTTAAAAATTGTTGCTGTTTATTTAGAAACCACCAAATAATGTACTACTAATCAGCCACAAATTCAACCCGGCGGTGATGTGCGGTGCAATCGCCTGAGACCAGGGCAATAGAC
>CBFGTI010000352.1:0-2427 GCA_965651695.1 uncultured Imperialibacter sp. | reverse complement strand
ACGGGGTTGGCGGTGGCAGCTTTTATGGCCTGAAAGCTTATTGTTAAACCAGCAATGGCCATGCACGACACCACAGCTACTACAAAAACCCACCAACCGATCGGTGTGCGGTACTCAAAATCGGCCAGCCAGCCTTTCATAACCCACCACGAAACCGGCCATGCTGCAATGTTTGCCACCAGTATGAGCCTGGCATAGTCCCTGGAAAACATCGCCACAATGCTCCCTACGCTGGCGCCCAAAACCTTTCGCACACCCACTTCCTTCATCCTTTGCTGCGACGAAAACACCATCAGCCCAAATAATCCAAGGCAGGAAATGGTAATAGCAATGCCGGTGGTGAGATTCACAAGCCTGGCAGTTTGTATTTCCCTCCTGTAGGCATCTTCCAGCGTCTGGTCGAGGAAACGGTAATCGAAAATGCCTTCGGGGAAAGCCGCTAACCATGTGCTTTCTATATGCAGCAGGGCGTCTTCAATACCGGCTGCAGTCATGCTGCGATTAGACAACCGAATGTTTGCCTGGTAGAAATGCTGCGGCTGCACCAGCAGCACGGTGGGGTCGATACCCTGATGAAGGGAGTTGACATGGAAATTTCGCACGACACCTACCACCGGAACAAACGAATTTTTACCCACGTCTATCGTTTTCCCCACAGCATCGGCAGGATTCTCAAGCCCCATTCTTTTCAGCATAACCTCATTAATGATTGCTTTGAGATTTAGGTCGCCCTGCCGGAAACCCTCACCGGCAATAAGTTCTATCTGGTATGTATCGATAAAGTAGCTGTCGACCATTTTCATTTGCGCATGAATTTCCAGCGACTCGCCGTCACGAACATAACTGGCAACGGACATCCAGTTGCTTTCGGCCGAGGCACTGTTATTTGAAAAGCTTACGCTTTCGATCAATGGAGAAGCTAGCAGCTCTTGCCGCAGCACCTCGATCTCCGAGCTATTGTTGCCTGGCAAGCTCGTGGTCACAATCGCCTCGTAGTCGAAACCCAGATCGGCGTTTTTAAACAGATTCAACTGCTGGTTGATAACGAGGGTGCTGATAATAAGGGTTGCGGAAATGAAAAACTGGAACATAACCAAGCCATTGCGAAAAGACACGCCACCTGCCGGCTTGCGGATGAGCGTATTTTTTAACGCCCGTACCGGATTAAGGGAGGAGAGAATGACTGCGGGGTATAAGCCGGCCAGCAAACAGGTAACACCGAGCAAGGATAGCAGGAAAGTGAAGCTGGGCAGGCTCCAGATTGCTTTTAATTCCACACCAACACCCGTAAGGCTGCTCAGATAGGGTACTACCAGGTGCACGATACCAACGGACAGCAGCAAAGCCAGAAAAGCAACCATGCCAGCTTCAGTCAGAAATTGCAAAACCAGCTGCTTTCTATTGCTGCCCAATACTTTGCGCACGCCCACTTCCTTCGATCGCTTTATCCCAAGCGCCGTAGTAAGATTAATGAAATTAGCACATGCTATCAGAAGTAGAAACAGGCCGGCTGACACCAGCGTATTCAACATTTTAGGGTCGGCACTCCGTCCGCCGAAATTGTAGCTAAAATGGAGTTCACTCAAAGGCAAAAGGGTGTACGCCCGTTTTTGCAGCGCATCTTTGCCCATGTATTTCTCAATCATCGCCGGGAACAACTCCTCAACCTCCGCTTCCGATACATTGGCTTTCAGGGCCACGTAGGTATGATGGTTATCGCTCCACCCGCCGTGCTTCTGGTCGAGCCCCGGGTCTGCTTTTTTAAGCGTAACATACGAAAGCATCAGGTGAAACGGAAAGCTGGTATTGGCAGGCGGATCGGCCACAATGCCGGTTATAAGCCATTGCTGTTCGTCTATCACAAGCAATTTCCCAAGGGCATTATTTGCTGAGCCGAAAAACTTCTGAGCGGCTGACTCGGATATCACTGCCTTATTGGGGTTATCCAGCGCAGTGCGGGCATTTCCCTGCC
Source organism: uncultured Imperialibacter sp. (assembly GCA_965651695.1). Classification (GTDB taxonomy): domain Bacteria; phylum Bacteroidota; class Bacteroidia; order Cytophagales; family Cyclobacteriaceae; genus Imperialibacter. Next base: position 455 of record CBFGTI010000352.1, on the reverse strand, counting down.
GCCACTCAAAATGCAGCAATTCAAACAAGCTTTGCTCAGCAAATACCACATTTTCCTTATACCGGGCGATAGCATTATTTTGCCCAACAGTTATGATTTTGTCGTTCTGCTTCAGCACAGCTGCTACCTTATCTATAGCGTCAAAATCGTTTCGTACCGCCGCGGCTACACCCGTCGGGGTGCCGGAATAGTGATCGTTTTGCTCTACTTTTGTCGTTTCAATCCGGTAGATTCGATCGGCATTTTTGTGGTGTCTGTCGTAGCTGTACTCCTGTTTCACAATCAGAAAGACAAGAAAACAACTGGCTATCCCGATCGAAAAGCCCGTGATATTCAGCAAAGAGAAACCCTTGTTCTTCTGCAGGCTCCTCCACGACATCCTGAGGTAAAAATTTAGCATTGTTGTATAATTTGAGTTTGACCTATTTTCTTTTCTCCTGAATGCAAACGGCCGG
>CBFGTI010000351.1:0-2500 GCA_965651695.1 uncultured Imperialibacter sp. | reverse complement strand
TAATGGTGTCCTTGCCATTGGCCGTCGCCTGCGCCTGGTTGTGGATGGCGATGCCCGGCAAATGAGAGGCCGCGGTAACCATGGTCACGTCGGCATGCCCGGCCAGCGCCTGCAGGGCTACTTCCTTGTTTTGCCCGTGAAAAGGGATGGTGAGCACCTGCTCCGAGTCGAAGCCGTGGCTATGGCTGAACACGTGGCGGTACTGCCTGGCAATGGTGGCCACGCCAATGATGAAGAACAGCGACAGGCCAAACTGGAAAACAAACAGGCCTTTTTTGATTCCCGATATGGAAACCGTGCGGTTGGTGCCGCCGCCTTTGAGACTGTGCAGCGGGCTGATGCGGGAGAAGTACATGGCCGGAAAAACGCCCGACACCATGCCGATGATCAAACCAAATACCAGGAATACGAAAACGAGTAAAGGGTTGAGCGAGGTGTCGAGCACTTCGGCGGCCACCACCATGTCGAGAAACTCCTGCTGCATCGGTACAAAAAGCAGCACCGAACCGGCAAGGGCAAGCAGCGTAATGACGACCGTTTCCACGATAAACTGCATTTTAATTTGTCCTTTTTCGGCACCCACCACCTTGCGGATGCCAATTTCCTTTGCCCGCTTGAGGGCACGTGAAATGGACAGGTTGGTATAGTTGAAGATGGCCGGCAGCAGGATGAGCAGGCCGATGAAAAGGAAAAACAGCATGGAGGGGTAGTCCCAGCCGATGCCGATGGCGTTGCTGGTATTCCAGCGGGGTACGGCCTCATCGAGCACTACCGACTGCAGCTCGAGGGTACGGTTGGGGTTGTATTCTTTTGCTTTGGCGGTGGTTTGTGCCAGTGCGTCTTCCAGCTCAGTGGCGCCTGTGCCGGGCTTTAGCAGCAGGTACAGGTAGTGGTCGCGGTACTGCTGCCAGTTGGTCACACGGCTTTGCTGCGCAAGCTTGCTGGTGTAGGTAAGCTGCGAGGTAAGCACCTGGAAGTAGAGGTGCGTTTGCTTGGGGTCGGGCATGACGCCGGTTACGGTAAAGTCGCCGGCTTCGGTTTCCAGCACCTGGCCCATGGGGTCGGCGTCTCTAAACAGCTTTTCTGCTACCGATTGGGTGAGTACGATGGTGTTGGGGGCGGCAAGGGCCGTGGCGGGGTCGCCCTGCAGCAAATCGAAGCTGAACACCTGGAAAAACTCCGGATCGGTATAGTAGCCGTGGAAGTCGAGCTTGTTGCCATGGTGGTTAACAACAGGCCCAAAACCGGTATGGATATGCAGGGCTGTTTCAACAAACGGGTACTTCTGTGCCATATAGGCGCCGAGGGCAGGGAAGGTTGATGCATAAAGCTTATTTCCCTCTTCATCGGCTATGCGGGTGTTTACCTGGTAAATCCGGTCCTTCTTTTCATGGAAGTTATCCGACTTCAGTATGGCGGTGGAGATGGAGAGCGCCAGCAGGCAGATAGACATGCCGAGCGCCAGTCCGGCGATATTGATAACGGTGAAGAGCTTGTGCTTCAAAAAATTCCGCACGGCGATTTTTAGGTAGTTGTGGAGCATGGCAGTTGAGTTTTTGGTGTAAAAAGGTGAATAAGCCGCCGACACTTTGCGCTTGCGCAGGGCGTAGGAGAAGCACAAAGAGAAGGCGTGCCTGGTATACTGCAGGCGGGCGCTTAAGAGGCCGTGTTGGCGAACGTTGTCGAGAAAAGCCTCATCCAGATCGCCTTTCAGGTCTTCTATGTCGGCTTTCTGTGCCCACCAGTCGAGCAGCTTGCTAACCAAAAGGGGAGGGTTGGGGAGGGGTCTCATTTTACCGAGAGGTTTACTTTTGCATTCAGCCACAGCTCGTCGCGCAGCGATTTCATGTCGTTGAGCGCGGCAATGGCGCTGGTGGTGAGTTCGAAATACCGCTTACGGCGGCCACCACGCTCGTTGGTGGGTTCGCCCAGCCGGGAGGTAATGTAGCCTTTTTCCTCGAGCCGTGTGAGCGTGGAGTGGAGGGCGCCGAGGCTGAGGTTGCGGTTGGCCCGCTCGTTGATGTCGCGAAGAACGGCCAGGCCATAGGCATCGGCTGCCAGGTTGGCGATGGTGAGCAGTACGAGCTCTTCAAATTCCCCTAAGTATCCCTTCATGGCTTTGTTTCTATTTTTGAGATGATATGGTGTACGGCAAAGAAAGTAATATGTTTCTGTTTTTGATAATAAATGGTATAAAGATTTGGAAAATCTTCAAGACCATAGCCCTATCAGGCTATGCAGGGAAGTGCCTCGGCATGCATAGCCCTACAGACTATGCAAAGCTACTTCACCCAAATGGGGATGCCCGTTGGGGCTCGGCTGATTGGGGCACCTTTGGCAGAGCCCTGAAAGGGCGCCCGGCTAGGGGTGACGTAGTTATGCATAGGGTAAAGCCCTATGCACCCAATTGCAGCACAGTCAGCTACGACCGCTCACTGCAACTTCTGACTCACAGCGAAAACGAGCAGAAGGGATTTAGAAAATCCCTCTACTGAGCTCT
>CBFGTI010000350.1:0-2522 GCA_965651695.1 uncultured Imperialibacter sp. | reverse complement strand
GAAACCTGGAAAGGAAATTCTCGAAACAGGTGGGCATCAGTCCGAAGAAACTCGGCAAGGTGATCAGGCTGCAGGCAGCATTAAAGATGATGCTACACAAGCAAAATGAAAACCTGACCCAAATTGCCTACGAAAGTGAATATTACGATCAGGCGCACTTTATCAAAGACTTTAGGGAGTTTACCGGCACTAATCCCAAAGAGCTGCTGAGTGATGATTCGCTGATCCTTTCCGCCCTTATCTATTCTCAAGACTAGCCTGTCGCATTTTTACAATTTCCGCGCATAATACTGGTGTAACTATGCACCATCAACAAAAAACAATATGAAGCGAAGCGTATTTACAGTAGCAGTCATGCTCCTGCTGGGAGTGGCTGTCTGCACAATGCCCAATACAGCACAAGCACAATCAGAAAATTCCGACAAAAACCAAAACACTGACAACATGAAGAGTTTCATTTCCATTTTCGAAATACCTGCCACCGATTTTTCGAGGGCGGTGAATTTCTATCAATTGATTTTAGCTATCAAAATTGAAGCTGTAGACATGCAGGGCATGCAAATGGGCCTTTTTCCTACTGAAGGCCAAACGGTTTCGGGTGTTATTACCAAAGCGGAAGGTTATGAACCCTCGGCCAACGGTGTAGTAATCTACCTGAATGGCGGGGATGATCTTCAGTACATCCTGGACAAAGTTGAAAATAATGGTGGTGAGATCGTGGTTCCGAAAACGCTCATTGACGAACAAAGCGGATACTTTGCCATGTTTCTGGATACTGAGGGAAACAAAATTGGCCTGCACTCTCTGAAGTAACGCAGAGGGTCCTCTTCCTTGAAATCGTAACGCATCCAAATACAGTGCTACTTTTATTCAATACATTTGAGCAACTTTTTGGATAAAGTACCATGCAACGGTATGCGTTGAAAAGCAAGATTCTCAACCTGCTGTTAGTCGTTACCTCTCTCCTGGGCTATTTGGAATGGGGGGCTGGCAGCCGGGCTTTTTTGTTTCAGGCGGAAGCAGACCTGGTGTCGAACCTGATGACCGACTTCGCTGCGGCTATTCATCCATTTACCATACTACCGCTGGCGGGGCAGATGGTATTGCTGGCAACGTTGTTTCAAAAGCTTCCCGGTAAAATACTCACCATAACTGGCATGTCGGGCTTGGGGGTACTGCTGGCGTTTATGTTTGTGATTGGGTTGCTCAGCCTGAATTTCAAAATTGCGCTGTCAACCGTGCCTTTCCTAACAGTGGTCTTATTAACGGTAAAGCATCTTAGAACAGGCAGCCGGGTCAACCGTGTGGGTAAATAACAGCTGGGGGCTGACAGCGTCAGTAGTCCTCGAAATGCCCGTGGCTACAACCCCCACGGCTCAAAACTTAAAACTCAAAACTCAGAAGCTTCCAGCCGGCTTCGAACTTACTCCCCCTTCTTATTCAGATCCACGCCTGCATAGAAACCAAGGTCCTTGTCTTTGAGTAGCTTGGTCCAGAAGGCGATTTGGCCTGTATGGTAGGAGTAGTGCTCCACGGCATGGATCACGTTGCCAATGCCTGAAAACTTGTAAGCCTGCACCGGTCGTACTCTGAGGAGCTCTTCGTCAGATGCATTTTTTATCACTTCTATGGCCGCGTCAACGGTGGCTTTCAGTTTGTCTACCAGTTCTTGCTTGGTATAGCCACCCTGCGCGGCAAATTCTTCGTCACGCAGCCGCAGGTCCGGCTTGCCACCCAGTGATGAAATGATATACTGCGTAATGTTGCCGCACAGGTGCAGAATAAGGTTACCCATGCTGTTGGAGGAGGCATTGGGCCGCTGCCATACCTCGGCTTCGGTCAGCTCGTTCAGGCATTTTTCAATTCGCGGCGTATTCTCCTCCATGCGGAGAATGGCGTGGTGCTTTAGTTCGGGGGAGAAGGGGGATGCCATAGGTGGGGCAAAAGTAAGGGGTAGAGGGGGAAACTCAAAGGGAGGGAAAGGGGTAATCGGTAATCGGTAAACAGTAGTTTATCGGTAAAGTAGCGGCAGGTGGCAGAGGCAGGAGACAGTGATCGGTTCGGTGATCAGTAATCGATGTGATAAGTTAACAAGCTATCGACCTCGACTATGGACTATCGTCTCCTGCCTGCAAATTTGCCCCGGCAAGCGGAATGCCTGATGGCTTTGCAGGCAGCGATTGCCTGTATTTCCGAATTGCCTTTCTTAGAGCATCTACTTTCTCGTCGTGCTTATTGAAGTTGAACGGATACCACACTGAAGGCTTGAAAAAAATCTCTTTACCTGCCTGGCCTGGAGTACGAAGCGCTATTTTATAGATACCGTTAATCGAATGAAGCTGAACTTCTTTAATCTGGTGAAAAGGTATTTGCTCTTCGTAGTCTTGGACGTTGTAGTAGATGTTGCCGTTGTCGTAGCTCACATTTTTAAGTTTTTTAAGGAGTTTCACCCGGGTAACAATTACAAATAGAAAAACAAGCTGGGCAGGTAGGTGCCAATATTGTTGATGAAGTATACCAAA
>CBFGTI010000349.1:0-2564 GCA_965651695.1 uncultured Imperialibacter sp. | reverse complement strand
TATAACTTTGCCTTGCTTCAACAAGGTGTTATTTAATTGTTATTGGTTATTCGTTGTTCGTTATTGGTTATTCGTTATTGGTTCATCAGTTGTCCGTTTCGCCGGGCAATTTTCAGCTCAGCCTACTATTAACAAATAACAGACAACCATTAACTATTCTCCTAAATTGGCTTGGCTGGATTGCCAAAAACAGTTTCGCCGTCTTTCACAGAATCGACTACCACCGAACCTGCACCAACCCGTGCTCGCTTTCCAATTTTAACACCAGAAACAATGGTAACGCCGCTCCCGATAAACGCCTCGTCGGCAATTTCTACATTAGCGTTCACTATGCTACCGGTACCTACCTGTACAAAATCGCCGAGTTTTGCTTTGGCGCCTATCACAGCGTTGGAGTTCACAATACAATGCTGGCCAATTGTAGCACCACCTTCAACTATGGCGCCGGCATTGATCATGTTGCCGTGGCCAAGCGATACTGAAATACCGACCACAGCCCTTTTGTGTACGGCGTTTACTGGCTGCACATGGCGCCGCTCGTTGAGCATCTTTACCATCGACTTGCGGTAGGAATTGTCGTCGCTGGCAATAAAAGCATCACATTTTTTTCCGATCAGCTTCAGAAATCCGTCGTCGTCGGGCCGTCCCAAAATGGAAATGCTATTGAGTTCGGTTCCGTGCTTGGCAGCGTCTTCATCGAGAAACCCGTAAATGACCACACCGTTACTTTCAAATATCTCCATGGCATGGTATCCGATGGGGCCTGTTCCGAAAATTATTACCGGGTTGATCATCTATTATTTTTTGTGGGTGCAAAGGTAGCCTCTATTGGCTTAATCTTCAAATTCTAAGCGATTTTGCCGGTCACTCAATCGATGATTTTTGTCAGCCAAGGATGGTTGTAGCCCGCCAGGAAAACCAACATAGGGTAATAAGCCAACCGGTAGCGCGACAGGGTGCCATAATTGGGCGTAGACAGGGTAATGAACGCCGACATGATCAGTATGTAGGCAACCAGTGGTATCAGGGCCGCGAGAGGAATAGGTTGTTTCCGTCTATTGGTAAAGAAAAGCACCAATAGAATAACAGGTTCTGCCAGCAGCAACAGCTCCCACCCGGAGCTGATTTCCCATACAAAAGGGCCCAAAATACCCGCTACCATAGCCAGGAGCACCTGCAGAAGAACGACGGGCCACTCAGCCAGCTTTTCGAGGCCGGCTACCACATGGCCTGGCGCGGAATGGGCCACCACGGCTGCATGGTTTTTTTCAAAAGCAATAAAAATGTAGTCCGGCCGGAAGCTTTGGTCGGCATAGCTGAGAAGGACCGCGACAAGAACAACGCCTGCGAGACCGGCAACTCCTGCCTGCCATTTTTTAAGCCTGGTAAAACGCTGCTGCATTAACTTGTGAGCCACAAAGCCACCCACCAGGCAAGGCACCAAAACAAGAAGAACAAATATCCGGAGCTTAAACAGCACCACAAACGACAAAATGAATAGTGTACCGTGGCGTAGAAAATGCTTACTGTTGCCAAAAACAACTGGCAAAAGAGCTCCCAGGAAAAGCGAAATAGCACCCAGCATCAAACTCTCCTTGCCTAGCCCGCTCCCCCAAACGGCCACTCCGGGCCAAACAAAAAAGATTAAAACACCGGCAGCGGCAATGTGACCCAGATATGGGGTGAGCCGCCTGATAAAGTACACGGCCGCCGCATAGCTGAAAAGTGAAAAAAGGAAACCCGTAATCCAGAAATTGCTGCCTGTAACAAGGTAGAGCAACGTTACCACCTTAATGAAGAAAAACGTTCGGGCTTGGGGTGTTAGCTGCGCCGAAGGATCGGCTTGCTGAAGGGCAAACTCCTGAAACGGATAACCCGTTTGAAGCGCCAGCGCCCACTCGCTGGCCTCTTTGTGGTAGAGCAGCAGGTCGCCCTCTCCGGCATACAGCCAATAGTAGGCAGCAGCTATAAGCCCTGCAAACAGTTTTACTATCAGGAGAACCACCGCACCCTTTAACCCAAAAACCGGAGAAGCATACCTGATGCAAAAAAAAGCCAGCAACAGCCCGATAGCAACTCCGGCAAAGACCGTCATTTTGGCTGCTTGATAAGGTCAATTCCTACCTGGCAAGTGAGGCACTTTCTGGGCATACAATAGAAATGATACAGCTCGATACAAGCCTGCGACTCGTAGGCTGAGGACATAGCGACGGGAAGAAACTTGAATTTGCCCGTAACGGAATTGCTTTCAAACTTCAGGCTATTGAGAAGAGAAATGGCCTTTTCCTCCAGTACCGAGTCTGACTGCTGGCGCCCGTAAGCGAAAAGCAGCGGCACAATGCAGTTGATTATAAGTATTTCCAGGCTACTTTCTCCCATGGTATAATGTTTCTCCCCGGGCAGGCCATCTGCCGAGGTTTCGCCAAACCGGTAATGCTGCTGCCAAAAAGGGGAAACTTCGGCCTTTAAGAGCTGTTTCAGTTCCTTAAAGCCATCGGCCTCTAAAAATGCAGCAAAAAGGCGGGGCGACTGGTGTAAGATAGCGGCTAGTTGCGCCAAACGCA
>CBFGTI010000348.1:0-2616 GCA_965651695.1 uncultured Imperialibacter sp. | reverse complement strand
CTGCTTAGCCTTTCAAAAATAGAGAAGTATTTTTCATAAACAGCGTGGTTTTGCTTATAGGGCTTGTAGGTAATAGGCAGCTCAACCGAGCGTGCCGCTTCATCGAGGCTACCGAAAATGCCCATATCTATAGCGCTCAGAAGGAATGCACCCCTGGCAATGCTGTCGGGGTTCTCGCCCATACTTACCGGTTTGTCAAAAATATCGGCTATCATCTGCGTGCAAAACGGTATGGACGCAAAGCTGCCATTGGCAGTGAGGCTGTTAATGGTGCGGTGTTCCTGCAGTGTTTTTCCGATACTGTAAATCTCATACAGAATCCCTTCGATGGTTGCTCGTACAAAGTGGTGCCTCTCGTGTTTGATATTGACGCCGAAATAACTTCCCCGCGCATTTGCGTTCCAAATAGGCGCTCTTTCACCCAGCAGGTAGGGCAAAAACAATAGCCCCTCCGACCCCACCGCAGTGGCCGATGCCTCCCGGATAAGCATTTCAAGCGTGGAGGCCATATCAAATGGATTTTTAAAGTCGCCAAACTGCTTTGCAAACCACTCAAAGATTACACCGCCATTGTTGGTGGGGCCGCCCGAGACGTAGTTTTTATCGGTTAAAAGGTAATTGAAAAAACGCTGTTTGCTATCCTGCAACACCTCTTTGCCAATTACACGAACAGCCCCGCTATCTTCCACGGTAATAGTTGCTTTTCCTTCTTCCCACACCCCGCCACCCAAAGTGGCAAGGCACCCATCGCTTGAGCCTACAATTACTTTCACATCATCGGGTAGCCCCAGCGACTTTTGGTACTCCCTCCTTAGCTTACCGGGAGAGTGAAACACCGGAACTAGGTCGGGAAGTTTGTCGGGCGTGATACCAGCGAAGGCGAGTGCCTCGCTTTCCCACGAAAGGTTATGGATGTTGAGAAGGCCCGTAGCCGAAGCCAGGCTGTAGTCGAGCAGGTAGCCGCCGGTAAGCTGCTGGATAACGTAGCTTTTGATGGAGAGAAATTTATACGTTTTGTCGAACCGTTCACGATCATGCCTGCTAAGCCACGTAATCTTTATAAGTGGCGACATCGGGTGAATAGGCGTGCCGGTGGCATTGTAGATGCTCTTGCCCAAAGAGCCGCTTTTCAGCTCCTGCGCCTCTTTCTTTCCGCGGTTATCGGCCCAGGTAATGGCATTTCCCAAAGGTACGCCATCCTTGTCGATAGGTAGCACGCTGTGCATGGTGGCGCAAAAGCAAATGGTAAGCACTTTATATTTGGCCGGGTGTATCTTTTCATTCAGCAAATTCTTCATTACGTAAAGCATCGTAATGAACAGCTGGTCGGGGTCCTGTTCGCTGTAATCGGGCTCTTCATGAAACGTAGGGTACGATCCCCGCTGGGACCCGATTATCTTTCCCTGGAGATCAAATGCCATAACCCTTACAGCATTTGTACCTATTTCAACCGTGATAACACATTCCATAATTATTCGCGAAGTTATTGTACGCCTGGAATATTTCGTTTTCTAAATTCACCCGGAGTATGCCCGGTAAGTTTTTTAAATGTAGTAGAAAAATGCTGGGATGAATAAAATCCTGTTCCCAGGGCAATGTCTGTTACGCTCACATCGGGCCGCTTCAGCAGCTTTATGGCTTCGGATATCCTTATGTTGATAAGGTAATGCAAGGGCGCAAAGCCGGTGTAGCTCTTTACCTTTTCAGTAAATGCAGTAGTGCCAAGCCCAACCATTGCGGCCATTTCCTCCACCGACCATTGATGGGCGAGGTTTTGCCGCAGGTTTTGCTCGAGCTTCATGAATGCCTGCGGGAAGTCGCGCCGCGAGTTTGCCTGCCGGGTCGACTGCCTCGCAATAATAATGAGCAGCGTGTCGAGCAGTTGGTTAACCCTGGTTACATAGCCTATTTCCTGGTTCAGGATCTCCGACCGAATTTCGTGAAATACTGTAGCTATCTCTTTCGCTTTCAACACCGACAAATTGTTGAGCATTAGTATTTTACATATTGAGTCACGTTCGCTTTTCGACAGACTGCTCCAATTGCCAAAGACCAGGCTTCCGTCGGCAGGGTTCTTTTCTACCTGCAAATGGAGCCAGCAAATCGTACCTATATCCAGATATCCATTTGAGCCGCCAAACTCTTGTCCCGGCAAAACTATTGCAGCATCATCGGGGTACAGCATCCTATACTGCCGGTTGATAATCCATTCAAATTTACCGTCGACAACAAAATAGATGAGCAGCCCCTGGCGGCGTAGCACTTCGAACGACTCAAGCTGTATGGTGCTGTTCTTCCTGAGTGCAAACTCGCTGATGTGAGGAAACCGTTCCAGTTCTCTGGAATGTCCTCGCTGAAGTATCAACTGGTTTTGGGGCATTCCGAATAATGTACAAAAAAATAAAATGAAGTACCTCAGCAAGGGTCTTTTTTGTTAGCCCTGCCGCTCAACGCATTATGTTGGATAGGCGCCCGCCAGCCAGTGCAAATCTTCCTACTCGCAGAAGCCAGGAATGTCATTTTAGAGCAGAGTTGAAAAAAAAAAAAAATCACAAAACATGTATCCATTTGAATTAATGTTACTATATTTTTAGCCATATAGCTAAAAATTATTAA
>CBFGTI010000347.1:0-2656 GCA_965651695.1 uncultured Imperialibacter sp. | reverse complement strand
TTGTAAGTGCTACACTCTGACCCAGGTTATCCACTTCTGCTACGTGGTGGATGGTTTGGGTGAGTTTCCCGTCCTTACCGGCAACTTCAAATGTGTAGTAGCCTGTTGGCATGCCTGCAAGGTCGAAGTTTTGAGCAAACCCGCCCTCGGTTTTTGCCAGGCTTTTGTGAACCAGCTGCCCTTCTCCATCGAGAATGCTTACTTTCACTGCTTCTTTGCCTTCGGACTTATATATTACTTTATAGGAGTCGCTCTTGCTGAAAGATACCACTCTAACTTCTGATTTTGTTTTAAGTGAGTCTCCTGCAAGCACAACGGTTGATGCACCCATTGCTACCAGGAGCACCGCGATAAAATTTCTTGTCTTTTTCATAACTTTTCTTTTTTGTGCTTATCAATTGCTATATCAAAAGACGTAATAACTATTATTATGTTCAAAAAAATAGCGTTATTTTTAAATGAACACATTGTTAAAAGTTGAATAATTGTGAAATTATCAAAATATAACTTTTTCGTAACCGTTTGCACTGCTCCAACTACCAAACAGCGGGTGGAAGTTTTAAGAATTTGATATAAAAATATTTTTTGCCACTTAATTATTTTGTTTTATTTGACAAATGAATTTTAAAACAAAATTAAATTTTGATTTATTGCTTTAGAAACGGATTGCACTAATACCGGAAACGCTTGCGGGGGAAATAAGATGCTGGAAGATCAGTGAGCGGTAACCTGTAATCAGTGGTCGGTGGTCGGTATGAGGCTGAAGTTTGGTAATTGGAATTCAGATTTGTCGGGTTTCTACTGAAAGGCGGTTCAATAGGTTCAAAATTTCTTTTCACCAGGCGCCAGACTTTCTTCGTCCATTATGAAGACTGCAGTAACCTACTCAACCGTCATACCGATTACCCATTACCAATTACAGGTTACTGATACCGATCACCGATTACCTATTCACTGATTACTGACCACTACTTCTTGTAAGCCTCGTCCTTCTCTTTGGGGTGTGTAAAAATGGTGGAGGGCTTAAGCTCGAAAGCCAGCTCCTTGCCTGTTACCGGATGCTTCAGAAACAGTTGTGTGGCCATCAGCCTTATTTGCCGTTTGAAAGTTTTGTCGGCCCCATATTTATAGTCGCCTACTATGGGGCATCCTATGTGAGATAAATGAACTCGTATCTGGTTTTTTTTGCCTGTGGCCAATTCCACCTGTATTAGGTGGTATTTGCCAATCCTCTCTAGGTAGGTATAATGAGTAACGGCCTCTTTTGCATCGGGCCCGGGTTGGTCAACCACATACATTTTCAAATCACGCTCTACCAGCCAGGTGTGTATGGTGCCTTTTTCTTCACTGGGTTTGTTTTCCGTAAGCGCCAGATACCGCTTGGAAAACAAGTGCCAGTTTTCCTTTAGCTTCTCCTGCACTTCTTCGGTCTTCGCAAAAACCACCAATCCACCCACTTCTTTGTCGAGCCGGTGCACCGGAAAAGCACTTTGCGCTCCCTTGCTGGCATCTTTTACATACTCATCTACCAGCTTGTGCATTGTCGGGCGTCTGGTAATGCCCTCGCCGGCTGTTATCAACCCCACAGGCTTTTCTGTTACCAGCAGGTACTGGTCCTGCCACAAAATCCTGAAAGGAGCCTTGACATGCCCGGCCGGGTTCTCCTGTTTTTCAATGTTCACCATCTGGCCTTCCTTCACGGGCGTATCGGCAATACGCACCTGCACGCCATCGATGGTTACGTTGGCAAACTTAAGCAGCTTGCGTAGTTTGGTAACCGACGCTCCATGGTGGGCGTCGGTGAGAATTTCTAAAATGGTGGCGTCGCGCCGGGCTTTATATTTCATTTTCTTTTAAATCGTAAAAAGGTGCCTAACGGTAATTTTTGGCCGGTAGACGACGGGAGGTAAAACTCACCAAACTGCAAGTTGTCGGGCTTAAAGAACGACTCCACCAGATTGGCAGATACCAGGGCCGAAAGACCCATGCTGTACATATTCAGCACAAGAAAGGCCTGCCGCGGGGCCAGCAATTGGCTGCATAGCTCCATTAATTCCTTAAGCCCTTCTTCAATCACCCATTTTTCACCATCCGGACCGCGACCATAAGCGGGTGGGTCGAGAATAATTCCGTTGTACTGTTTTCCCCGTTTTACTTCGCGTTTCACAAACTTCAGGGCATCTTCCACTACCCACCGTATGTCACTCAAGCCGCTTGCCTGCTGGTTTTCGTTAGCCCAGGTTATCATGTTTTTTACTGCATCTACGTGCGTAACCTCACAACCCGCAGCGCGGGCCGCCAGCGACGAACCCCCGGTATATGCAAACAGATTAAGCACCTTTCCCGGTTCTTTCCACTCCCTCGCTGTATCGTAAATAAAATCCCAGTTTTCGGCCTGCTCAGGAAAAACGCCCACATGCCCGAAAGACGTGAAATGAAGCAGGAAGGTGAGGCGCATTTCCTTGTAGCAGTATGCAAGCGGCCAAGCGTACTCCAGCTTTTGGTAGTACGACCAACCATCATCTTCTTTTTCTTTTTTCTTTGCTTTCGACGAATCCCTCACAAACCTGGCCGAAGCGTGTTTTTTCCATTCCTCCTCAGGCAATCCCTTCTTCCAGATAGCCTGTGGTTCAGGCCTTATAAGCACGTAGCGGCC
>CBFGTI010000346.1:0-2697 GCA_965651695.1 uncultured Imperialibacter sp. | reverse complement strand
ATTCCGGTGCTAAAAGCCGCCGAATTCTTAAAGCAATTTTAGGCCGGTATTTTGGTTTTTTACCTGCAGCACTAACACTTCCCCCCTTTTCTTTTTTATATTGAAGCATAAAACCCGGCTTTAATGAAAGTACTTATGCTTGGGTGGGAGTACCCCCCCGAAATATCTGGTGGCTTAGGCGTTGCGTGTCACGGACTTGCCTACGGACTTAGCCTTCAGAATGTCTCTGTCGACTTTGCACTGCCAAAAGTGAAAGCGAAAACATCGTGGAAGAAAGTAACGCTACGTGAGGTTGAGGAGGTAGAGTGGAAAAAGGTGCTAACGGAGGAAAAAGTATGGTGGGATGCCGTGCGGATGCTTGAAATTGGCTCCATGCTGGTGCCATACGTGTCGCCACAGCAGTTTAAGCAAGTTGAGCGGAAGGAAGGGACCCGGAAGGTGGAAAAACTGGAGGCCTTGCGCAAAAAGCTAAAGGGTGGGTACGGCCCCGACCTTTTTATGGAGGTAGCCAAGTACGCCATTATAATCGGAGAGGAGGCGGCCAAAACTAAAGCCGACGTTATTCATGCGCACGATTGGATGACTTTTCCCGCGGGCATAATGGCCAAAGCAGCCAGTGGCAAACCCCTTGTGGTGCATTGCCACAGCACCGAGTTCGACAGGGTGGGTGTTCACGTTAACCAACATATCTACGACATAGAAAGAAAAGGATTTGAAGAAGCCGATGCGGTGATTGCAGTAAGTAACCAAACGAAGCAACTGATCCATCAACATTATGGTATCCCGCTGTCGAAAATTTCGGTAATCCATAACGGTTTTTTCCCGATGGAGGCAGAAAAAATGGTGAACCGCAAAACTTTCACAGTGGCTTTTCTCGGCCGGGTGGTCCAGCAAAAAGGTCCTGAGCACTTTGTGGATGTAGCCCGGGAGCTATCGCGGTTAGACGACGACTACCGTTTTGTAATGGCAGGCGACGGACCGCTGCTGGATTCGGTAAAGCGCAAGGTGGAGCGAATGAATCTGACTTCTGCTTTCGCCTTTCCGGGCTTTCTTAAACAAAACCTTTTGCCTCATTTTTTTGGCAATGCCGACCTGCTCCTTCTTACCTCCAATTCCGATCCCTTTGGACTTGTGGCCCTGGAAGCGCTAAGTGCAGGTGTGCCGGTGGTGCTTTCCAATAAGGCCGGGGTATGCGAAGTGCTGGAAAATGCGCAATGCTTCGACCCATGGGATACCTTCTCAATTAAAAATTTTATCCACGAGCTAAAATGCAACCCCGCTAAACTCAAGGAGTACAAAAAGAAGCAAACCAAAGACTTGAAAAGGGCCTCGTGGGAAAAGATGGGTGCCGATGTGCACGCCTTGTACACCAAGCTGATAAAACGACGCTAGCGGATAATTTGCAGCTGCCTGTTGGCCACCTTTATTTCCAGTTGGTCAATAGGGCCCATGTACTCTCCGTCTATCTGAAAGTCGGTTGGTGGAGAAATGGAGATCGTGGCATTGCGAGCGGGGATGATTGTAAACTGCGTTTCACCCAGCTCCTTATCGCTCACAAAATTTTCAATTAGATTTTGAAACGAGATTTCGTTCAAAATACACAATTCAAAAATACCGTCGTCCACTCTGCCACAGGGGTTAATCACCACACCCGTTCCGTATTTCTTTGCGTTTGCAACACCTATAAAATGCGATTGAAAGTTGTACCGCTTGTCGTCGGCATTTATTTCAATTTGCATCGGCTCTTCAATGTTGGGCAGCTCTTTGATGGCACTAAGCGCATACCCCATGAAACCCCTGTGTTGATCTTCGTGATAGCGTTTTACCAGCGTGGCATTCAGGCCAACGTCGGCCAGGTGAAGCATATTCCATTTGCTGTTTATTTCAATCACGTCAAACGGCCTGGCCTGTGCCGCCAGCAGCAAATCAATGCTTTCGCTCACGTCGGTTGGTATCTCCAGTTCTTTTGCCAGGCCGTTTGCTGAGCCCAGAGGCAAAATTCCCAGCGACACATCCTTGTTTTTCAGGATGTCGGCCAGCATAGCTACAGTACCGTCGCCTCCTCCCGCTACCACGCTGCTAACATTCATCTCGTCAATAATACCAGCTATTTTCTCTGCATCATTTTTTCCATTGGTTTGGTAGATCGAGTAATCCTTGCCAGCAAACCGCCTGTCTATTTCAGCAATTACTTCTGCCTTGTCTACACCACCTGATGCGGGGTTTATAATAAAAAGTACCTTTTTCATAGTTATATATGTATAATACATCTAACGGCACATAAAAAGTATTTATGCGAATTCCCTTCTTTGCACGAAAAGAAAAACCTCAGATCAAACTTTACCGTGGCTTTGGGTGTAGCCGAAAGGCTTTCTTGATGGGGCATGTGCTGCTGGTGCGTCCGGAGAGGGAGAGTCATGTAACAAGCAACATCTTCAAAAACGCCTGGGAAATGATAAAGCGATACCGGGTGCGCCCTCTTAAGCAAAAGCTTGTCAATGTCATTATAGGGGAGGATGTTTACACAGTGCAGTCGAGAAAGGATGGCTTCTTCAGTGTTAACTTTGAACCCCGGCAAGAAGCCGGCTTGATCAAACTAAAGGTGAGTTTGGTAGACGACCCCACCGTTACCGCTACCGGCGTTGTGCTGCTGCAGGAACCCCAGAAGATACTTGTGTCGGACATCGACGATACTAT
>CBFGTI010000345.1:0-2790 GCA_965651695.1 uncultured Imperialibacter sp. | reverse complement strand
AGTTAGTATGGACACTGAAAAAATTAACAACCCTACATCCGGTTATCCTATGGTTGCAGTATTTCTCATTTTTCTACTCGGCGGCATCCTCGGGCTTGCAGTAGCGCGAATGCCTTTTTCGGCTGTTCTGATAGTAATGGCCATCGTAATGATGCCAGGTTTTTTCTATGTCGACCCCAATGGCTCCAGGGTGCTCACGCTCTTTGGCGAGTACAAAGGCACGGTAAAGCAAAATGGCTTCTTTTGGGTAAACCCGCTGTTTCAGAAGCAGGCCATCTCGCTGCGGGCCCGCAACTTCGACAGCGAAAGACTAAAAGTGAACGACAACCACGGTAACCCGGTAATGATTAGCGTGATATTGGTGTGGCGGGTAAAGAACACTTTTAAGGCGGCTTTTGAAGTAAATGACTACGAAAGCTTTGTAAGAGTACAAACCGACGCAGCGGTAAGAAAGCTGGCCGGCAGGTATCCTTACGACAACTTTGACGATGAAATGACTGAGGTAACACTACGGTCGGGGCTCGAAGAAGTGAACCACAACCTCGAAAAGGAGTTGGAAGAAAGGCTGGCCATTGCAGGCATTGAGGTAATGGAAGCACGCATTGGCTACCTGGCTTATGCAGAAGAAATTGCCCAGGCCATGCTTCGGCGCCAGCAAGCCACGGCCATTGTAGCAGCCCGGTTCAAAATAGTGGAAGGGGCCGTGGGCATGGTAGAAACTGCCCTCGAAATGCTCTCGAAAAGACAGGTGATCGAACTGGATGAGGACAAAAAAGCCGCTATGGTAAGCAACCTGATGGTGGTGCTCTGCTCCGACAAAGACACCAACCCGGTCATCAACACGGGAACGTTAAATCACTAAAAACTATCATCATGCAGAAATATAAATTCTTAACAAAAGGCTTCATGGAAAGTATGGACAAGTTTGAAAAGAAGCTAAATGCAACTGTCGATACAGGGTGGAAAGTTGTGAATTTTACCACCGATCAGGGAGGAATTGTGGTTTTACTGGAAAGAGTACGGTAATGTTACAGTATAAAGAAGTACAAAAATTCGATCAGTGGTGGATGAAGGCAATGCTGGGCTTTTCCGCGCTGGTTATGCTGGGAGGTCTGCTCATGGGCTACCTGCAGCAGGCAGCCACTGTTGCCGAAGAGGCGGCCAACGACCTGCTCGTAGACTACCTCATGCTGATGATCGGCGTGGGCATCGGCATTGCAGCAATCGTATTTTTGGTCTTCAGTCACCGGCTGGAGCTCGAAATAACCGACTACCGGCTGCGGTATAAGTTTTACCCGTGGGTAGGCTGGAGGGAGGTAACCCCGGACCAGGTAAAGGGATTTAAGATACAGAAGGCGCGGCACATCAGAAGGTTTGGTGGATGGGGGCTCCGCTACAACCCTTTCATCGGGCAATGGGGCTATATGGTAAAAGGGAAATACGCCATGGAATTGCAGTTTGTAAAAGGAAAATCCATCACCATGACCACCACACGGCCGCAAGAACTGCAAAAAACGATGGAAGCTTTTGTGAGGCAAAAAGAAGCGAGGGTAAATGTCTAAGAAGAAAGCCTTTGTGATCCGGATTAATGAAGATATGCTCAAGGCAGTTGAAAAATGGGCTGCCGATGAGTTTCGTAGCACCAATGGGCAAATTGAGTGGATGCTGAACAAAGCCCTGAAGGAGGCAGGTAGGCTGAAGAAGGAGTGAATCTTAAAATCGAAAGATTGTTTATCTTTATGAATCAAACTACCACAGGATGGAGCCGGAGAAATATACAAACCTTCAACTAGAATTAATTAACTTGTTTCGGCACGAGGTTTCCGAAAAAGAACTGCTGGAAATAAAAGAACTGCTCGGAATTTATTTTGCTCAAAAGGCTACAGAAGAGGCTGATAAATTATGGGACAAAAAGGGCTGGACAAATGAGTTAATGGACAAACTGGCACATGCGCACTTTAGGAAAAAGGAACGTAAGTGAAAATAGTTATTGACATAAATGTCCTTTTAGTATCAATTTCTTCGAGATCTAAATTTCATCCCATCTACCAAAAACTCATTGCCAATCAATATCAACTAATATTGAGTACAGACATTCTTTTGGAATATCAAGAGATACTCGAACGAGAAATGGGGGGTTTTATAGCTCATCACATTTCGGAAGCACTAATAAAACTCCCCGGTGTGCATTTTGTCTCTCCTTCCTATTTCTGGAATATTATGCTAAATGATACTGACGACAATAAATATGTCGACGCCGCTATAGCAGGGAATGCAGATTTTATCGTTACAAACGATTCTCATTTTAAGATACTGTCTGGTCTTGCATACCCAAAAGTCGATGTTGTCTCCGGCGACGAATTTCTTACCATGCTCACTTCTATCTAAAAGGATTGTGGCGGCTGTTGCGCAATTCCGTTAACTTAGTGTCCACAGCCCTACTCCCATGACACCTCGCTTCAGAATTTTTCTGCTCCTTTTCCTTTTTTCTGGCAGCTCAGCGGTAGCCCAGGTAACGCCCCTCCCCAATGCCCATGCGCACAACGACTACGAGCATACCCGTCCGCTGTTAGATGCGCTGTCGCACGGATTTACCAGTGTGGAAGCCGACGTATTTCTGATCAAAGGCGACTTGTATGTTTCTCACAACCGGCCGCTGTCAGTCAAAAATACCCCCACGCTGGAAGCGCTTTACCTCCAACCGCTCGACAGCATCGTGAAAGCAAACAACGGCCGGGTATACCCCGGCCATGATGGTAAGTTTTACCTGATGATCGACTTTAAAACGCC
>CBFGTI010000344.1:0-2943 GCA_965651695.1 uncultured Imperialibacter sp. | reverse complement strand
GTAAACGATTCGGGGTTCTGGATGTATAAGGAGTATTTCAACCTCAGCATTAAAGACACGATTCTTTCGTGGTCGATGATGGAAACCGTGGTTTCTGTGGTGGGCATGATAGTGGTGCTTCTGATAAATTTATTCATATAAAAAAATATAGTAGCAGGGAACAGCCGACAGATGATGACAGCAGACGAACAATTCGCAAAACTTGGGCTTTCGCTACCGCCAGCCCCCGCTCCGAAAGGAGTTTACAAGCCGTACCTGATCGACGGCAGACACTTGTATGTATCGGGCCACGGGCCGGTGCAAAACGACGGCAGCCTGATTATTGGCAAGGTAGGCGCCGAGCTGGACCCGGAGGCGGGTAAGCTGGCAGCCCGGCAGGTCGGTCTCACTATCCTGTCTACTATTAAAACCAACCTGGGGAGCCTTTCCGCCGTGAAACGGGTGATTAAAGTGCTTGGGATGGTGAATGGCTCGCCGGAGTTCGACAGGCAGCCGTACGTGATTAACGGGTGCAGCGAACTGTTTGCGCAGGTTTGGGGTGAAGAAAACGGTATTGGTGTGCGTAGCGCCGTGGGTATGGGCATGCTGCCCGACAACATTCCGGTGGAAATAGAAGTTTTATTTGAATTGAAGTAAAGTCTGCAATATGAGCGACGAGTGGTATAAAATCGACAATGTGAGCGAACTGGATTCTCCGGCTTTGGTGATTTATCCAGAGAGAGTGAGGGAGAACATCCGGTTGGTAAAAGCCATGATAAATGATGTAGATCGGTTGCGCCCTCATGTGAAAACCAACAAAAGCCGTGAGGTGAGTAAAATGTTGATGGATGAGGGCATAAAGAAATTTAAATGTGCTACCATAGCCGAGGCCGAAATGCTGGGGATGATCAGGGCGCAGGACGTGCTTTTGGCGTATCAGCCGGTGGGGCCAAAACTTCAGCGGTTTCTGCAGCTCATCAGAAAGTACCCCACCACTACCTACTCCTGCCTGTTCGACAACCTCGACTCGGCCCAGGAGATTTCAATAGCCTTTGCCGACCAGGGGCTGCGCATTAACGCATATATGGATTTGAATGCAGGCAATAACCGCACAGGCATTGCGCCCGGCAAGGAGGCTGTGGCACTGTATGAGAAAGTGGCAACCATGAAAGGCATCGTTCCAATGGGCTTTCACGTGTATGACGGGCAGCACCGCCAAACTTCTCTCGAAGACCGGACTGCGGCTTGCAATGCCACCTTTGAGCCGGTCGACGAAATGAAGAAGGAGATCCAGCAGCTTGGATTTCCTGAACCCGTGGTAATAGCAGGCGGCTCCCCGACCTTTCCTGTTCACGCCCGCAGAAAGGACGTAATCTGTAGCCCGGGCACCTTTGTGTACTGGGACAAAGGCTATAGCGAAATTTGCCCCGAGCAGCCTTTCGTACCAGCAGCTCTCGTCGTGTCGAGGGTTATTTCGCTACCCACGCCTACTACCGTTTGCACCGACCTTGGTCACAAATCAATTGCTGCAGAAAACCCGCTGGAGCGGCGGGTGCATTTTCTGAATGCCCCGCAACTGAAAGCCGTGAGCCAGAGCGAAGAGCACCTGGTGCTGGAGGCTGGAAACGACCATGGCTATAAGGTTGGCGATGTGCTTTATGGCCTTCCCATCCACATATGCCCGACAGTGGCACTTTATGAGCGGGCTCACACAGTGCAAAAGGGCGAGGTAACTGGCGAATGGAAGGTGATTGCGCGGGATAGGAAGATTGAGATCTAAAGTCGGTTAACGAATAGCCACCCTGTTGCCGGTTCTTAGTTCTTCTCCACTGCCATTCGCCAGAAGAAAATCGCCAGCAGAGCGGTCATGGGTGTGAATATTACTTTTTCCCAGATGTTTGTGGCCATTAGGTTGCCAAAGGTATTTAGGGCGAATAGCGCTACAAACACCCACAGAAATACGGTGATGACAGCTTGAGGGATTTTAATTTTAGAGTAGCCAGCCTTGATAGATACCAGGAATAGAATGAACAGGTTCATGAGAATTGAAAAACTCTCGAATTGAATCATCTGCTCATCGTTTTCCAGGCGCCCGCCCCAGGCAGCCTCGTATGGAATGGTGCCTGTGATAATGAGTAGATGGTAAATTAATACGAGCACCACTATTGTGAGTGTAGCATTAGCAGCAAGCCGGAAGTTTATTTTTTTGATCAAGCTCAGGTTTGTTTAAGAGAAGTCGATTGTGATTTGTACAGGATAGGTTGTTGCAAGTGACAGAATACTATATCTCATCAAGCATCTCTCTTGCCGGTCTGGCCTTCAGGTTGCCTTCACGAACAAGTTTTAAGTTTGCTACTGCTTCGTTTATTTCAGCTGCCAGCTCTCTTTATCTTTTGAAAGAGGATGGGCTTTCACAAAAGAGAAATTTTTGAGTAGCTCCATAAAAAATCAACTTTATCATCCCTTATATCAAGTAATACTTTCATGCTGAATAAAATTTATACTTCTGTAGCTTCAGTCCGTAAGCAAAACTGCTTTCTAAAATATTCTATCGTTATTCAAAGATAGTCCTCCCCCCTCCTTCATAGCAAATCGAAATAGTGTTTTGTTAAATCGGCGATCTAGCGGGGCAATTATGAAATCCATATGAATGATACTATATTTCCACTATGAAGTACGTATCCGTTTTAATCCCGGAGGGAGATATTAGTATTACTAATGTGGAGGGTATTCACCACATTTTCTCCGAAACTAACAAGGCATTGCAAAGAGCCGGTAAAGAGCCTGTGTTTCACTTTCAACTAGTGGGCAAAAGGAAGGAAAACTTTTTGAAGCAGGACTTCTTCAGCATTCATCCCAACTACCTGATTGAGGAAGATTTTAAAACCGACCTCCTTATCATTCCGGCCCTGCACGGCGACATTTTCAAGAGTTTGGACCGAAATAAGGATCTGATTCCGTGGA
>CBFGTI010000343.1:0-2949 GCA_965651695.1 uncultured Imperialibacter sp. | reverse complement strand
CAGCTTTTCCGAAGCTTAATCCCTTTTCTTTTTATGGCACTTGCTGCGCCGCTTCTTCACGCCCAAAACGGGATCGTATCGGGCGTAGTGCTCGACAGCAAAACGGGGGAATCGCTGCCTTTTGCCAATGTTTTTCTTAACAATACAACCATTGGTAAAGCCACAGATCTGGAAGGAAAGTTTAAGCTGGAAGGATTGCCCGTGGGTGTTACCGAGATAGTAGCGTCGTTTGTGGGATATGAGCCACAGTACAAGCGGGTGGTGCTTCGCGATAACAAAGAAATGGTGGTGGAGTTGAAACTTACCCCGCTCGACAAGGAGCTGGAGGGTGTGGAGCTGGTTTCGAAGCGGGATAAAAAGTGGGAACGGCAGCTCCGCCGGTTCGAAAGAGCGTTTCTCGGCGATGACCATTTAGCCAAAGAGGCCAAAATAGTGAACCCGTGGGTGCTGGATTTTGAAGATGGCAAGGAAGCCGGGGACATTCCCTATTTCGCTGCCAAAGCCAATGAGCCGCTGGAGATAGAGAACATGGCCCTGGGGTACAAAATCAACTACTTTCTCCAGGATTTTAAACAGACCCGCAGAGGGATGTATTTCGTTGGCCTGGTGCAATACACCGAGATGTCGACCCTGGACGCCGCACTGGCTGAGAAATGGCACGCCAACCGGCAGGGGGTGTACCTCGGCTCGACCCGTCACTTTTTCAAGTCGATGATTAACAACGACCTGAAATCGCAGGGTTTTGTGGTGTACGAAGAGCTTGTCGGCTTTCAAACCCACCCCAAAACTAACCGGCTGGCGCAGGAGATTGGCAATACGGTAGAGCCCTTTGTTACCGATAAAATGGCTGCCCCCGGCGATAGAATTGGTGAGCACAAGCTATTCGCCAAAAGAAGGCTGGAAATACACTACGTTGCCGGCAAAGCGCCCAATAGCTACTACCTCGATGCATTTTACCCTCTCAGCTGGATATCATTTAACGGCGGATCGATTGAGGTAAGCGCGAAGGGCGTGGCCCTGGACCCTTACGACCTGGTGGTGTCGGGCCACATGAGCAAGGTAAGGCTGGCACACATGCTGCCGTACAACTTCAATCCCGACGAAAGCATCAATAATTACGACCCCTCATTGCTGGCATCTACCACATCCAAATGGAACAACCTGCTGGAAAAGCCCTACCTGCACACCGACAAACCCTACTACTACCCCGGCGAGACCATCTGGCTGAAGGGCTATATGATCTACGAAAATCCGCTGATGGTAGACACCCTCAGCAGGGTGCTGTATGTGGACCTTATTAACGAGGCAAAAGAGGTGGTGCAATCGCATTCGTTCCCCATAGAGAGCGGCGAAACCCGCGGGCAGCTGTCGTTGCCTCCAACAGCATCAGCGGGCAACTACACGGTAAGGGCCTACACCCATTGGATGCGCAACTTCGACCCGAAAGATTTTTTCTACAAGCCCGTACCTGTGCTGAACATTTACGAGAAAGCGATGTCCGATGAACTGCCCGTGGCAAGCACATCGGTTACTTCGGCTATTTATTCCCCGATCCAGCTAGCAGTAGTGCCGGAGAAGGATGCTTTTCAGCAACGGGAGAAGGTGTCGTTTTCGGTAGAGCTAACCGACGCCAATGGCCGGCCGCTTGCATCCGAAATATCGGTGGCGGTAGTAGATACCTCCCAGGTAGCCTATGTGGCTGAAGAAAAAGATATAGTGGATGCGTATGAGTGGGTGCAAGTAGCAAAAGAGGTTACGCTGGAGAAGCCGGATTACCAGATTGAATACGGCATTGGGTTTAAAGGTGTTTTCAAAAACAGAAAAGACGAACCTGAGCCAGTTTCGCTGATGGTAGTACAGGGCAATTACGACGACTACGGCACAATAGCCACCGACTCGAGCGGGCGGTTTTGGGCCAGCGGACTGCAATTTACCGATAGTGCAGAGGTGGCTTTTGGTGCTTTTGACAAAAAAGGGAGGCCGTACGGGTCGGTGCAGCTTGCAGAAAGGACGCCTCCTGCCCTGCCGGAAATACTGCCCTCTTATGCCCTTAATGTAGTTGAAAAGAATGAGCCTCAGCGCAGTTTCAGCCTCAGCGGGAAGGAAGGCTATACACTGCTGGACGAGGTGACAGTGAAGGGTGACAAGGTGGAACGAATGGAGGAAAAAAATTATGGCTATGGAGCACCTGATCGGAGTATTTCGGGTGAGAAGCTGGAAAAGGCGCAGGGTAACAATGCACTGCTGGCTATGCAAGGGATGGGGGGAGTAAGAATCATTTACAGAACCGATCCAAAAACGGGCCTTTCTGTGCCATTTATAAAGTTGAGTACTGCAATACCGGCCACTCCGCTGGCCATAGGAGAAGAGATTTTAAGATCGGCAGAAGATCCTCTACTTATTATTGACGGTGCCAGAATATATACAGAAAACGTGGCAGAGTTCCTTTCCAACATGAATGCTAATGAGCTTAAAAAGATTGATATATATACTTACAGTGCCCCTATCTTCGGTATGGCTGGTCACGCCGGAGTAATTATGATTGAAACCAAAAATGGAGACCGGTACAAGGAAGATCCTTCTAAAAAGTTCTTCAATAAAGATGGGTTCTCTGTTTTCAGTCTCAAAGGCTATACAGCTGCTGCCGATTTTACAGCACCTGATTACTCCGTACCAAAAGAAAGTCATGAGAATCCTGACTATCGGTCGACGCTATACTGGAACCCTTCTATAGAAACTGACGCTGAAAGCGGCAAAGCCAGCTTTGCCTTTTACTCAGCGGACCTGACAACTACCTATAAAGTAGTGATTGAGGGAGTGACGGCCGACCAGACGCCTTTCAGGGAGGTGAAGTATGTGAGGGTGGAGAGGTGATGCGGTTGCATGATGACTTCTGATAACCAGCGAGACGCTGGAGGATTGTCGTTCCAAGCGGACGCTTGAAACATA
>CBFGTI010000342.1:0-2954 GCA_965651695.1 uncultured Imperialibacter sp. | reverse complement strand
TTCCTCCGGGCATGCACCATGCGTTTACCATGTCGTCGTCTTCTATCAGGTTAAACTCCCATTTATAACCCTTTAGCTCATCCTGCAGATTATTGTCTCGCATGTATTTTTCGACGGCACTGCTTATTTTTCTTCCCACGTTATTGACGAGGGCTACCTGTTCGCGGTTGGTCGACAGCTTAGACTCCTTTATCACCTGGTCGTATTGCTGAAAGCTCATTGAGTTCAACTCAGAGTCGGGCACCAGCGCTAGCTGTCTCCTGCCACTTACGGCTACGGTGGAGCAGCTATACACTACAAAGGAGATTGCAAGTATTACAAGTGCTTGTATTTTTTTCATTTCGTTAAAGTTTAATGTTTATCGCTGCATTGCAGTATAGCTTCAACCGGAGAAAGGTTAGTGAACGGATGAAATCTCCGGAAGCGCATTCGTCGAATATTCATCCGGCGATGTGGATGAAATTACTCAAAAAGAATGCCATCTGCCAAATTATTGATGGGTTGGTCTAAGATCGGTTGTGTGTTAGTGGCGAAACCGATATTTTGGTGACAAACCGTAAAATCAGATGAAGATATTAGCTATAGGTCGCAACTACGTCGATCATATTAAAGAGCTGAACAATGAAACGCCCGAGGAACCCGTTATTTTCTCGAAACCGGATACTGCTTTACTAAAAGACAACGAGCCCTTCTACCATCCCGACTACTCAACCGACATACATCATGAAGTGGAACTGATTCTACGGATTTGTAGAGAAGGCAAAAGCATAAGCGAAAGCTTTGCGGCTAACTACTACGATGCTATCGGCCTGGGAATTGACTTTACGGCACGTGACCTGCAAACAAAAGCTAAGGCAAAAAGCCTGCCCTGGACGATCGCCAAAGGTTTTAACGGCTCAGCTCCGGTTTCGAGGTTTATACCAAAAGAGAAATTCGGCGACATGAAAAACATCAATTTTAAGCTGGAACTCAACAACAAAACCGTTCAGGAGGGCAACTCCGGCCTCATGATCCACTCTTTCGAATCCATCATTGCTTATATATCGAAATTTATTACGCTTAAAACAGGCGATATCATATTTACCGGAACTCCCAAAGGGGTTGGTCCTGTTAAGATTGGCGATCGCCTGAAGGGGTCTGTTGAAAGTGAAGTTTTACTCGATTTTGAAGTTAAATAAATTCTCTCTCGTATTTTTCCTGTTCGCTTCTCAGCTGGCTGTGGCTCAGTATGGTTATGAACCGGATTATTTCCTTTTCCCCATACGCCCCGGCGAACGAAACTACCTGGCCGGAACAATGGGTGAAATTCGGGGTACGCATTTTCATGCTGGTATCGATATTCGCACCAGTGGCGTGGAGGGCTTGCCAGTATATGCAGCAGCCGAAGGGTATATAAGCCGCATTAAAATTACCACGGGCGGCTACGGCAATGCGTTGTATGTAACTCACCCCAATGGCCTCACCACCGTATACGGGCATCTTAAAACTTTTAATAAGAAAGTGGCGGAATGGGTGAGAGCCCAGCAGTATGCAAAAAAAAGCTTTGAAGTAGATCTATTTCCCGATAAAACCCAGTTTGTTTTTAAGAAGGGGGACGTGATTGCAGCTTCCGGCAACACCGGCGGAAGCTCGGGACCCCACTTGCACTTCGAGATCAGGGATGCAAACCAAAAGGCGCTCGATCCTATGCGTTTCAGCTTTTCGGAACTTATAGACACAGCGCCGCCACTTATTCGCAAAATAGCCTTTACCACCATGGACCAATACGCTCGGATAAACGGGCAATTTGGAAGATTCGAATTTGATGTGAGGCAGCAGGGAGACGCTTACGTGATGACTACGCCGATCAGCATTGTGGGCTCGGTTGGTTTGGAAATGTATGCATACGACCGGTTTGACGAAACCTGGAGCAAAAATGGGATTCCCTGCATTGAGGTAATGCTGAACGACCAAAAAATTTATAGCCAGACGATCTCTAAACTTAGCTTCGATGAAATGCGCAACGTGGTGGTGCATATGAACTACGCCGAATATGTAAACGGCGGGCCTAAGTTTACCAGGCTGTGGGTGGACGACGGGAACTGGCTCAAAATATATGAGACAAACGACAACCGGGGAATATTAAAGTTGAACGACTCCTCGACACACCAGCTGGAGGTAAGAACATGGGACACCTACAACAACTATTCGCACCTGAAGCTGACGATCGACAACAGCAAAAGAAGCTCAGTGCCGGTAAAAAACCTTTCTGCGCTTAAAAAAGACGGCTACGAGATCACCGGAAACGTAATGGAGCTAATGAGCGCCAATGAAAACCCTAATCAAAGCCTGGTGGTATTTACCAATGGGTTTCAGTACGAGCTGCCACCCGCCTACAGGTTGGGCAGCAACGATTTTTACCTGTGGGACCTGCGCAAAGGACTTCCTGATTCGGTAGATCTTTGCAGCCAGATAAAGAAGTTTGACTTTAAGGCTGCGGTATCGCCACACCACGAATACGTTTTTTATAACGACGAAACCGAAGTGGCCTTTAACCGGTATAGCTTGTTCGATACGCTGTACCTGGTGGTGAAGAAAAAAGCCATTAATGGCGATAAGGAAATTTTTTCTTTTGATAATCTCACCTCGCCGTTGCGCCGTACCGCCAAGGTAACGCTGAAGCCAACGCAGCTGTACGACCAGGCCAGGACAGCTGTGTATACACATGGCAAAAATGGCAGCCTTGGCTATGTTGGCGGTGCATGGGAAGACAACAAGATAAGTTTCCTTACCAATTCGCTTGCCACCTACACCGTTGCAACCGACTCGGTGCCGCCTACCATCAGACCGACCGTTGTGAACAAAAAAGAGTGCCGGTTTATAATTGAAGATGGTATGTCGGGTGTGAAAAGCTGGGAAGCCAGCATTAATGGCGAATGGGTGCTCATGAACTACGACTACAAGATCCGCCTGCT
>CBFGTI010000341.1:0-2960 GCA_965651695.1 uncultured Imperialibacter sp. | reverse complement strand
GTCAAATTATGAGAAACCACCGGGCAGGGCAACCGCATTTAAAACAGATCCGTGACGTGAGCTTCAAATCTGTTTTATTACCCTTCCAGGTCGCCGACGTGGAACGGCCCGCGTCCTAAAGGGAGAAACCCAGCCGGTCATAACAGCTTTGAAATTCTTCTTCCCTTTAGGGGCAGGGGTAAAAAGAAGAATTTCAAAGAAAATATTTAAATGTAATCGCCCTGAATCACCGGTGCAAAATTAAGGATTTTTGAATCTTTCTTATTTTATATCGAAACGAATCAATCAAGGGCAGGAGGGCTCCTTTTCTTCTTCAATCGGTAAGATTGCCGTTGCCAGCATCACCATCGGCCTCGCCAGTACACTCATTGCTTTTCTTATTCTGCGGGGCTTCCAAACCACCATAGAAGAAAAGATATTTGGTTTCGCAGGCCACATGCAGGTGACCAGGTACACCCTTAGCTCCAGCTACGAGCAGCCGCCCATCAGCCTCAATTCCGATTTCTATACCAACTGGCCATCTTACGATTTCATTCAGCATGCCCAGCCATTTGGGTACAAGCCGGGCCTGCTGAAAACAGATGAAGAGGTGCTCGGCGTGCTTTTTAAGGGTGTTGACAAAGCTTATGATACCGCCCGGTTTGCCCCCAACCTCAAGGAAGGTCGGTTTATCAGCTTTCCTGACACCACCTATTCGCTTGAAGTGCTTATAAGCAGAAAAATTGCCGATAAGCTGCTTTTGCATACCGGCGACCAGGTGGTAATGTATTTTGTTCAAAACCCGCCCCGCTTCAGAAGGCTGCAAATTGCCGGTATTTATGAAACAGGCCTCGAAGACTTTGACGAACAGATCATTATCGGAGACCTCGGGCTGATTCAGCGGCTGAATAATTGGGACAACTCGGAGGTGAGTGGTTACGAGGTGTTCCTGAAAAACCCCTCCCGGATTGAACAGGCGGAAGAGGAGATGTTTGAGGTACTGGACCCCGACCTGTATGCCGAAACCTCGCAAGACCGCTACCTGCAGATATTCGACTGGCTAAACCTGCTCAACCGAAACGTAGTTATTTTCCTGGTACTTATCCTTTTCGTTGCTTGCTTCAATATGGTGTCGATCCTGCTTATCCTCATCATGGAGCGAACCACCATGATAGGCGTTTTGAAAGCGCTGGGAGCAACCGACAAGGTGGTGCGCACGGTTTTCTCGTGGAACGGCATGCTGCTCATCGTGAAAGGGATGATTTTGGGAAACCTGGTGGCACTTGGGTTTGGGTTTCTGCAGAGTTACTTTAAGCTGATACCGCTGGATGCGGCCAATTACTATATGGACCATGTGCCTATTTACTGGGACTGGCCCGCTATGATATTCGTGAACGTGCTCACCTTTGTGGTTGTTAATCTTACCCTGCTTATACCTACGATGATCATCAGCAGAATTACGCCAATTTCGTCGATAAAATTCGATTGAGGGGAGAACCGCTAATAGTGCCTGGGAGAGCTGCGCTCTTGGTTTTTAACCGCGAATTGCGCTAATGAACGCCAATAAACTCTAATAAGAGGGAAAAAAATCCACCCACTCATGCATTAGCGCCTTTTCGCGTCCATTCGCGGTAGAAAAAACGCTACTAAGGATCAATTCACGGTAGAAAAAGCTTATGCGTAGCTTCGCAGGTACTTCCTGAAGAGGCTGTACACCCGCATCTGGATAACGCCCAGCACGGCTTCCTGAAAAATGCCTCTCGTCATCTTGGATTCACCCCGGCTGCGGTCGGTAAAAATGATCGGGATTTCCTTTATTCTGAAGTTGTATTTCCAGGCCGTAAATTTCATTTCGATCTGGAAGGCATAGCCCACGAACTTTATTTTGTTGAAGGGAATGGTATCGAGCACCACCCGCCGGTAGCACTTGAAGCCCGCCGTGGTGTCGGCAATGGGCATGCCGGTAATGAAGCGCACGTACAAGCTGGCGAAGAACGACATCAGCACACGGCCAATGGGCCAGTTGACCACGTTTACAAGGTTGCCCACATACCGCGAACCAATGGCAACGTCGTACCCTTCCACAGCGCAGGCATAATAAAGCCTTTCGAGGTCTTTGGGGTCGTGGGAGAAGTCGCAGTCCATTTCAAAGATGTACTCATAACCGTTGCCTAGGGCGTACTGAAACCCCACAATATAGGCAGTGCCAAGGCCTTGCTTGCCGGGCCGCTCTATCAGAAAAAGCCGGTCGGGGTACACGCTCTGCAGCTCTTTTACGAGGCCGGCGGTGTTGTCGGGAGACCCATCATCAACGATAAGGATGTTGAACGGCGTTGCCAACGAGAAGATAGCCTCGATCATGAGCGCTACATTCTCTTTTTCGTTGTAAGTGGGGATAATTACCAGTCCTTTTACCACAGATTTTCATCAGTAAAAAGCCAAACATATTAAATCCATTTCTTTTCTTGAAAGGATACTCCCATTTTGCGGAAAATTCAAATTATTTCTATTCAGGAAATGAATAAAGCTGTGTTTATAGACCGTGATGGGGTGATTAACGTGGAGCGGGGCGATTATACCTGGCAGCCCGAACACTTCATTATTGAACAAGGGGTGGAGGAAGCTCTTAAACTACTGAAAGCCAGTGGTTTTCTTGCCATCGTAATTACCAACCAGGCGGGTATTGCCAGGGGCTATTATACACATAGCGATGTAGCGGTGTGCCACCGGAAGATGCATGAGTTGCTGCCCGCGCTGATAGACGATGTTTTCTACTCGCCGTACTACCCGGGTGTTTCCGAATCGCTGGGTCGGAAGCCGGGCTCGCTGATGTTTGAAAGAGCCCTGGCGCTTTACGATGTGGACCCGGCCCAATCGTGGATGGTGGGTGATAACGAACGGGATCTGGCACCTGCCAGAAAGCTGGGAATGCACACCGTTGGTATTGGAGCTATCGAGCAGTTTGCTTCGGCCGATTATGT
>CBFGTI010000340.1:0-3047 GCA_965651695.1 uncultured Imperialibacter sp. | reverse complement strand
AGCAAGTCTTCGCGGCTTTTTTTCTTCAACTCAATTGCCTTTTGTGCAAGCGCCATCGGGTCGCTTACGTCGTCTAAAGACAGGAAATTCTTCATTATCGGTTGGGTTTAATTTTTCGTTATTCAATACGGCACCGCTCAAAAAGCGCTGGCTTTCAGTTGCAAACCGAGGGTTTCGGGCCATCCCATGGCCAGGTTCATGTTCTGCACTGCCTGCCCCGATGCCCCCTTCAGCAAATTATCTATCACAGAAATAATTACTGCTTTCTGGCCGATCTTTTTCGGGTACACCACGCACTTATTTGTATTCACCACCATTTTAAGGTCGGGGTTCACTGTAGAAACAAAGGTAAACGCTGACTTTTTGTAGTAATTGCTGTACAATTTAATGAGTGCATCCTCCTCCCCTTTGTAGTCGAAGTAGGCTGTAACAATAATGCCGCGAGTAAAATTGCCCCGGTAGGGAATGAAGCTTATTGCCGGCACTTCGGCCAGGGCGGCAAACGAAAGTGTTTCACCCACCTCGGCCAGGTGCTGGTGTTCCAGGGCCTTGTATACCGACATATTGCCTTCGCGCCAGGTAAAATGGCTGGTGGGGCTCAATGCCTGGCCGGCACCTGTAGACCCGGTAACGCCTGAAACATGGATTTCGCTTTTCAGCAGGCCGCCATCCGCAGCGGGCAGCAGGGCAAGCTCCATGGCAGTGGCAAAACAACCGGGATTGGCCACCCGGTTTGCCTTTTTCACCTTGCTGCCGTTTAGTTCCGGCAACCCATACACAAAGCCCTGCGGGTTGGCAGAAAGCCTGAAATCGTGACTGAGGTCAATTACCTTAGTTTCGGCAGGTATTGTGTGCTCTTTGAGAAAACCCGCTGATGCACCATGCCCTTTGCACAAAAAGAGCACGGCGGGCCATTCATCGAAAGTATCGGTAAACTGTAGCGATGTTTCGCCCAGCAGGTCGGTGTGCACCGTGGCAATGGCCGCTCCTGCCTGGCTTTCGCTTACCAGCGAGGTAAGTTGCACGCCGGGATGCCGGAGCAAGATCCTGACCAACTCGCCTGCGGTATAACCTGCCGCTCCCCATATCCCTACACTTGCTTTGTCAGTTTTTTCCGGCATTTTCCGCAGTTTTTTGAATGATCATTTGTTGTACCCCAAATATTTTGGCAAAGCCTTTGGCATCGTCGGCGCTCCAGAGGCTGTTCATTTCACCGTATTTTCCAAAAAGGTTGTTCATAAGGTCGTACTTCGACTCAATACCCTGCACTTGAAAGCGGTAGGGCGCCAGCGCTACAAAAACCTTTCCGGTTACCCTCTCCTGCGAGCTTTCGAGAAAAGCCTCAAGATTGCGGCAGGCGGGGTCGAGCCAAAGCCCTTCGTGCATCAGTTGGCCGTACCAAAGCGACTGCTGCTCTTTTATCTGCAGCTGAAATTTGCTCAACACGTGCTTCTCAAGTGCCTGGTGCGACTTAATGAGTATGGCTGGCGCCGGTGCCTCGAAGCCTACCCTGCCTTTGATGCCCAAAATGGTGTCGCCCACGTGAATGTCGCGTCCTATGCCATAGCTGCCGCCCAGCTGGTTCAAGGCTTTTATTACCTCCACGGGCGCCATCCGCTTCCCGTCGAGCGCTACCGGCTGGCCCTTCTCAAATTCGATGGTAATAGATTTTGCTTCAGACTGCGTCACCTGGTTTGGGAAGGCCGACTCTGGAAGAAAGCCTTTGGAGGTAAGCGTTTCTTTGCCGCCTACCGAGGTACCCCAAAGGCCCTGATTAACGGAGTACAACGCTTTGTCGAAGTTCATCTCCACGTTGTGATCTTTCAGATACTGTATTTCTTCCTCCCGGCTCAGCCGTTTCTCCCGAATGGGTGCAATAATGTCTTTACCCGTACAAAGCGCCTGAAACACCAGATCGAACCGCACCTGGTCGTTGCCCGCACCGGTAGACCCATGAGCGACGGCATCTACCTTTAGCTGGTTGGCCAGCCTGGCAATTGCCCTTGCCTGAAACACCCGCTCGGCACTGACGGAAAGCGGGTAGCTTTGATTCTTTAGCACATTGCCGTACAAAAGGAAGCGGATACCCTCGCTGTAATACTCGTTTACAATGTCCAAAGTATGGTGGCTGGCCGATCCAAGCTTTTTCGCCTTGGCCTCCAGTGCACCAATTTCCTCCCTGGTGAAACCTCCGGTATCTGCCAAAGCGGTATGCACCTCGTAGCCCTGCGCCTGAAGGTAGATCAGACAGTAAGAGGTGTCGAGACCGCCGCTGTACGCCAATAGAACTTTCTTCTTCATTTTGTGTAAATAGGAGTTTCGGTTAGTATAAAGTTAACTCAATAGGTAAAAGAAATCGGAGGAACGGCGAAAAATGCCGTTCCTACCACTACATTTCATTCATTTTCAGGCGTTTTGCAGCTGTACGTTTTCTTCTTTCTTTCTACTGAACTTCAGAAATGCTGCCTTCTTAATACGGAGCAGTCGCTCGTAAACTTTCGATTTTTTAATGAAATTCCAGCGCTTCTCGTGTTTTTCCTTCGGATCGAAGAGCATCGCCGTGCAAATACAGTTGGTTTTGTTCTTGCTCATCAGTATGCTGTAGTTCACGCAGCTCGAACATCCCTTCCAGAAGTCCTCGTCGTCGGTAAGCTCCGAATAAACCACTGGTTCGTACCCCAGGTCCGAGTTGATCTTCATTACCGGCAAGCTGGTGGTAAGGCCAAACAGCTTCGCATTTGGAAACATCTTCCGCGACTGCTGAAACGCCTTCTCTTTAATGCGCTTGGCCAAACCTTCCTTACGAAAATCGGGGTGAACGATGAGCCCCGAGTTAGCGGCAAACTTGCCATGGCTCCAGGTTTCGATGTAGCAAAATCCAGCCCAGCGGCCGTCTTTGGTAAAAGCCACAATGGCCTTATCCTCCTGCATCTTTTTGGCTATGTATTCCGGAGAGCGTTTGGCAATACCCGTGCCTCTCTTGAGCGCACTTTCTTCGATTTGTTGACAGATAGTTTCGGCAAATGAAATATCGGCAGCTGTAGCTA
>CBFGTI010000339.1:0-3075 GCA_965651695.1 uncultured Imperialibacter sp. | reverse complement strand
ATTACCTACTTTACCGACGACGCCGACAAATTCACCAGAGACGGACCTAAAACAAGCTACAATGTGGGGGTAGTGTCGGGGGGCACTTCGGTAAATTCAATCCCGTTTGAATCTATTATGGAAGTAGATATGCGGTCGGAGAGCCCTGAAATGCTGGTGAAGATCGATACGATTTTGCAAACGGCTATTCGCAAAGCGCTGGCTGACCAAAACAAGCTGAACAGACATGGGCCCGACCTGACGGTGAACATCGAAATGATTGGCAACCGGCCTTCGGGAGAGCACCCGGAAACACTGCCTCTTGTGCAGCGAGCCATAGCGGCTACTCAGCATGTGGGAGGCAAGCCAACGTTGCGGAGAAGCTCTACCGACTCAAATATTCCCATTTCTAAAGGCATACCGGCAGTAACCATAGGCGGAGGTGGTATTGGCCGCAATGCGCATGCGCTCGACGAGTATTACATCAACAAAGATGGTACAAAGGGAATTAAGAGAGCACTTTTGCTGGTGCTGGCCGAAGTAGGAATGGATGAGGACGTAACTGTAGAGCTACGATAACCTACGCTTATAGTCGTCGTACCCGAACGTTCTAACCAGCTGGAAACTGTTGTTTTCTTTCCAGATGCCAATGGAAGGATGCGGCACACCATTAAATGTGGTGGTTTTTACCATGGTGTAGTGGATCATATCTTCAAAAACCACCAGATCGCCCGGCGCCAATGCTTTGTCGAACGAATACTCGCTCATAAAGTCACCGGCAAGGCAGCTCATACCGCCCATACGGTAGGTCGGCTTTCCTGGCTCCGGGTCCATTTTTGCGCCCCTTATTCTTGGCTTGTAGGGCATTTCCAGGCAGTCGGGCATATGGCAGGTAAACGAAACATCGAGAATGGCTGTCTTCACGCCGTTGTTTTCTACAACATCGAGCACGGAAGCTACCAGGTCGCCAGTTTCCCAGGCCACCGCACTGCCGGGCTCCAGTATTACCTCAACGCCCCACTTTTCCCTAAAACTCTTTAGTAAATTAATGAGGTGGTTCACATCGTAGCCTTTGCGGGTCATCAGGTGGCCGCCTCCCATATTCACCCACTTTACCTGGGGGATCAGGTGGCCAAACTTCTCCTCAAACGACTTCAGTGTATTTTCCAGCGCATAAGAAGAAGACTCGCACAGCACATGAAAATGCAGTCCTTCTATCCCTTCAGGCAATGTGTCTCCAAAGTGTGCTGCCGTCATGCCGAGGCGTGACGTTGGCGCCGACGGATTGTACAAGTCCGTAGTAACCTCCGAGTATTCCGGGTTCACCCTTATGCCGCAAGAGATCTTTTCGGGGAAGGCCTTTACATCGTCTTTGAAACGTTCGAATTGGTTGAGCGAATTGAAGGTGATGTGGCTGCTTAGCTTCATTATTTCTTCAAATTCGCTGTCGCGGTAAGCTACGGCATAGGTGTGTGCTTTCACCTTCATCTCTTCAAAGCACAATTTCGCCTCATCCAGCGAACTGGCCGTAGCGCCCTTCAGGTACTGCCGCACCAAAGGGAATGTACTCCACATAGCGAAACCTTTAAATGCCAGAATAACGTCGATTCCGGCTTCGGCCTGTACTTTTTTCATCAGTTCCAGGTTGCGGCGCAGCAGCGATTCCTCAAGCAGGTAGCAGGGTACGGAAACTTTGGAGTAGTCGATCATGGGTTTTGAAAATTGGGTAGGGCCAGAGCAACCTATCGATAATTCGGGAATGAAGAAGAGGCCCCGCAATGAATGCGAGGCCAATCTTCAAATTAATTAATTCTTAAATTTAATTTAACTCCAGGTCTACGTCGTGCAGCTCGTGCCATGGCAAACCCTGCTTGTTCATTTCTTCCATAAAGGGATCGGGGTTGAACTGCTCCACGTTGAATACACCCGCACCACTCCACTTTCCTTCCAGCACCAGCTTGGCGCCAATCATGGCAGGCACGCCGGTGGTATATGACACACCCTGGGCTTTGGTTTCCCGGTAGGCATCGGGGTGCTTGCAGTTATTGTAAACGTAGTAGGTTTTTTCCGTGCCATTTTTCAGGCCTTTAATACGGCAGCCGATGGAAGTCTCGCCCTTGTAGTTTTCTCCAAGCTCTCCAGGGTCGGGGAGCACCGCCTTCAGAAACTGCAGCGGCACAATTTCCATCCCGTTGTAGTTGATAGGCTCAATGCTGCCCATGCCGATGTTCAGGATCACCCTCAGGTGCGTGAGGTAGTTTTCGCTGAAGGTCATCCAGAAACGGGCTCTTTTTATAGTGGGAAAGTGCTTCACCAGCGACTCCAGCTCCTCGTGGTAGATGAGGTAAGATTTTTTCGGGCCGATGTTGGGGTAGTTGATGTCGAGACCGATTTCGTGCGGCTCAGTCATTTTCCATTCCCCATTCTCGAAATACTTTCCTTTTTGGGTTACCTCCCTGATGTTGATTTCAGGATTGAAGTTGGTTGCGAACGCCTTACCGTGGTCTCCGGCATTGCAGTCCACTATGTCGAGGTAGTGAATTTCGTCGAAGTAGTGTTTGGCGGCATACGCTGTGAAGACGCCGGTGGCGCCGGGATCAAACCCGCAACCAAGCACAGCTGTAAGGCCTGCTTTTTTAAATTTTTCCTGGTACGCCCATTGCCAGCTGTACTCAAACTTGGCTTCGTCTTTTGGTTCGTAGTTAGCTGTATCAAGATAATGCACCTTGGTTTCCAGGCAGGCGTCCATTATGGTGAGATCCTGGTAAGGCAGCGCCACGTTAATCACAATGTCGGGTCTGAAACTATTGATGAGCTGCACCAGTTCGGGAACTACATCGGCGTCAACCTTAGCAGTCTGTATGGTTACTCCAACATCTTTTTTAATATCTGCAGCAATATCGTCGCACTTCGATTTGGTGCGGCTGGCCAGCATTATTTCATTAAATACTTCAGAATTTTTAGCGCATTTATAAGCTACTACACGTCCCACGCCGCCGGCGCCGATGATGAGTACTTTTCCCATTTGATTTTTCGGTTACAGGTTTTCTTTATTTGGAGTTGCAAAAGTAGCACAAGCTTAAATGTATTAAAAAC
>CBFGTI010000338.1:0-3100 GCA_965651695.1 uncultured Imperialibacter sp. | reverse complement strand
TATACGACTACGTCCAGAATTTCTCCCATCCTGTTCGTTAGCGTGAGCGAGTCCGAACTGTTTGACAAGGCAGACCAGGCTGTGAATCCCAGCGCTTTACCATGCGCGCCAAAACTTGCAGCCGCTTCCGAAGGACACAGGATCAGGTATTCACCGGCCGCCAGCATTCCATCCAACCTATTTGTTTGGCCGTCATCAGCGTAAACCACCGTCGAAAGATCAAACACACTTGTACTATTATTATAGATCTCCACATATTCCACAGCTGGCAGGCCCACGGAAGGGGTTGGATCAAACATGACCTCGGTGATGAGTAAATCTCCCGCTTGAGCAATAAGCGGCGCCACGAAATGAACCTCCAGTGTGTCCTTCTCCATTTCATTTCCTGCCCCATCTTCAATTCTGTGCACAATGAGCTGGTAATTTTCCCCATCCGCAAAGTCATTTTCGAACTGCAAAAGAACAGAATTAGTGCTAGCCGGATATGTTTTTATTTCCACCGGGTGGCCGTCTTCTATTAGTTGGTAATGGTTGGCAGCGAGTGCTGTAACGGAAGTGACGGCTTCCGAAAACTTGACCACCATTTCATTAAAGCCCCTCGTGTACAACGTGTCAATCTTCGGTCGACTGGAATCGACTGTAAATGTTAACGTTTGGTCCGGAATCCTCCTGCTCCATTCATCGTAAACGCCGGAAAACGTTAAGGTAAGCGTTTCATTCGCAGGTAGCGGTTCCAGAAAGAACAGCCTCACCACATTTCTTTGGCTGAAATCGGCCAACCAAACTGCCGGCACTATATCACCCGGCTCAACAGAGAAGGATGTGCTACTCGCTATACTGTCGCTATGAAGTGGAATTGAAAAGTGCAATTCCGCATAAAACGGTTCGGTAGAAATCATTTTGTCTACCATCGATTGATAAGTAAAGGCAATCGAGTCATCCTCACCAAGTGGCACGCCGGCTACAGAAGTCAGATTCTGGAACCTCACTACGTAATCCTGCCCATCGATCATGGCCGAGCTACTTTCCAGCAACAAGCTGTTTAACGAAGACCCTTCGGCTATGCCAATTATTTCCAGTGTTTCAGAAAAAACGTTGCTGAATTCAAAGACCTCCACATTCTTGTTAAAAAACACCTCCACTTGCATTTCCGAGAGCACGGCAACTTTCCCGGGCATCAAGACATGGTTCGTTATATCGAAGCCATGCAGGGCGGTGGTGTTTCCATAAAAATCCTGTATGTTATTAATTACGAGGGTTGCTTCATCGGGAATGGCGCTACCGAAAACTAAAGAAACGATTGCAGAGTCGGGCGCATTCCTTGTTGCCTGCACCGGTTCGTGAGAGTCCAGCAAATAGTTGCCCTGATGCGATGCCGGAGCAGCCACTACCGGTTCCGAAAAGGTAATGTCTAAGGAAGATGGCCCGGTAACCACCACTCTTTTGATCGTGGGAGCCAGCGTATCGAAAACAAAGGTTCGCTTAATTGCTGATTTCGGCCCATTCCCAAAACGATCGCTGATGTTTTTTACCGAAAGCTCCTGCAAAACTTCCACAGGAAAAGCATCCACAAAAGATAGAAGCACCGACTTGCCGTCGGATTGATGGATCACCTTGTCAGGGAAGACTTCCCCATTCAGAACGTAATTAGAAACTGCTTCTGCGGGAGATTCAGTTACTTTTTCATCATAAATTAGCAGTAAATCATTTTCGTTAAGTGGCAGCAGCTCACCAAGAGCAGGGGCTCGTGTGTCGTAGGTAAAGATGTAGTCCGGAGTTATGAGATTTCCGCCGGAGGATGCCTCCAGGTTTCTAACCGACAGCACCAGTTCTTTATTTTCGGGGAAATTTTGTGCGAAAATCAGCCTGACATGATTTGGAGCCATCACCATCGCGGAAAACGGTGTGAGATTCCCGACCCAGTAGTTTTGCGTTTCAGCCAGGCCAAAAGCACTTGCCTCTTCAGAAAAGCTGATCGAAAGAAAATTGGGACCCTCTGTCCAAACCGAATCAATATCCTGTGCCACTTCAAAAATCAGGTTAGTTTCAGTTGTCATGGCATTGTTAAGAGTGTCGGCCATCAGGTTGACAGTGAGATCGTAGGTAGCGCCAACAACAAATTGCTCATCGAATTCCAGCAAAATCTCCTTGTCAGATTGCAGCACTGCTTTTGAAGGACTGCCAATTAAATTTGATACCGAGAAATTGGCCTCAGTTTCTGCAGGGTCTTTTTTCAGAGGTTCATCAAAAAAAAGCCAAAGGCTATTAAATGACCTTACTTCTACCGCCGAAAGTACAGGAGGCTTTGCGTCGTGGAAAAATGGATGCACCGCTGAAGCCAGCAAATTGCCAGCGCAATCTTTGAACCCGGTTACTGTTAAGTTGTACTCAGCCTCGGACACAAGCGGCGCATCCAAATACAGCATAATCGCAGATTCGTTTACCGTTATTCGATCTATAAAAGTGTATCCGTCAAGCGTCACAACGCCGGTGCCAAGGCTCTCCAGGTCCATCTTTTCACTAAATTGAAGCAGTATTCGATCATCATTCTCTACCCCAATCGAAACGAGCCCAGGATTATTTGTATCCGGGGCATCATCATATATCGAATTCTGCTCACCCGGTGTCGCTCCTTTTTCGTCTATGGAAGCTCCCCAATTTGCACTGCTTTCACATGCAGGCAGCGGGTTGATCTTTTCAAGTGACCATCCGCCTTTCTTTTCGCTATTACCCAACCAGGTACTGCTAAAAGTGACACTGTCCAACACATTTCCGAACTGATCGCTCAAGGTAACCTGCTCACCGGTATTCGTTAATGTATTCCAACCGTCTACAGCAACTGCAAGCCCAAAGACGCTGTAATCACCCAGGTGCGCCAACGGCACCAGTGCTACATACTCTCCAGGGCCAAGTGTACTGCCCGAAACTGATCCGCCCGAAAGCGAAAAACCTCCAATTGTAATAGTGTGCGAGGTCGCATTAAGTATTTCTACAAATTCGGCCGATGAAGCGGCCGGCAGTAGAGGCTCATCCGGGAAAACACCTTTTGGGTTTGGATCAGCCAGAATCTCCGTAATAATCAGGGCTCCGGCTGGTGTAG
>CBFGTI010000337.1:0-3111 GCA_965651695.1 uncultured Imperialibacter sp. | reverse complement strand
TGATAACCAGCGAGACGCTGGAGGATTGTCGTTCCAAGCGGACGCTTGAAACATAGATGCTCCGAGAGGATGGTTGAAGCATGGAGTGGAGAGGTGAGGCACTTGAAACACAGCCGGTACATTTTTTGATGCCAATCCCGACAGCAGAACCTTAACCTACACCAGGATGATTACCTACCAAAACATTTGCCCTCTCAGGAGCCTGATTGTTAGCCTCAGGAACCGTGGAAGAATGTTGCTGATAGTACCTTTTCTGTTCGGCTCATTCGTGGTAACGGCCCGCCAGGCAAACATCTACGGGGCAGTAATCGATCAGGCTACCGGTGAAGCTCTTCCTTTCGTCAACGTTTTTATTGCCAGCACCACTATCGGCAGCGTAACCACCAAGAGCGGTAAATTCATGATTAAGGATGTGCCGCCGGGTACTGTGGAAATAGTAGCGTCTTTCGTTGGTTATAAAACGCAGTCGCAGCACATAAAAATTGCCGGGGACAAGGTTACGCAGGTTTTCTTTAGCATGGTGCCCGACGAACGACAGCTGGACGAGGTGAAGCTGGTTTCGAAGCGCGACAAAAAATGGGAACGGCAGCTGGCACGGTTTGAGTCGGTGTTTATTGGAGGAAAATACGACCCGTTTGTTGCCAACACAAAAATACTTAATCCATGGGTACTGAACTTCGATGAGGGCAAAGAGAAGGGAGGGCGATACTTTTCAGCAACCTGCGACCTCCCACTTGAAATCGAAAATACTGACCTGGGCTACCGCATCATCTATTACATGGAGCGCTTTTTTCAAACACGAAATGGCTTCCACTACCAAGGCCCAATACAGTACATCGACCTTGATTCAACAGCTAACCCGTTAATTAAAGAGAACCGGCAAAAGGCTTACTTAGGCTCCGTGAGACATTTTTTTAAGGCGCTGCTAACGAATGAACTCGAACAACAAGGCTTTAGGGTTTATAGTGTAAAGGAAGCAAATCTCACAAGTTTTAGAACCAACCGACTGGAATACGAGATAGGTAATAGCCTGGATACCATTCCATCAATATTGGCTATGGTAAATTCATCAAAAGAGATCGGAAAATTTGAAGTAACCTCAACCCGCCGATTGGAGGTTCACTACCTTAAGCAATCCTGGCCGAATGAATACTATGTGGATGCTTTTTTCCCCGTAAGCTGGCTTATTCTAAAAGATTCCTTGCTGCAGGTCTCGGCCAATGGCGAGCCGACAAATCCTGAGAATCTTATTATTTCGGGCTATATGGCCAATGCTAGAGTAGCCCGCATGCTCCCACACAACTTCTTCCCAAATAACGAAAATGTCTTTTTTGATTCGCAGAATTATCTCGTGGCCCGTGAAAAGTATAAATGGGAAAATTTGAGAGAAAAGCCTTATGTGTTTACCGACAAGCCCTACTACTACCCCGGTGAAACCATTTGGATGAAAACCT
Source organism: uncultured Imperialibacter sp. (assembly GCA_965651695.1). Taxonomy (GTDB): domain Bacteria; phylum Bacteroidota; class Bacteroidia; order Cytophagales; family Cyclobacteriaceae; genus Imperialibacter. Next base: position 1,657 of record CBFGTI010000337.1, on the reverse strand, counting down.
ACATGTTTTATCAGAACCCTCTGATGATTGACACACTTAGCCGGGTACTGCACGTTGATCTCCTCAATATGGAGGGCGGGGTGGTAAAGTCGCTTCTGTTTTCTATTGACGACGGGATGACTTCCGGGCAGATTGACTTGCCACGCTCGCTTAGGTCGGGTGACTATGTACTTCGGGCCTATACCAATTGGATGCTCAATTATCCAGAAAATGACATCATTTGCCAACCAATTCCCATACTCGAACTCAATACAGCAGCGGTTGGCGACAAGCTTTTTGTACGACCAGAAAATTTAGAAGAAGTGGTTATTACGACCGGTAAGGAGATTTATGGCCCCCGAGAAAAAATAGATGTGGGGTTGCTGTTAACGGAGGAAAGCGGACAACCACTAGCCGGAAATTTTTCTGTTTCTGTGACTGACACTGTTCAAGTGAAAAATATCCCGGGGGTTCCGACAATTACATCTTCTTATGAATCGTTCAACCGACCCTCACCGGATTTAATCAAACCGCGGTGGAAACATAAGATCGAGTATGGGATAAGTGTGAAGGGAAAGTTTTTCGATAAAAAAGGACGGCCAGGCATGGGATCGGTTGTGATAGTGCAAGGTGAATATGACGACTACGGAGTAGTGGAGACAGATTCTGCCGGAGAGTTCTGGGCAAGCGGAATGCATTTTGTGGATAGCGCAGAGATCGCAGCGGGAGTTATGGACGAAGGGGGAAAACTTTATGGCACGTTGGTGTTGACATCCGCGGAATCACCTTCATTACCAGAACAATTACCCTCACTGGGTGTTTCGGTAAGGCCCACGGGAACGCCTCAGCGTGATTTGACACAGAATTTTGACGAGGGCTATGTTTTACTTGAGGAAGTGGTAATTGAAAAGAAAAAACAGCTACCGAAAAAGGACTGGCAATATGGCACTGTAAAGGCAGATAAAAGCTTTACAGCACTGGACCTGCAAAACACTACTTACCCTAATGTGTTGTTTGCTCTTCGAAAATTAATGCCTGGCGTTCGATTGCAACGATTCCCAACTTGGTCGATTAACCTTGGCTCTGGGACACTGTCGGATTCTGGAACGGTAACAAAGAGCGAGCCTCGCCTTGTTATAAACGGGAACAAGTATATGGGATCTGAAAATGTTGGAACTGTCCTTTTTAATATGAGTATAGACCAAGTTGAAAGTTTGCAAGTTTATTCTTATCTGTCGGGCACCGGGGATAGCAATACCTATTCCGGCGTAATAATGATTGAAACGAAAGATGGTGCAGAACCGAACCCGGAACAACTCTTTAATAAGGCAGGGTTTACCGTTTTCACGCTGAAAGGATATACGCCTACCATGAAGTTTCCCGAGCCTAACTATTCCAACCATAAAGAAAGTCACGCCAATTCCGACTACAGGTCGACACTAACCTGGGCTCCCACCATCGCAACTGACCCTTACACCGGCAAAGCCACCTTTTCATTTTATTCAGCAGACCTCACCACCACCTATCGCATTGTGGTAGAGGGAATGACCGACGATAACACTCCTTTCCGCGAGGTGAAGTATGTGAGAGTGGGAAGGTGATGTGGTTGCATGATGACTTCTTATAACCAGCGAGACGCTGGAGGATTGTCGTTCCAAGCGGACGCTTGAAACATAAA
>CBFGTI010000336.1:0-3220 GCA_965651695.1 uncultured Imperialibacter sp. | reverse complement strand
ACTTCACGTAGCTCCTTCGCAATGACGGTAAAAACAGGCGGTTGCTGTGCCGCAGCTTTGGTTCACAGCTGCCCTCACAGCCTCCCGTCATTGCGAGGGTGCCAAACAAATATCAGTCGCTTAGTACAGCTTCACGGCACCCGTGGCAATCTGCTGGAGTAAGAGCCAATGGGTTGCAAACGGGTCCCCCTTGTATCTTCACCAATCCTTTATATCGTCCCACAAGTCCCTCCGCTCCGGATTAAAATTATTAATCAACTCTTCCTTTTTTCGCCTTGAGCCGGCCTTGATTTGTTTTTCTCTGGCAATGGCTTCCTCAATGGAGTGGAACAACTCATAATATACCAGGGCATTGACGTTGTATTTTGCCGTAAAGCACTTGGGGTCCTTTTTAGTTTTATGCTCGATAACCCGCGTCACGAGCTCAGATGTTACTCCTACATACAGGGTCGTTTTGTTCTTATTGGTTAAAATATAAACCGCTCCGCCTTTTTCCATTTAACTAAAATAGTAATAATCAAGTAACTGAGGAGTCTCATAAGCAGATTGCCGCAGTCGCTTATAAATTCTCTTTAACAATACACTTCACGTAGCTCCTTCGCAATGACGGTTTGAATTGGCCTTCGTTGTGCCGCAGTTTCGGTTAAGAACTGCAGCTGCCGCATTCCGTCATTGCGAGGGTGCCAAACATATATTAGTCGCTTTAGTACAGCGTCACGGCACCCGCGGCAATCTGCCGGAGTATTGCTCAGTACACTTAAACACCTAAAAACTTAAGCACTCATGGGTTTGATTTTTTGTTGGAAATTTTTTAGCATTAGCAGTTATTTTTATCAACTTAATCACCAAACAATATTTTTCCTTCCCCTTCGAAGGCTTTTTTTAATTTAATACGATACCTAACCTAAACTTACCATGACCAGAGAAGAGCATTTGGTTTCCTGCAAAAAATGCCTGAACAGGCGATTCGACCCTACACAAGGCCTCGTGTGCAAACTCACCAACAAGATTGCCGATTTCGAAGGCAGTTGCAAAGACTTCGACCACGACGCAACTGTAAAGGAAGAGGTGCAGGTGGAAGACCGGACCCACGAAGAAATTGTGAGCAGCCTCCCCGACGAGGTGCTGGCAAAGCTCAAACCGCACCAGGACCTGCAATATGCTATAGTCGGCGGTTTATCATCCTCTCTTTTAGCGGCGCTGCTTTGGGCGGTAATCACCGTTTCCACCCAGTACCAAATCTCCTATATGGCCATTGGTGTTGGTTTTCTGGTGGGCATGGGGGTCCGTTATTTTGGCGCCGGCATCGACCCCGTTTTCGGCTATGTAGGGGCATTCTTTTCGCTGCTGGGCTGTCTCGTCGGTAATTTATTCAGCCAGGTCGGTCTCATCGCCCAGGAACAATACCTCGGTTACCTCGATACGCTGCTGCTGCTTGATTTCGATATCATCATCGAGATCTTCCAGGAAACCTTCAATCCCATTGATTTAATCTTTTATGGCCTGGCGCTGTATGCAGGCTATCGGTTTTCCTTCAGGCCCATACCCGCCGATATTCGTTATGGAAAGGATTTTACGCCTGCGTATTCCAAATTTAGGCTGCCGGCGGTGCTGGTGTCTGCAAGCGTTGTTATCGTTTGCCTCTACACTTTTTCAAGGGGCATCAGCGGCCCGCAAACTTTCTATTACGAATCAGGTAAGATCATGTCGGTTGGAGAGTTTAAAAATGGCCAAACGCACGGCAAATGGACCTATTATTACGAAAACGGAACCACACAGCTACAAGGCGAATATGTTGATGGCCTGGAGCAGGGGCAGTGGGAGTGGTATGCCGACAACGGCAAAATAGTAAAGAAAGGCTTCTATAAAGACGGGCTTTTAGACGGTGTTTGGTTCAACTACTACGACAACGGTGTGCTGATGGACTCGAGCAACTATGCCTACGGCCGCTTGCACGGGCAATCTGTGCTCCGCTATGAAACCGGCCAGATCAGCCGGCGGGGAAGGTTTGTCCGCGACAGGCAGGAAGGCCCCTGGGAATTTTATTTTGTAAATGGCAACAAGAGCGCTGAAGGCAGCTTTTCCAAAGGGATAAGCAGCGGGTTATGGAAGGTATGGAATTTCGATGGACAGCTGATACAAGAGGTAGAACATTTGCCGGAACAGGACATACGGATCATCAATTGCTGGAGCCCGAACGGAGAGGTGCTTGTAAAAGACGGTTCGGGCGTGTTTAAAACCTATTATGCCAACGGCACCATGGCACAGGAGGGCAAGGTAAAGGAAGGAAAAAAAGTGGGCCTGTGGAAAAGCTATTTTGCCAATGGTAAGCTCCAGGAAGAGGGAACGTATGAAGAAAATATTTACAAGCTTGTCAATAGCTGGAGCCTGGAGGGCAGCCCCATGGTTGTGAAGGGCGAAGGTGAGTACGAATCATACTACGAAGAGACTGAAGATGTGTTTGAAAAAGGCATGGTTAGCAACGGCCTCAGAGACGGTCTGTGGGAAAGCTTTCATGAAAGCGGGGCTCCACTTCAAATGGCGGCTTACTCGGCGGGTAAGCTGCATGGCAGAATCACCAACTACCATGAAAATGGAAACGTCGTTACTGAAGGCAGCTTCTCCCAGGGCAAGCTCGACGGTGCTTGGAATTGGTACTACGAATCGGGCCTGCTGCAGTCGAGCGCTTCTTTCAAAAATGGAAAGAAGGAAGGTTCACAGGTATTTTTCAGTGAGTCGGGCGTGCAGGTAAAGGAAGAGCTATACGAAAGCGATTCGTTGGTTTCCGAGAGGCTTTTGTTTTCGGAGATTTAAGCAGTTGGTGCATTTTCCAACCAGCCCATGCGTTCGAAGTGGCGCGATGGCGAGAAACCACAAGGAGAATGACGGTTTGAACTGGCCGTGGCTGTGCCGAAGCTTTGGTTCACAGCCGCAGCCAGACTCTCCCGTCATTGCGAGGGTGCCAAACAAATATTGGTCAATTTAGTATAGCTGCATCGGCACCCGCGGCAATCTGCCGGAGGAAGTGCCGAACGCCCGAAACCAGGTTTCCGAAGCAACCTGCCCATGGCAACCTGGTCATTTTACCGCGACTTAACCGGACACGGTAAAGAAGCCCTCGACGGATTGCCACAGTCGCTGGGGTATTCTCTTTAACAACAGAGTTCACGTAGCTCCTTCGCAATGACGGTTTCCATTGGCCGTTGCTGTGCCGCAGCTT
>CBFGTI010000335.1:0-3254 GCA_965651695.1 uncultured Imperialibacter sp. | reverse complement strand
GGCTGAGCTTGCCGAAGGCTGAGCTTGCCGAAGGCTGAGCTTGCCGAAGGCTGAGCTTGCCGAAGGCTGAGTTCGTCGAAGCCTGAGTTTACAGAAGACCACGCTGGCGGCAACTTATCGGACAGCAGGTAATATGGCTTAAATGGAACATTCTCTGCCGGAACAAGTAACTGCAACATTTTACCGGCATTTCTGATATCGAAACATGTTGGCGGGGCATTCCGCTGTCAGTCTCAGCTCGTCGAAGACTACTCAGGCGCTAACCCGTTGAACAGCAGCGGATTGTTTACTCGGCAGCTTCTTTCTGTCTTCTCCAAAGTTCCCTGGCGAGTTTGTCAACTAAAAGCGTGTATGGCTCGGTGTCCGGAAGTAACGAGTCGTTAACGTAGAATCTCGGCCGTCTATCGCCGATCATTATCAGACGATATCTATTACCCACCGAATCTGTTGTTGTAATAGTATTAAGATAGTTGCTCTCCTCTGCCTCTTTCAGGTCTGGGAAAGTCACCTCAGTATCTGAGGTTTGCGCAGCATTGACGGACCCACTTCCGCGATATACAGATAGCCAAACAAGGGAGCCGACAAGGGCAAGCACCAACACAGCAATCGCTCCATAAAGCAAAACCTTATTAGAAGATTTAGCAAGCAAGTCAGCCCCGTGGCCTTGCTTAACCACAGTAGCCAGAAGCATATATCCCCTTTTGGGAATTGTCTTTATCATATCTTTCGTATCGTCACCCAGGGATTTCCTAAGTGAAGAGATGGCCTGGTTCAAACCATCCTCAGCCCCCGGATAGTCGTCCCATATTTTCTGAATCAGCGATTGGCGTGTAACAAGCGCTTTGGGGTTTTTCAGAAGCTCGTGCAACACGGCTATAAGCCGGGGTTCAAGCCGATGGTCAATGCCTGTTGCTGTGTCCGTTATGCAATTAAGCTGCAGATCAAGTAAAAAGCGGCCGTTGATCAAATACCTGTGATCTTTCATAAGTTATTGTAAGCCAAAAGTATGCGATTGCCTCAGAAAACCTTCAGCTATTCCAAAGCTTTTCCATATCCGGCAAGCCGTCGATTTTATCCTCCTTTACCACAAAACCGGTCGGCCCGGATAGTTAAAAAAACTGATCCAATGAAAACATTAACGTTTTTGATCTCCCTTTTTGTTACGGCAAACCTATCAACAGCACAAAATCCAGACACCGTTTCGCTTCACGAGAGGCTCGACGGCCTCTATAAGACCTTTTTTTCTGAAGCCGGTGTTGGTTGCGCTACGCTAATCTCGAAAAATGGAAAAATAATTTATCAGAAAGCTTTTGGACAGGCAGATTTAGAGCAAAATGTGCCAGCCAGTTTAAATAGCGTATTCAGGATCGGCAGCATTACGAAGCAATTTACCGCCGTAGCGATTCTGCAACTGTATGAAAAAGGTTTGCTGGACCTGCACGATGAAATTCAAAAACACATTCCCAACTACCCGGTGCAGGCGGGAAGAATTACCATTGAAAACCTGCTAACGCATTCATCTGGCATACCAAACCTCACGGAACAAAAAGACCTGGAAATCAAACCCGGCCCCTACACTGCTGAAGAACTGATCGATTTGTTCAAAACAAAGCCGTTAGCGTTTTCTCCGGGCGACAAGTACCGATACTCCAATTCAGGCTATATTCTGTTGGGCTACATCATCGAGCAACTATCCGGCAAAAGTTATGCGGACTATGTCGGCTCGAACATCTTCGAAAAATCAGGGATGACAAATTCGTACTACGACAATTCATCTCAGATTATCAGGAATAGAGCCCACGGTTATAACCTTGACGACACCTACAATGTAGTAAATGCCCCATATATCAATACCACGTTTCCCTACTCGGCAGGCGGGCTACTCATGACAGTTGAAGACTATTTTAAATGGCATCAGGCCTTGCTGACAAACAAACTAATAAAAAGGGAAAGCATGCAAAAAGCACTAACACCTTTTGAGTTAAACGATGGAACTTCTACAGAGTACGGTTACGGCTGGGCCTTTGGAAATTTGCTTGGCAGTGAAACCATAGAACACGGTGGCATGACCAACGGCTTCTCCTGTAAAGAAATCTACTTGCCAAAAGAAGACATCTTGGTCGTATTATTTAGCAACAATACATTTCTAAATGTGAATATCGTAGCCAGCCAGGCAGCGGCAATCGTTGCAGATAAAGAGCAACTAAGGGAGATCTCCATCCCAGCCGAACTAAAAAACAAGTATACTGGAACATACGTCTTCTCGGAAAAGGACCCCGCCACCATTAAAATCTATGAAGATAAGGGGCAGCTATTTCTGAAAGACAGTAACTCTCCTACTGCATGGCAAATGCATTTTACTGCTGAAAATGAATTTATTTGCTACGAGGTCTTTCCTAACACGCAGATCTTTTCAGAGAGCGAGACGGGCGAAATCGATTTCCTGATAATAAAAAACTTTGACTACGAAACGAAAGTGCAGAAAGTGAATTAAATGAAATATCCGATACCCAGGTTGAATTCCTTCATCCTTTTTGTTCCGGAGCCAACTTCCTGCCGCCGTGTCGCAAGCTCTCATCGCAGTGCAACAAGCTGCACCTCTGGCTCGCAACTCTGCCTCGAAAGCCGCGAAATGCAATAAAAACCGGCCCTGGAATCCATGGCTGCCCGCTCGCAGTTTACTCCGTCCGCAGCGACTTCACCGGGTTGGCAGTAGCGGCTTTAATGGCCTGGAAACTGACAGTGCAAAGGGTGAGCACCAACGTGCCAATGGCAGTTAGCGCAAAAAGATGCCACCCAATGGCGACACGGTAGGCGTACCCATCCAACCAGCGATTGAGCCAATAGCCGGCCAAAGGCATGGCAATAAGGCAGGCCAAAATAACCAGCACCACAAAGTCTTTTGAAAGCATCCCCCAAAGATTGAAAGCAGAAGCCCCGAGCACCTTCCGGATACCGATTTCTTTGGTGCGTTGCTCTGCCATAAAAGCCGCCATAGCGTAGAGTCCGAGGCAGCTAATTACTCTGGAGAGGGCCGCGAAAAAAGTAGCCAGCGTTCCGATGCGCTCTTCTGCTGCGAATTTTACAGCAAACGACTCGTCGACAAACTGGTAGTTGAACGGAGCCCCGGGGATTACCTCGCTGAACACATGCTCTATTCTGACCAGCGCATCGCTCGCACTCATTTCGGGGTTGATCCTGATATTGATCCACACATTTCCCTGGCCGTTCAACGAAAATAAAGCTGGCTTCAC
>CBFGTI010000334.1:0-3270 GCA_965651695.1 uncultured Imperialibacter sp. | reverse complement strand
CGACGATAGCTTCAGGGATGCTCTAATCCGACATTTTTAAATGCGGAGCCCCTGGTTTAGTTCCGGTTCGGCGATTCTCTCATTTTTCCTCACCTGCCTGTCCTGCCGGGAAGGTGCAATCGGCCCGACTGAAAGACATTGCATTACAAAAGGTAGCGCATAATGGTATTTCCGCCGTGGCTAAGTAAATTTAGGTCTTAATCCTACTGTCTATGCGTATTACCCTCTCAGGGCTTTTTTTCATGCTCTTTATTGGCAACACAACGGTGGCGCAGCCTCAGCAGCCGGCCACGCTTACCCAGGTGCTCGACTCATTGCAGCGATTGATGAAACGAAGTGACATTCCGGGATTGATGCTCACCATTGTGAAGGATGATTCCGTACTGTTTAAAGGCGGATTGGGGGTGAGCAGCATCGAAGACAGCACCCTTGTAAATGAAAACACGCTTTTCCGGCTGGGGTCGGTTACCAAGAGTTTTGTGGCGCTTGGGGTGCTGAAGCTGGTGAACGACGGCAAGCTGACATTGGAAGATGAAGTGAAAAAAATAGCACCGGAAATTGAGTTTGAAAATCCCTACGAGGCCACACATCCTGTACGGGTGAAACACCTTATTTCGCACACGGCTGGGTTCGACGACATGCATTTCAGAGAGCTGTACAATGTGTCGGAGCAGCAGGAGGTTGCGCTGGAGGATGTGATCAAGCTGAGCCCGTCTACCCTGCGGGTAAGGTGGGAGCCCGGTAGCCGCTTCGCCTATTCTAATCCCGGGTGGAGTGTAGCAGGCTACCTTATCGAGAAGTTTTCCGGCATGAAATACGATGCGTACATCACACAGGCCATTCTAAACCCCATAGGTATGAGCTATTCCAACTTTCGCTCGGTACCGGAGGGCTCGCAGTATGCCAGCGGCTACAAAGGAAAAGGGCAGGAGGTTCCCTTTTACCCAATATACCACAGACCAGCCGGCGCATTTAACAGCAATGCCCGAGACATGGCACTTTGGCTGAAGTTTCTGATTAACAACGGACAGGCTGATTCAGCGCAGGTTTTTCGGGCTGCCGACATCGAACTAGCCGAGCTTCCCAAATATACTGTTACCAACAGGGCTGGGTTGCCGCTCGGTTATGGCCTTGGAAATTACACCTACGATTCCCGCTTGCCGGTACAGTTTCACGGGCACGACGGCGGTATTGATGGGTTTGTGTCGTCGTACGGCTACAACAGGGAACACCGGGTCGGGTATGCACTCTCCAACAATGGCAGTAAAGGGATGGCGCAGCTGGTGGACCTGGTAAAGGCTTTTCTGACAAAGGATATTCAAAAACAAAAGATGCCGCCGGCTACGCTTGATAAGGAAGCGATGAGTGACTTCGAAGGGTTCTATATGTTCAAAGCATCCCGCAATCAGCTCTTTGCTTTCGCCGACAGGCTTTTAAGCTCATGCAGGGTGTCTGTTGAGAACGATACGGTTTATTTGAAGTATTTTGCCAAAGAGCGGTTTCCGGTGCTGCCTGTAGAAAACGGAGATGGCGATGGCCTGCTGTTCAGAAGCGTGGGAGACTACTTTCCGTCGCACGTGTTTACGAAAACCGGCAATGCCAGGGTAATGGCAACTTCAGGAGTTGGAAATTATCTTGAACAAACCGACAGCGCAGGTGTTTATACAAGGAGAATTTTGTTTTTCAGCTCGCTGGCCTTCCTGAGCACGTCGCTGCTCGCGAGCCTTGTTTGGCTAATTTTCGCCATCAGAAAAAATCTGGCGTGGGCCGAGCTAGCAAAAAGAGTTATTCCTGCAATAGCTGCGCTGGCAGTTTTCGGAATTGTTTCAGGCATGATAAATACACTCAACAGTTTAGGTGAGGCAGCCAAAGTTAACGCCAACAATTTAACCATCTACCTGGGCACGTGGGTGGTTCTCTTTTGTGCGCTGCTCTCATCCCGTTTTGCAATCATGAATTTCAAAACAGGAACGAACACATTGTTTTCGATATATTACGTTTTCCTTGCCGCGTCCACGGTGATGATGGCGCTGTTTCTTTATGATGCAGGCTGGATGGGACTGAAGCTTTGGGAGTATTGACGGAGTGGTAATAGAATGGTATTTGAACAAAAGTTTTTTACATGCTATGGGCATAACATCATATAAGTAAACTCAAAATAGTTAGAAATGGCAGTGAAAAAGGTGCTGGTTCTTACAGGTGGCGGCGATTGCCCCGGACTTAACGCGGTTTTGCGTGGCATTGTGAAACGCTCTCAGCAAGAAAAAGACTGGGAGATTTACGGTAGTATTGAGGCATACAACGGTGTACTTCGCGATCCCCAGGAAATTGTGAGGCTCGACAACGCCGCGGTGGCGGGAATCCACGTGAAGGGCGGTACCATCATCAAAACAACCAATAAGGGAGGGCCTCTCACCTGGCCAGTGAAAAAGGCCGACGGTACATGGACAACCGAAGACCGGTCGGAAGAGCTCCTCAATCGGCTAGACCAATTGGGAATTCACGCGGTAATTAGCATTGGGGGCGACGGATCGCAGCGTATTTCGCAGACGCTCTACGAACGGGGCCTCGATGTGGTGGCGGTACCCAAAACAATCGACAACGACCTCTCCAGTACAGACTTCACCTTTGGCTTCCAAACGGCGGTTCAAATTGCATCCGATAGCCTCGACAAACTCGTAACAACCGCGGAGAGTCATCACCGGGTGATGATAATGGAGGTGATGGGGCGCTCGGCAGGATGGATAGCGTTGCACACTGCCATCAGTGGAGGGGCTGAAGTTTGTCTTATCCCTGAAATACCGTACGACATACAAAAAATAAAGGACAGAATAGACCAGCGCTATCACAACGGAAAAGGCTTTGCTCACATCGTAATGGCTGAAGGTGCCAAACCCATAGGAGGCGAGGTAGTAGGCCAGCAAAGCAAGGAGGTAGGGTATCAAAACTTCAGGCTGGGAGGGTGCGCTTACCGGCTCACACAGGAGTTGAAAGAAATAGGGTGCCAGGCAGATATAAGGGAGACTGTGCTGGGGCACCTACAAAGAGGAGGGAGCCCCATTGCCTTCGATCGCATTCTTGCTTTGCAGTTTGGAGTAAAGGCTTTCGAGATGGTACTTGAAGGTAAGTTTGGACGGATGGTGTCTTACAAAAATAACGACATAACCGACGTGCCTATCCGCGATGCAATAAGCCAGTACAATTACGTCGATATAAATTCTTACATGGTAAAAACTGCACGAGGCTTAGGAATTTCTTTCGGCGATTAAT
>CBFGTI010000333.1:0-3284 GCA_965651695.1 uncultured Imperialibacter sp. | reverse complement strand
AGTAGCCTCCTTCCGTATATGCCTGAAATGGAATACCGAGCCGCTCCATATCTGGCGTGCCGATGCCAGCGCACTCGCCTTGTATTTTTTTAATGGCAAAAGATCGTACGCAATACCCCGCTCAGCTTCGCCGGCTGGCGCACCACCGCTGTGTGGTCTACGCTTTTTTCTTTCACCCACCGCGGTAAAAGAAAACGCAAAATACGCCGCCGTTAGCAATGCGCCGGCCACCAGCAGCCACAAAAGCCTGTTATAGAAAATAATGCTTCCGGGTGAAACCAGCTGTGTGTTTTGCTGCTGCGGAGTCCAGTACCTCGTTTCGTATGCAAAAGCCTGCACACCCAGCGGGTCGATAAGGGCTGCCAGCTGCGGCATATCCAGCTCTTTAAAAATTGCGGCTACAATCTGGTATACGATAAGAAATAGCATTCCCTGGGTAAAAATCACGATCGTGTTGCGGCTAAGCGAAGCCACCAAAAAGAACAGAGACGAAGTGATGAGGAGGTTGGGCAGTGAAAACAAGAAAAAAGGTTGTACATAATGCCACACATCAAATGGGTGCAAACCGCGGCCACTCCACAGCACATTCCAGGGTACATACTCTCCCAGTGCAAATGCAGTTAAAATCCCCAACAGTACGGCCAGGTTGATTACGACAAGGGTAGCGATTGACCCTGCGAAACGCCCGAAGAGATAGTCGAATTTGCTAACGCCCGTGCTAAACATTATCGCCTCCATATTGTGATCAAAGTCTCTCAGCATGGCGGCGCCTATTATTGCAGAATTGATGAGGACAAACGCATAACTGGTGACAACCGACAGAAGCGTCAGCATGTAAGGGGCGTTGGGACTAATGAATGGCGGCACCTCCAGTGTAGGGCTTGCTACAACCAAAAAAGCAAGGACAAAGCAAAGTGCAAAATACAAGTAGGTGACCGGCCGCCTGCTTCTGTATTTGAGCTCAAATAAAATTATCGCCTTCATCATCATTCCTTTCAGGCCGGCGAGGTGGACGGAAACTGGTGAATAGCCTCTAGCCCATCGGGTTGGCTAATGTGCGTGAAATAAACATCTTCCAGGGCTACTGGTGCACTTTCAAACGAAGGATCAGGTTGTGACTCGCTGTAAACGTGAATCTCCGGCACGCCTGCCAGCAGCCGTTCTGAGATTACCTGGTACCGGCTCCTGAAAAGCGCGGTTTCAGACTTCTCGATTCGCCTTTTCCATATTTTCCCTTCCAGTGCGCCAATCGCCTCCACCGGCCGTCCTTTGTAAAGCACTTCTCCGTCGTTAATAATGGCTATGTGAGTACACAGCTCTTTTACATCATCCACTATGTGGGTAGATAAAATTACAATTGTGCTCTCTCCTATCTCCGAGAGCAGGTTCAATAGCCGATGCCTTTCCGCCGGGTCAAGCCCAGCTGTTGGCTCGTCCACAATTATGAGCTTTGGGTTCGCAATTAACGCCTGCGCAATGCCGAAGCGCTGCCTCATACCGCTGGAGAAGGACCCGAGGTTTTTGTTCCGTATGTCCCACAGGTTGGTTCTTCGCAGCATTGCTTCTACAAGACTTCGGCGTTCCTTTTTGTTGGCAATACCTTTTAGCAGCGCAAGGTGGTCGAGCAGGGTTTCGGCATCTACTTTAGGGTAAAGGTTAAATTCCTGCGGAAGGTAACCAAGGATGTGGCGCACTTCAGCTTTCTGGTTCAACACGTCAAGGTCTCCCAAAGTGATGGTACCCGAGTCGGCCTGCTGCAGCGTAGCAATAATGCGCATCAATGTCGACTTGCCCGCACCGTTGGGCCCCAGCAAACCAAACATCCCCTGGTAAATGGTTAAGCTCACATTTTTTAATGCCTGCGTACCGTCCGGGTAGGTCTTTGATAAATTATTGATCCTTAGCTGCATATATGGTCTTTAAATCCCTTAAAAGCTGGTGCTTAAATCTGGAATAATCCAATATAAAAAAGAAAAAACACAATTTCACATCTTTTTTTCGATGACATAGCCCCAAAAACGCCTAGATTAGGGTTTACTTTTCGGGTAACGAAAAATAAAATGTGGCTCCCTCGTCTACCGCGGCCTCAGCCCACACACGGCCTTTGTGGTTTTCTACTATTCTTTTAACTAGCGATAGGCCCACACCTGTACCGTCAAATTCCCTCTTATGGTGAAGCCGCTGAAAAACACCGAATAGCTTATTATAATATTTCATATCAAACCCAACTCCATTATCTTTCACGTAAAAAACCTTCTCGCCCTCCTCCTGGTAAGCGCCAATCTCAATGCGGGGATGCTCCATTTTTTTTGAATATTTGATCGCATTGGATATCAGGTTTACCCACACTTGCCTTACCAATCCGGCATCGGCCAGGACCGAACCGAGCTCCCCAACTTCGAAACGGACGCCTTCCAGGTCTTCATGATTGGCAATGTCCTTCACAATATTTTCAACCATCGCTCCATTATCTACCTCAGTTTTGTTAACCTCCTGCCGGCCCGTTTTTGAAAGACGAAGCAGGTCCTCAATCAGCTGCCCCATTTCCCTGGCATTCTTAATAACTACGTCCAGCAATCGCCTTCCTTCCGTGTCTATCTTTTCGCCGTACTCTTCCTTAAGAATGAGCGCATAACTGTTGATGGCTCGCAAAGGAGCACGCAAGTCATGCGAGATGGAGTAGCTGAAAGCCTCCAGGTCTTTATTGGTTTGCTTCAGCGACTCTTTCATTTTCTTACGCTCAGAATAGTCTACAAGCGTAATGTTGTACTCGTTGGCCGGCGTCAGCGACGGCGATTCAGCCACAGAGGCCAGAATAGCCATCGACCCGCCGTTTTTCATTAAAATTTCCGGCTCTGTTTCCTCCCCGTTTTCGGCTGCCTTTAAGCCGGCAGCCGGCCACTTGTCGACAAGATGGTTCCACGAAGGCAGCAGGCCGCTCACATGCATGCGGTCTACCACCTCCTCCCTTTTGTATCCCAGCCAACTGAGCAGCGACTGGTTCATTTTCACAATCATTCCCTCTCCGTTTACCGTCATGTAACCGCACGGTGCCGATTCGTACAGATCGGTTAAAGCATCATTGATCCTAGTAAGCCGCTTTTCCTCCTCCAAACGACTTCCGAAGGTTTTCTTAACTGCGAAAAACAACCCAACGATGAGCAGTATATCAGCGAAAAGCAAAGCGGAAAAAAGCATAGCGAACCGGTAAAAACTGGCAGTCAGCGTCGACTGCTGTTCCCTCTCCAGCGCCAATACCTGGTCTTCCAGTGTTTTGAAAATCA
>CBFGTI010000332.1:0-3307 GCA_965651695.1 uncultured Imperialibacter sp. | reverse complement strand
TGAGCCGCCCGGAGGGTTTTTAGTTCTGAGTTTCAGTTGCCAGGCTGAATTCCAAGTTCTGAAAACTGTTTGCTGATTACCGTTTACTTTTTACTGAATCCTAGTCACTCCTAACCAATTACTGTTTTACTTCCTCCTCACCAATAACTGTTAACCAATAACGACTAACCCATAACCTTTCTCAAACAGCCACCGGCGCCTTTATATGCGGATGCGGATCGTAGTTCAATAGTTTAAAATCTTCGTATTTAAAGTCAAAAATTGATTTCACGTCTTTGTTCAACATCATTACAGGCAGCTCCCTGGGCTCCCGGCTTAGCTGCAGCTCGGTTTGCTCCAGATGATTCAGGTACAAATGCGCGTCACCAAACGTATGTACAAAATCGCCCGCCTCAAGACCGCAAACCTGCGCCACCATCAGCGTAAGCAATGCGTAGGAAGCGATGTTGAAGGGCACACCCAGAAACACGTCGGCACTGCGCTGGTATAGCTGGCACGACAGCTTACTGTCCGCTACATAAAACTGGAAAAATGCATGACACGGCGGTAAAGCCATTTTCGAAACCTCGCCTACATTCCACGCATTCACTATTATTCTTCTCGAGTCAGGCGTTTTTTTGATCTGATCGATTATTTCCGAAATCTGATCGATGTGCCTTCCGTCGGCCGTCGGCCAGCTCCTCCACTGGTAGCCATACACAGGTCCGAGTTCGCCATTTTCATCTGCCCATTCATCCCATATCGAAACACCATTTTCTTTCAGATAGGCGATATTTGTATCGCCCTTCAAAAACCACAAAAGCTCATGAATGATCGACCGGGTGTGCACCTTTTTGGTTGTAACCAGGGGAAACCCCTCTGCCAGGTCGAACCTCATTTGATGCCCAAATATGCTAATAGTACCTGTGCCGGTACGGTCGGTTTTTTTTACTCCTTTTTCAAGGATCAATCGCATGAGATCGTGGTATTGCTTCATAAAATGGCTGATTTAAATTCTCCTCTCAAAACTACTAAGCCATTGCTAACAGTACTAGCATTTTTCATCTAATTAGCTTCCTTTGAAGCCGTTCCGTAGTGCAATACCGTGAGCGTGGTATCGACACCAAGCTGCACCATGTATAGGAAGTCGTACTCCGACTCCTGCAAATCCTTCAATCTTTGTTCGCCAATCAATTCATTTACCATAGCCGGCACGGTGTTCGAATGCCCCACTACCAATACAGCCTTTCCCTTTTCAGATTCCAGCAACGAAGAAACAAAAGCCTTATCGTGCGGTTTATATTCCTTTACTGCAATAGCGTTGGCATTTGCGAATACTGCTGCTGTTTCTCTTGTTCTTTTGTAGGGTGTTGAATAAACAGATGCGATACCGGCATCCTTCAGCACCAATGCCAAAGCCCCGGCTCTTGCCATGCCCTCGTCGTTCAGCGGTGGGTCCTGGGTGCCGTCGTCGGCTTTTTCAGCGTGGCGCACAAGAAACAAGGTGGTGGTTTGCTTTGTTACCGCTGTGTTATTTGAACTGACCGAAGTACATGCTACGGCCGCAAAAAGCAAAAGGATTAAGGCAAATGGCTTCACTGGGTTTCGATATTGTGGTTTTCACTTGCATTAGTGGTATATGTTTTGGAATAATTACACTGGTATTAAAAAAATATGTCAGACAATACGCCGCTACAGCCCGGAACCCGGATTCCCTCGTTCAAATTGCCCGATCAAAACGGCCAAATCTTCGATATTGAGTCGCTGGTGGGCAAAAAGAATCTGGTTATCTACTTTTATCCAAAAGACTACACCAGTGGCTGCACTGCAGAAGCATGCAGTTTCCGTGATGCCTATGAGGTGTTTAAAGAACATGATGCAGAGGTAATCGGCATCAACAGCGAGGGCGTTTCAAGGCATCAGTCGTTTGCCAAATCCTACGACCTGAACTTTATACTCCTAAGCGATAAAGACAGGAAGGTTGAAAAACTTTTCGGGGTGAAAAGGATATTCCTTGGCTTTCTCACCGGCAGGGTGAGTTTTGTGGTAGACAAAAAAGGCATAATAAGGCATGTTTTTAATTCTCGCGCACAAGCCACCCGCCATGTGGATGAGGCGCTTGAAATAATAAAAACCCTACCATGACAGCGGCGGACTTTGATAAACTAAAGGCTTTCAGAAAACACCTTCACCGGAAGCCGGAATTGTCTGGAAATGAGTCACATACAGCGGATGCGGTGGTCGGCTTACTGAAAGAGACAAACCCCACAGCAATTTACAGGCATATTGGCGGGCATGGGATTGTGGCGGTATACGACACCGGAAAAACGGGCCCAAACATTGGCTTCAGAAGTGAGCTCGACGCCCTGCCTATACCCGAGCGTAACAATTTTGATCATGCTTCGCTTACCCCGGGCGTGAGCCACAAGTGCGGACACGACGGACACATGGCCATTGTGGCCGGGCTTGGCTTTGAAGTGCTGAAGAGGCCGTTGAAAAGAGGCAAGCTCACTTTGCTGTTTCAACCGGCGGAAGAAACAGGGTTCGGTGCTGCGGCCATGCTTCGGGAGCCTTCTTTCCGGCAACTTCTCCCCCATCAACTATTTGCACTCCACAATGTGCCGGGGCACCGTGCAGGAAAAGTCTTAAGCAGGAGCGGGATTGTGTGCCCGGCGTCGGAGGGGATTATTTTTGAGTTGTCGGGTAAAACTTCGCATGCGGGCCAGCCGGAAAAAGGAAACAATCCGGCGTCCGTTATAGCTGCTATACAGGCAAAAGCGCAGGAGATGCACGACAGATTGTGCTCCAAAGCTGATCGGACAAAGCTAACCACCGTGCACATGCAGCTCGGCAGCAGAGACTTCGGCGTAAACCCCGGCAACGGCACTATTGCATTCACCCTGCGGTCGGATAGCAATGAGCAACTGGACGCCGCCAAAGCACAGCTGACTGATTTTGCTGCAGAAAGATGCAAAGCCTCCGGTATTCAACTGCACATAACCCCCGCCGACCCCTTTAAGACAGTGGTAAATAGCGAGGAAAGCTTAAATGAAATTAAGGCTGCAGCCGACGTGGCAGGTCTTGCCTTTGAACAAATGGCCAATCCCTTTCCGTGGTCCGAAGATTTCGGGCGATTTAGCGAGGTGACCTCCACGGGATTTTTCGGACTGGGCGCCGGCGAAAATACCCCCGAGTTGCACCACGATACCTACGACTTCCCCGATGAGCTAATACCCATTGGCATTAGTCTGTTCTGCCAGCTGGCCGGGGAGTTATGGAGGGAAGTTTAAAGTTCTTAGTTTAAAGTTCAGAGTTTAAAGTTCAGAGT
>CBFGTI010000331.1:0-3343 GCA_965651695.1 uncultured Imperialibacter sp. | reverse complement strand
TTCATCATCTCTATTGCTGCGGGTTAGCTCGTCAAAAGCGGCGGCGGCCTCCGCTGAGAGGATGACAGTCATATCGCCCACGGGCAGCGAAGAAAGCTCGATTGGGATGAGCTCTGCACCGAGCTCGCGGAGAACGCTAAGAGCCACGCTATCCTGATCGTGAAAACCGTATTCCTTGTCAAAGTCAGCTTTTACATACCCTACTCTCAGCTTCTTCAGGTCTACATCGGGCTCGTAGGTAAACGGATAATCGAACACCATCGGATCCTTGCCATCAGGGCCATAAATTGCTGCAAATACAATAGCGCAGTCCTCCACATTTCTGCAGAGCGGACCGAGCTTATCCATGCTCCAGCTGAGTGCCATGGCACCATACCTGCTCACCCTGCCGTAGGTTGGCCTCAACCCGGAAACGCCACAAACCGTGGCAGGAGACACAATCGAGCCCAACGTCTCAGACCCAATAGCAAAGGGCAGCAGCCCGGCTGATACCGTTGAGGCCGAGCCCGCCGACGAACCGCTGCTTCCCTGTGAGATATTCCATGGGTTTTTTGTTTTACCGCCAAACCAAACGTCGCCCCACGCCAATGCACCCAGGGTAGTTTTTGCTACCAGAATAGCCCCCGCTTCCTCCAGTCGCCGGATAACCGTTGCGTCTTCGTTGATAACCTGGTCTTTGTAGGGGGCAGCTCCCCAGGTTGTTTTAAACCCTTTTTTGGCAAGCAAATCTTTGGCACCAAATGGAATGCCGTGCAGTAAGCCTCGGTAGTTGCCCGCCTTTATTTCGGCATCGGCTGTTCTCGCCCGCTCCAGGGCATAGTCTTCCATAAGGGTAACAACCGCTTGTAGTTTTGGGTCGTGCGTTTTTATCCGTGAAATGTAAAAGGACGTTAGCTCCTCGGAGGTAAGCTGCCCCGATTTTATCAGGCTGGCGAGCTGCCCTATGCTAAGGTATGCCAAGTCTTCGTCATTTTTTGGCCTGGCGAAATTAGTATAAGAGCTGTGCGCCAGTCCATCGAAAGCGCTCTTATAAGAAAACCCAACAGGTACGGGGTTGAATTGCATGGAAGGATAAACCTCGTTAGTCAGGGGAGTTTTTCGCAGTTCCAGGTAATTGTCCCTTTGGGCTTCAAGGCCCGTAAGCATGGAGTCGGCCTCGGCATCTGAAAATGAAAGACCAAGCAGCTTTTCGGCTTCCCTCACGGTTTGCAGGGCGATGCGTTGCTCCCCTGCTTTTCTGCCAGCAAAAAATGACAAAACGATGAGTGACAGGATCGAAAAGGTTAGAATAAGCGGCTTTTTCATTGCTTGGGTTGCTTTAAACGATCTAGTTACGAATTAGCGGCAGATTTCGCAGGCTTTTTTTGCCGAGTGGCAACCCAAAAGTGTTAAAAAAAAAGCCCGACTATTCTATCAGAACAAGCCGGGCCATCAACCTAACAACTAATGAAATTTTTTTGGGTCCGTTCACCGAAACCGACACAAAAGAAATTTCCTCAAGGTATGGATAATCCTTAATGCGTAACTACTACACATTGTAAAAAATTGTAATCGCCCGGTTAATCCTTACCGGCGGCTCGGTTTGGCCCGGAACGAAGTTCCGCTTCAGTAGTGAAAGGACATAGCCTGAAGTAAGCACCCGCGATGTTGACTGGGTCGTTTACAATCGATATATTGAATAATGAAACTACTTAAATCTTCGCCCGGCCCAGCTGCCATGGCTGCCGGAACAACTTCGCTTTTACTCCGGAATATTTTCTTCTTCTGTTTTGCAGCTTGCCTTGTCGCCTGCAATTCAGGCACACAAGAAGTTGCTGTGGGCGCTGCCGACATTGGCGGGGTGGTTACCGGGCCAAACGGACCGGAGGCCGGCGTTTGGGTGATAGCCGAAACCCATGACTTGCCTACCCGGTTTGCAAAAATTGTGGTAACCAATGAAAAAGGTCAATACCTGCTGCCGGAACTGCCCGATGCAAACTACTCGGTATGGGTGCGGGGCTATGGCCTGGTAGACTCTCCGAAAAAAGATGCTAAACCCGGCACCACCCTGCAGTTGGAAGCAGTAGTGGCGCCCGATGCCAAAGCCGCTGCCGAATACTATCCGGCAGGCTACTGGTTTTCGCTCCTCAATGTGCCGGAGAAGAGCAAATTTCCGGGCACCGGCCCCGAGGGCAACGGTATTTCCCCCAGTGTGCTTACACAGGCTAGTTTCTTGTCGCGAGTCAAATCCGGCAACTGCCTGGCCTGCCACCAGCTGGGCAGTAAAGGCACAAGAGAGTTTCAGGTTGCATTGGGCAATTTCAGCTCTTCGGTTGAGGCCTGGAAGCGGCGCCTGCAGTCGGGCCAGGCGGGTGCCAGCATGATCTCGTCGATACACCAGATCGGCGCTGACGAAACTTTCCGGATGTTCGCCGACTGGACAGACAGAATAGCGGCAGGTGAACTGCCGGAGGCCCCTCCCCGCCCAAGCGGCATTGAGCAAAATGTGGTGATTACCCAATGGGACTGGGCCGACCCGAAGGCATACCTGCACGACCTCGTGTCGACCGACAGGAGAAATCCGACAGTAAACGCCAACGGCAAGCTTTATGGTGCACTTGAAGTAAGCGCCGACTACCTGCCGGTGCTTGATCCGATGACGAGTGTTACTGATCAGGTGCCGCTGACGGTGCGGGACACGTCAACACAGTCTGCATCCGGCACTGTTATGCAGCCCTCACCATACTGGGGCGATGAGCCTATTTGGAACAGCAAAACCAATGTGCACAACCCAATGCTGGACGAATTGGGCAAGGTTTGGATCACAGCCACGGTAAGGCCGCCAGACAACCCAGACTTTTGCAAGGAAGGTTCGACCCATCCCTCCGCCAGGCTGTTTCCCCTGGAACGTTCCTATCGCCACCTCGGCGTGTATGACCCTGAAACTGATGAGTACACGCACATCAGCACCTGTTTTAGCACCCATCACCTGATGTTTGCCGAAGACGAAAACCATACACTTTGGACCAGCGGCGGCGGGCAGGTGGTAGGATGGCTGGACACCAAAAAATATCGCGAAACCGGTGATGAGGAAGCCTCCCAGGGCTGGACAGCGCTCATCCTCGACACAAACGGCAATGGAAAAAGAGATGACTACGTGGAGCCTGACCAGGAGATTGATACTACCAAAGACAAGCGTATAGGCAGAGGGCTTTATGCTGTATCGCCTGCTCCCGACGGATCGGTTTGGGGGTCGTCGTTGGGCTACCCGGGGGCCGTAATCCGGCTGGACCCCGGCGCCAACCCACCGGAGACGGCGCTGGCGGAGTACTATGAGTTGCCGCTGAAAGAAAATGGTGAACCG
>CBFGTI010000330.1:0-3443 GCA_965651695.1 uncultured Imperialibacter sp. | reverse complement strand
CTGGCCTACGACCTTTACATGATCGACCCGATGACCGGCGATGCGCAGGAGTACAACAAGTACTTTGGCACCGATGCCGAACGGAGCTACTGGCTGAAGCTGGTAGACATGGCCTACGATATATTTCAGATCCTTGAACGGCTGGGCTCGGCGAGGAAGGTAACCAAAGAATTGATACCAAGGGAGCGTA
Organism: uncultured Imperialibacter sp.; assembly: GCA_965651695.1. Lineage (GTDB taxonomy): Bacteria > Bacteroidota > Bacteroidia > Cytophagales > Cyclobacteriaceae > Imperialibacter. The sequence continues at coordinate 3,253 of CBFGTI010000330.1, read as the reverse complement.
CGGTTTACCTGGCCAGTACCGGTGTGGATATTGTGATACAGCGCGACATTATCAAACGGGAGCTTTTGCGCCACGGCTACCGTGTGCTGCCGGAGCAGACGCTGCCGAGGGAAGCGAAAGCACTTGAGGCAATGGTGAAGAGTGACCTGGAGAAATGCAGGCTGTCGATTCACCTAATTGGCGAAGACTATGGCTATAAGCCGAAGGGATCCGAGCAATCGGTGGTTGATATTCAGAACAAGATTGCCTCCGATTATACATTGAAAGTAATTGCTTATAATAAGAAGGCGGATGAAAAGATACTCTTTTCGCGGCTGATATGGCTTTCGCCGGACATGGTGAACGTGTCGGAGCGACAGAAAATTTTTATTGAAGACCTGAAAAGCGACGCGGCTGCCGTGGAAGAAGCAGAAGTGTTGCAGATAACCCTGCAGGAGCTGAAAACCATAGTGCGCGACGAGCTTATTACGGGTGGCCGCTTCAAAACGAGAGATGACTATGAGCGGGAAAGCAGGGAAGACGGCAGGGCAGGTAACCTGGTTTACCTGATTTGCGATAAGCTGGACGCTGATCCGGCCAAAGAGCTTGCCAAGGCACTGCAGCAAAAGGGTTGTGAGGTAATTACGTCACTTTTTGAAGGCGACCTGATTGACCTCCGGTATCTCCACCAGGAGAACCTGCGGCGCTGCGATGCATCCATTATTTACTATGGCAAAGCCAACGAGCAATGGATCAGGACCAAACTGCAGGACCTTATGAAGGCGCCGGGGTTTGGGCGTATAAAACCACTGAAGGCCAAGGCGGTATACCTTGCCAACAATGGCGAGTTGAAGAAATTTAGCTTCGACAATGAAACCACCATGATGCTGCGAGGCAATGGTGAGTTTAAAGCCGAAGTGCTGAAACCTTTTCTGGAGAAGTTAACGGTTAAGGGTTAATAGTTAACTGTTAAAGGTTAAAAGTTAAACGGATCAGACGAAATGATACTACGAAGCCTCTCCCCCTCTCCGAGGGGCCGACGTGGAACGGTCGGGGGGAGGCAAAACGAAATGCCAATTCCGAAGCCTATCCCCCTCTCTGAGGGGGTCAGGGGGAGGTAAATTGAACGAAATGATACTACGAAGCCTCTCCCCCTCGAAGGGTTAACGGTAAGTAGTTAATTGTTAACTGGAGAGGTGAATTGAAATATAAATAACAGGCAGACCTGGTAACGGGTCGGCCAAGACTATAAAATTATTGACCGGTAACCATTAGCCGATAACCATTAACTTGGAATTATGAGCACTACCAATTACTCAAACGAAATGCCCGAGCGGCCCGATAGCCGGGGAACCGTACAAACCGGCATCAGCGGCGGTGCAGCCAACACCTTCTTCAACCCGTTTCCCGGGTTGCGGCCTTTTGGTGTGGATGAAGCCCATTTGTTTTTTGGCCGTGAGGGCCAGAGCGACGAGGTGCTGGTAAAACTGGCGGAAAACCGCTTTGCTGCCGTGCTGGGTGCTTCGGGTAGTGGTAAGTCGTCGTTGATGTATTGCGGGTTGATTCCCACCCTCTATGGTGGCTTTATGACGCAGGCGGGCTCCAACTGGAAAATTGTAGTGCTGCGGCCGGGCGGAGGCCCTATAGATAACCTGGCGGAATCGCTGGTGGGTAAAGACGACGACTTCTCCGGCTTAGACGAAGAAGAGCGCCTGATCCGCAAAACCATAACAGCCACCGTCCTGCGCAGCAGTTCACTGGGCCTGGTAGAAGCCGTGAAACAGCTAAAGACGTCGGATGACGAAAACATCCTTATCCTTGTTGACCAGTTTGAAGAACTCTTCCGCTACAAGAAAACCGAAAGCCTTAATTCCAGCCTCGACGAATCCTCCGCATTCGTAAACCTGCTGATGGAGGCCGTACACCAGTTCGACGAGCCTATTTACGTGACCATCACCATGCGGTCCGACTTCATCGGTGAGTGTGCGGTTTTCCCGGAACTCACGCAGATGATCAACGATAGCCACTACCTCATTCCGCAGATGACCCGCGACCAGAAGCGCCTGGCTATTGAAGGGCCTGTGGCGGTGGGTGGTGGCCAGATAGCACCCCGCCTGGTGCAGCAGCTGCTGAACGACGTGGGCGATAATCCCGACCAGCTGCCGATTTTACAGCACTCGCTGATGCGGACCTGGGCCTATTGGGTGGACAATCACCGCGAAGATGAGTCCATGGACATCCGGCATTACAATGCCATTGGTACGCTGCGTGAGGCCCTTTCGCAGCACGCCAACGAAGCCTATGACCTGCTGAACAAGCGGGAGAAGCAGATTTGCGAAACCATGTTTAAGGCCCTCACCGAAAGGGGCTCAGAAAACCAGGGTATCAGGCGCCCTACCAAACTAAGTGTTATTGCCTCCATTGCCGGGGTTACCGAAGACGAGGTGATCCGGGTGGTGGATAAATTCCGTGAGCCGGGCCGTTCGTTGCTGATGCCTCCTTATGGCAAGCAACTGGAGTCGGATACGGTGGTGGACATTTCGCACGAAAGCTTAATGCGCATCTGGATCAGGCTGAAAACCTGGCTGGATGAGGAAAGCAAGGCTGCGGAAATGTATATGAAGCTGTCGGAATCTGCTGAACGCTACCAGCAGGGCAGGGCGGGGCTTTGGAAAATGCCCGATCTGCAGTTGGCACTCAACTGGCGGGAAGAGAACCGGCCTACGCTTGTATGGGGGCAGCGCTACAACACCGCCTTCGAGCGCACCATCGTGTTCCTCGAAACCAGTAAAAAGGCGCATGAAACCGAGCAGCGCAACAAGGAGCTGCTGCAAAAGCGGCAGATCAAACGGTCGAGGATTTTCGCCATTGTGCTGGGTGCAGCTGCTTTGGTTTGTATATTCCTGGTGATTTTGGCCCAGATACAGGCCGCGGAGGCGGAAAAGCAAAAAGTGCAGGCAGAATACCAGACGGAATTAGCCAAAGAAGCCCAAAAGAATGCTGAGGCGCAACAAGAAATTGCTTCTGCAAATGCGGCGCGAGCCGATAGAGAAGCGGAGAATGCCAAAGAAAACCTTCGGATCGCGGAAGCAGCCCAGCGGGATGCAAAGCTTCAAGCGGAGAGAGCCACCGAGCAGGCATTACTTGCGCAACAACGACAAAAACAAGCCGAAGATGCGCAGGAGCAGGCCAATAAAAGTGCGGAGGAAGCAAGGCTGGCGCAGCAGCAAGCCGAGACTGAAAAGGCCGCAGCAGATGAAGCCCGAAAAAATGC
>CBFGTI010000329.1:0-3479 GCA_965651695.1 uncultured Imperialibacter sp. | reverse complement strand
TTGTGATTTTTCTGGATGTCGATCATCTCAGCCACCAGCGGGTTACCCTTTGCATCCTTTTGTACAGGCTCGCCATTTATATCTACCACAACAGACGTAAACCGCTTTTCGTAAAGCGCCAGCACTTCCTCGCCTGTTTTAAGGTTAGAAATGTCCATTACTGCACCCAGAATCTTCTTCTTGGTATCCAACTCCACTTGCTTTGTCTGAGCGGGCTTCAATCCCACTGCTGCCAATGACAATAGGCCTCCACATACTATGGTGAGTATGGCAGAGAAAAATAAGATGTAAGCGTTAGACTGTCGCACGTTGTAGCCTCCGTTTTTTGTTTGCACCCACCACGTAGTAGTCGATAAGTGGAGCAAATACGTTCATTAATAGTATTGCAAGCATAATCCCCTCAGGATAGGCGGGGTTAAATACCCTTACCAGCACGGTAAGCAGACCAATGAGGAAACCGTAAATCCATTTTCCTGTTTCTGTTTGCGACGCTGTAACAGGATCGGTAGCCATGTATACAGCACCAAAAGCCAATCCACCCATTACCCAATGGTAGTGCGCGGGCATTAGCATAAATTCATTAAGGCCGATCAAATTAAAGATAAAGCCCATAAAATAGGCGCCTCCAAATACTGCCACAATGATCTTCCAGCTTCCTACGCCGGTAAATACGAGGATAGCTGCACCAATGAGGCACATCAAAGTAGAGGTTTCTCCAATTGACCCGGGCATGATACCCATAAACATATTCCAGAAGTCGTACAAACCTGCCGACCACGAACTGTTCAATTGTTCAACTACAGGGGCGGCGTCGGGGTTCCCCACAGTGCCACCTGCAACTGCAAGCGGAGTAGCGCCGGAATAGCCTGCTACCGGGGTTTTGTCGCCGAGGTATGTCCAAACCTCCCCCGAAATATCAGTAGGATAGGCGAAGTAAAGGAATGCTCTGGCCACCAGGGCCACGTTCAATACGTTCATGCCTGTGCCGCCAAATGCTTCTTTGCCTATAACTACTGCAAACGCCGTAGCAAGGGCTACCTGCCAGAGTGGAATAGCCGGAGGCAAAACCAGCGGAATAAGCAAACCTGTCACCAGAAACCCTTCGCTCACCGGGTGGTTTCTGATCACGCAAAAAGTAAATTCTATGCCCAGGCCTACTGCGTAAGAAACGATTACGATAGGAATAACCTGAAGCGCTCCTATCCATAGCTTTTCGCCAAGGGCTGCATCTACGCCGGTGGCTAAGAAGTGCTGATGCCCCACATTCCAGATACCGAAAAGCAGACAAGGGATCATGGCGATAACCACGGTGAACATCATCCGTTTCAGGTCGGCGGCATCACGCACCTGCACACCTTTTTTGCCAGTGGTTAGGTCCGGGGCAAACAGAATCGTTCGGTGGCCTTCGTAGAGTGTATGGAACTTTTCGAATTTCCCACCTTTCTCTACATAGGGCTTTAACTTATCAAATTGATCTTGTAAGAACTTCATAAAGCGATTAACTATATTGAATTAGATCGAGTCCCTGTCTCAATGTTTTCTGAAGGTCATTTTTGGATACATCTACAAACTCACACAGGGCGAGGTCCTCTTCCAAAAGCTCATAAATACCCAGCGCCTCCATTTCGTCGAAATCCTCTGCCAGTATGGCCTTCATAAGGTAGGTAACATAAATATCCATGGGCAGCACTTGCTCCAGCTTGCCTGTTTGCACAAACGCCCGCTGCTCGCCATGGGTGTTGGTATCGAGCACAAACTCCTTCTTCATGTTAGAAAAAAGGCCGAATGCCCTGTGGAAGCTAAGCTTGTTGAACGTTGGAAGGATCCATCCGAGGAACTCCTCTTTATCGCCCTCGGGTATTACTGTAATAAGGTTGTGATAGAAACCAAGGTAACCCTCCTTGCCCACCGCCTCGCCGGTTAGCACATTGCCGGAAATTACCCTTACGTGCTGCGATTTGAGGTTTGCCTCCAAAAATTTGGAAACATTAGCTCCTGTGTAGGTTTTAAAATACTGGGGGTTAACAACTTCGGACCCTGCAACAGCTATTATTTTCGACGCGTCGTAGATGCCTTCTAAAAAAAGTTTGCCGATTTGTATCACGCCATAAGGAGAAACCGTCCACACGATATCGCCCTTGTTGATAGGATTGAGGTGATGAATCTGCACGCCAACGTTGCCTGCCGGATGGGGGCCCGAGAATTTATTCACCTGGGCTCCCTTTACATGGGCAAACATCGGGGCTACTTCTTCATCGGCATTCACATTTACATGTATGGTGCCGGTAGTGAATTTTCTGAGCACGTCGATACCTGCCTGAAAATACTGGTCCTGGCCCTTGAAGAGCAAACTGGCTTTTGGTGCCAGGGGGTTGGTATCGAAAGCTGAGATGTAAATAGCTTTGGGAGTAACTTCAGGGTCGGCTACGTTACCGTAGGGGCGTTGGATAATGTTGGGCCACACGCCGCTCTTAACCATCGTTTCTGTGGCGGCTTCACGCCCCATGTTGCTGATGTCGGAACTGGTGTGCTTTGCGAAAGGCTCGTAGTCAATTTTTTTATCCGCCAGAATCTTTACCTCCAGCAGCTTTCTTTTGTCTCCCCGCTTTACTTCCACCACCTCGCCACTCACCGGCGCCGTGTACAAAACCCTGGCTTGTAGTTTGTCGTAAAAAAGCGGTGTGCCGGCTTTAACGGTCGCACCTTCTTCAACTAAAAGTTTAGGGCGAGTGAGGTTTTGAAAGTCAGTTGGTTTTACTGCAAAAGTTTCAGGTTGTTCTATTTCCCCGAATTTTTCCCCGGCCTTGCCTGCAAGATTAATATTAAACCCTTTTTTGAGCTTTATGAATTGAGACATTTTCTATGGATGAATAGATCAAAATCCTTTAAAACGTCGCAAAATTAATAAAATTTCGATCAACTAAAAGGTAAGCTTAATTATTAGTACCGAGCTTTTTTATAATATTGATTCTCACCGGTATAACTGGAATTTACCTTTATACAGCCGGTTGGGGTGTGGTGCTTTCCTGCACAAAAGCGGCTACCCGCTCCATCAGCCACATGGGGGTAGAAGTGGCACCGCAAATACCTACCTTGTCGGTGCTCCTGAACCAACCGGTATCTATCTCGGATTCGTTCTCAATAAAGTAGCTTCTTGGGTTGGTAGCGAGGCAAACCTCGTATAACGCCCTGCCGTTGGAGCTCTTCTTCCCCGCTACAAATAGCACTACATCCTGCTCGGTAGCAAACCGCTGCATTTGAGGTTCCCTGTTAGACACCTGCCGGCATATGCTGTCGTTGGCATCAAAATCTTCGAGTGCAACTTCTCCTTTGTGCTGTTTAATGCGCTCCTCTATTTCGGCCTTCATGTGGTAAAAACCTTTGGTCGACTTAGTGGTTTGGCTAAACAAGGTAATGGGGCGTGAGTAGTCGAGTTTGTCGAGATCTTCATCCGTCATTATCACCACGGCCTCGTCGCC
>CBFGTI010000328.1:0-3513 GCA_965651695.1 uncultured Imperialibacter sp. | reverse complement strand
AGGGCAGAGCCCCGATAGGGTATCCCCAATCGGGTGAAGTAGCTGCAGGATAGGGGCGCCCGGCTAGGGTAGAGCCCTATCCTGATGAGCGCAAGAAAGGAAATCCGTTACGGCGATACAATCGCCAGCCCGGACGGAGTCTCATACATCCCCGTTGCAAACGAGGACGATAGGGATGCTTTGGAATGTTTGTCGCAGGGGGTAGAAATGTCTGTGGTATGCAGGATGTAATTCAATTGCAGAGGGCAGAGCCCCGATAGGGTATCCCCAATCGGGTGAAGTAGCTGCAGGATAGGGGCGCCCGGCCAGGGTGATAGCCCTATCCTGCCTCCGATCCGCCGCATCGTGGGGATTTGGAAAATCCCGCTACCGGGATTCCGTTGCGGGAACAAGCTTTCGAAAAGGGAGGTGGAGATCATCCACCTGCTGCAGCAGGGGCTTACCAACCAGGAGATTGCCGATAAGCTGTTTCTTTCAGTATACACCGTGCAAACCCACCGCCGCAACATCATCGAAAAACTCAAAGTAAAAAACTCAGCAGAGCTTATGAACCTCGCCACGAAGCTGGGGATTTGATTTAGTTTGTAGTTTTCAGTTTTAAGTTGTAAGTCGTTCTCACCAGCTTCCAACCTCCAGCTTCAAAATTTTCACCACTCCCGTAACCTTTGGCTCAAACAGCAGTATTTACCAGCGTAACATAAAATCCGGCTCGCCGTGCAACCCTTTTTCCGGCTGGCGGTCATTGTTGCGTTAGCTAATTCCCAAAGATTCAAAAACTCACTACTATGCTTAAGAACTTCTTCGTTGTTACCTTCCGCAACCTGGGCCGCAACCGGCTCTATTCCATCATCAATATTTCGGGCCTGTCGGTGGGCATTGCGTGCAGCATTCTCATCCTGCTGTGGGTAACCGACGAAACGTCTTTCGATGCCTTTCACCCCAAAGCCACCCGGCTGCACCAGGTATGGGTAAACGCTGAGTTCGACGGCAAAATCAACTCGTGGAACTCCGTGCCCCTGCCCACCTATGAGGCCATGAAAACTGCCCACAGCGGCATTGTGAACTCCGTAGTTACCGATTGGGGAGGCGAGCACCTGCTCACCGTTGGCGAAACCCGCATTACGCAGGATGGCTACTGGGTAAGCGAAGAGTTTTTGGACATGTTCCAGTTTCCGCTGGTGAAGGGAGAAGCCAGCGAGGTGCTCGACGATCCGCTTTCTATCGTCATTACCGAGTCGCTGGCAAACAGCCTTTTTGGCAACGCCGACCCCATCGGGCAAATAGTAAAAGTTGACAACAAGAGCTCGCTGAAGGTGACCGGCGTGTTGAAAGACATACCCCAAAATTCATCTTTCAAATTTGAGTACCTGATGCCGTGGAAACACAGGGAGCAGATAAACGAATGGGTGGTTCGCAACAAAACCAATTGGGGCAACTATTCCTTCCAGGTGTTTGTAGAGCTGGCCGACGAGGGAAAGGAGGCCGAAGTGGTGGGCGGAATTAAGAACATGCTGGCCGAGCATGGAGAAAACGCCTGGCCTGCCGAGTTTTTTCTGCATCCGCTGCTAAGATGGCGGCTGCATTCCAACTTTAAAGATGGCGTGGCTACCGGCGGCATGAGCGACTACGTGCAGCTTTTCACCATTATTGCCATCTTCATACTCGTTATCGCCTGCATCAATTTTATGAACCTCTCCACCGCCCGGTCGGAGCGCAGAGCCCGGGAGGTAGGCATCAGAAAAAGCCTGGGATCCGACCGCTGGCAGCTAATTTTCCAGTTTATTGGCGAGTCGGTCATTATTTCTTTCATCGCCTATGTGTTGGCTATTTTGCTGGCCCTGCTGGCATTGCCTGCCTACAACGACCTCGTGAGCAAGCAGCTTTCGATTAATTTTTATGCGCCTGAATTTTGGCTGTACTCGGCAGCTATTATTTTGCTTACCGGGGTTATCTCCGGAAGCTACCCCGCACTGTACCTGAGCTCTTTTAATCCTGTAAAAACGCTGAAAGGCACCATTAACGTGGGCAAAGGCGCCACTGCTCCCCGCAAGGTGCTGGTGGTGCTGCAGTTTGGGTTCTCCATTTTGCTGATGATCAGCACCGTGGTGATATTTAAGCAGATAGAGATGGTAAAGGGGCGTGAGCTCGGCTATGAGCAGGAGAACCTGATTACCATAGAAAACAATGAGGAATACGCGAAGAAATTTGACGTGATCAAGCTGGAGTTGCTTGCTTCGGGCGTGGTGGAAGCGGTAACCCGCAGCAATAGCGCCATTACCGACATCAATTCCAACAACTTTCTGGGCTGGCCGGGCAAACCCGAAAGCCAGAGGGTAATTTTTACCACCATCGCTACCGAATACGATTACGCCAAAACAATGGGCATTAAGGTGCTGATGGGCCGCGATTTTTCGAAGGAGTTTACTACCGACACCGCCTCTATAGTGATCAACAAAGCTGCCCTCGACCTCATGGGCCTGGAAGATCCCATCGGCACCTCGCTGGACCTCTGGGGAGGCAAGCGCCGGCTGATTGGCGTGGTAGATAACGTGCTGATGGGCTCGCCCTATGAGCCGGTGAAGCCGATGTTTATGATAATGGATCCCGATTGGGTGAGCGCCATTACCGTGCGGCTGAAAGCAACCGACGATCTGCCGGGCTCGCTGGCCGTGGTAGGAGAGGTGTTCGAAAGAAATGTGCCTGCCTATCCTTTTGAATATGTATTTGCCGATGTAGAATTTCAGAAGAAGTTTACCACCATTGAAATGACCCGCAAGCTGGCCACGCTTTTTTCGCTGCTGGCGGTATTTATTACGGGTCTGGGCTTGTTTGGGCTGGCATCGTATACAGCGCAGCAGCGAATCAAAGAGATCGGCATCAGAAAAGTGCTGGGAGCTTCGGTGGTGAGCCTGGTAGCGCTGGTGTCTAAAGACTTTACTAAACTGGTGCTGGTGGCATTTGCCCTGGCAGCACCGCTGGCATACTACCTGCTCGACAATTACCTCGACAGGTACACCCTGCGTATCGGCATCGACTGGTGGATATTTCCGCTGGCGGGAGTAGTGGCCTTGCTGTTTGCACTTGCTATAGTAAGCGAGCAGGCCAGGAGGGCGGCATTAACAAACCCGGTAAAGTCGCTACGAAACGAATAGAACGGGATGAAGAGACGGGAACCAGGCCGGGGCCATGCATACTGCCCCGGTTATGGTCATCCCGAAGGAGCCGAGGTGGGACGGGATCTTATCCGATGCCGCAGTCGGGATGCTTGTTCAATCCGCGGCAGTCTCTCAAAGCGGTAAAGATCGTCCTACGGGGTGACTCGTACCGCTAGCTTTCACTCTTAACTCCAATTTAGTCTTGCAGGCTACTTCGGTCACTGGGTTGAAGTTTGAACCTTGGCCTTTGGAGCTTATTTGCAATTTGTCTTTTGCCTTTTGAAATTTCTACCAGCGCTGCAGAGCGCCAGCATTAACGCAGATCGTTTGCTGCTTCGGGTTTAAAATTTTGAACCTT
>CBFGTI010000327.1:0-3522 GCA_965651695.1 uncultured Imperialibacter sp. | reverse complement strand
TTTTTTGCGGGCCCGTTTAAAAGCGCCCGTATACCGTATCCTGAGGAGCTAAGACAGACCATGAAGCGGGATACCTGGTTGCAGAAGATGATCTTCCATTCGTATGTCGACTACACCCAAAGGCAATTTCGCCTAAGCACTCGCACCCGGGAAATGCGGCAGACGTTTGCACAATACGCTTACTCGCCGGGAATATCAGCCCAGTTTGTCGCTGCCTACCGCCAACTCAACAAGCCGCTATTGACGTGGTGGGCGTTAATATGCGGCACCAACACACACCGTACGCTGATAATGGTGCTGTGCCTGCTTGGCCGATTCGACATCTATCTTCTGTTTTGCATAGCGGGGATAATCCCGATGTTAATTGTCAATAATGTGCAGAAGCAACGTGACCGACAGCTATTTCTAATGTTGAATACCTTAAGTTTGCAGCCAAACAGGTAGTCGGTTTTATTTCATGGTCGAACATTGCGTTATACTTGCCGCCGGTCGAAACTCCCGCCTCGACAAAGGAATTCCAAAATCTCTCATAACGGTGGAAGACAAAAGCCTGCTGGAGCGGCATTTTGAGCTGTTTGCATCAGTTGGCGTGAAACACATAGCAGTAGTGGTAGGCTACCGGGGCGAGATGATTACGCAGTTTGTTGAAACAGTAAGACACAGGCACAAGGTAAGCATTGAGGTGGTTCTCAACCCCTCTTGGGAGCTCGAAAATGGCTACTCACTGTATGCTGCCAGGGAATGGATAGCGAAAAGCAATGCCGCCAGGTTTTTCTTCACCATGGCAGACCATTTCTTTAGCAACACCTTTCTTGAAAAAGCGGTGGCCCTGGGGGCGGAGCATTCCGGGAGGCTTTTAAGACTAGCGGTCGATAAACCGGGCAGTCACAACGCGCATATCGACCTCGACGACGTGACGAGGGTGCTGGTGGAAGACGGAAGCATTGTTTCGATTGGCAAGGGCATCGCCGAGTACAATTTCTACGACACGGGCCTCTTCCTTGCCGAAAACGGTGTGGTAGATTACCTCGAACAAAGCATCAAGGCAGGCAAAATATCCATTTCCAACATGGTAAGTACACTTGTTCAGCTGAAGCAAGCCGGCATAATTGACCTTACCGGCCACTTCTGGAGCGATATTGACACCCGCGAAGATTTGCAGAACACCCTGGAGCGGCTAGCCTCTGAGCCTGAATAGTTACCTGCTCAGGAAAGCGTCGATCTTGGCCGGGATCTCTGTCTCAGGAAACTGATTCATCGGAGTTTTGAAGCCGAAAGCCGACACTTCTGCAATGTTGCCGCTCAGGCCTTTGTCTTTGGCCACCTTCATCATCCGGATCACGTCGAGCATCACACCGGCACTATTGGGGCTGTCTTCTACTTTTAGCTTAAGCTCCAGCTCGTAGTTTACATCGCCAAACTGCTTGCCGTTTACGTTGATGTAGCAGATCTTTGAGTCTTGCAGGTGCGGAACGTAGTCGCTGGGTCCGATTCTCACCTTCGGCTTCTGTGAGTTGAAGAGTGAAGTGACAGCGTTGGTTTTCGAAATCCTTTTGCTGGTAAGGCGGCCTTCGTCGGTCATATTAAGGAAGTCGGTATTGCCACCTACGTTCAGCTGGTACATGTTGTCTATGCTAAAACCTCTCAACAGCAGGTTTTCTACCAGTATCCGGTGCAGGTACGTGGCGCCAAACTGAGACTTGATGTCGTCGCCGGCGCAGGGAATGCCCGCTTTTTTAAATCTGTCGCTCCATTCCGGCGTAGAGCAAATAAAAACGGGGATGGCGTTGATGAAGCCCACGCCTGCCTTTAGTGCTTCTTCTGCATAAAATTTTGCCGCCTGGTCGCTCCCCACCGGCAGGTAGCAGACAAGAAAGTCGGCCTGCACTCGCCGAAGATATTCTGCGATGTTTTCTTCCGGCTGTGTATTGTCTACAACAAAGCTGTCTTTCATGTGGCCCGCCACGCCGTCGAGCACACGGCCTTTCACCACCGGCACACCGTAGTGGGGCACATCCGCAAATTTTTTAGCACAATTGGGTGTAGTAAAAATGGCTTCCGAAATGTCTTTCCCCACTTTGCGACCGTCTACATCGATCGCCCCTACCACCCGCACATCGGCAATTTTGTATTCGTTTATGCTGTGTCGTACCAGGCCCCCGGCGTTAACGTTGGCTGTGTAATAATGGATGCCCTGTACCAACGATGAAGAACAATTACCTACACCAGCAATTACTACATTAATCATCTATTCTTCTACTATTTAACTTAAATCCGGACCCCGGAAGAAAAATCATCAGATACCTTATTTAACCCTTTGGGTAAAAAGCGATATGAGTTTGCGAAACTAGGATTTTTTTTAAAAGAGACTGTCCTTTTGGGGCAAATAATCTTCCGCCATGAGAAAATTGAAACGGAACTGGAGATAGATGTCATGGAAAGAAGTAAATTTCGGTTTTTGATAAGGCAAGTCGATGGAACCAATACTATCTGCCGCCCAGCAAGAGAGCTGGAACAGAAACTCCTACCTTTTTTTACCAGGCTTTTTCGCTCACCTTACTGCCGATATGCAGCAACTGGCCGAGGAAATGGCACTGTGGCCAGAGAGCAGCGATAAATGGCTGACTTTTTATGAAGCCGAATGCAAGTCGGTACTTTCGCGAAGAGAAAATATAGCGCCCTACCATGCCCTCGCAAATGAGATACTGAATGGCAAAGCGACCCTTGACGTTGTGTCAGAATTGATGGGAGAGGAAGCTGTTTTGTATAAAGACCGGGTCAATTTTAAGTTTCCCGGCGGAGGGCCGCACAGCGCCCACCAGGATGGTGTAGCATACGAGCAGGGTGGAAAGGCCTCTTTCGACGTGTCGGCGGTGCCGTATGTTTCGATCCTTGTGAGTATCGATGATGCCACCAGAGAAAATGGCTGCCTTGAGGTTGTGCCTGGCTGGGCTCTCGATAACGACCGGATTCTGGAAATGGAACGGCCCGACCCAACCCGTCCGTCCTTTTCCAAAATCAAAGATGACATTGAGAATCAGCTAACCTGGCTGCCCCTTCCCACGGTGAGCGGAGACGTACTGTTTTTTACTGAAAGGCTCCCTCACAGGTCAGCCGCAAACAATTCTCAAAAAAAGCGGGCCATCCTTTATGGCGTTTACAACCCATCGTCGGAAGGCGATAAAAGAGAAAGTTATTTCGCATCAAAAAGGAGTGACCCCAACAATGCACGGTATTTAGTGGGAAACCCACACGCACCTGTTTAAACTCAAGTTGAGTCGGCGGCTGCTTGCTTGTTGTCGATCAGTCTGCAGATTTTTCAGTAAATCTTGATAATTCGACCGGTAATCACTCCTTCAATACTTTTCAGGTAACCGTCAATTACTCTCTGCATTGCTACCGTGGTGTGGCCGGGGAACGCCCCGCCGAGCGATTCTTTGGAGTCGTCTACCAAGCCAGGGCTAACAACATTAATCCGGATGCCGCGCTTCATTTCTACAGCCGCACCTATTACAAAGCCAT
>CBFGTI010000326.1:0-3545 GCA_965651695.1 uncultured Imperialibacter sp. | reverse complement strand
GTTTCAGCGGACAGAAAAGTGCTCCGAAACCGCCACAAGCCATATGCAAACCGTTATCCACAATATCTGCAACTTGCCACACAAACCTTACATAGAAGTATTCGGACGAGAACATGACTTTCGAGTTAAGTACCGACTGTTTAATGCGGAAGAAGGTGGAAGATACACTCCTGCTTTTCAAGGAATTTGGTGGGACTTCTGGTATCCTGACCATCCAGTTGGACATCTTTTTATGATCTACCCTGAATTTGAGGATAGTCGTGGTGAACTTCTGAACTCTGAAATTCCAATAAACAAGGAAGGATTTGCGAATATGTGGATTCTCAACCCAGAATACTTTGCTTATCACCGTGAACGATTAACTGTTGGAACGCAGGGAACATTTAACGAAGGAAAACCAATTGCTGAATGTGAGGTAATATCCCTGAACTTTAAGAAGACATTTGAAATAAAACATTTCAAGAAAAAGCATCAGAATCGTGTCTCCTTGGTCAAACTTCTAACAGAATTCAATCCGTCGGTAACACTCAAGCCAGCCAAAGAACTTCTTGACTCAATGCTGGATGGACAGCCAATTATATATGAAGTCGAGAACTACCAGGCTAACGAGTTTTCACGGAACTTAGAAGACCTGAACCTGGAATTCGAAATGAAAGTGGATAACAGGCGCTAAGCCCAATCGGCTTATTTAGTTATTTGCAAAGGATGATGGGAACACATAATCTTCTGAACGAAAAATGAACAATAAGAAAGTCTTGTCAGGAATTTTAACCAGCTGGTGCCTTCGGCTCGCATCAAATAAACCCCGCAACCACCCGCAACATTAAACTCAAATCGAAAAAATGAGCCATCGCAATCGCATTCTTCCCCTGGCCGCACTCTTGCTACTCATCGCCGCTGGCTGTACCAAGGTGGAGAAGGAATTCGACAGCGTCACAATTTCCAACACCGACACCCTGGAATACAGCCTGGGCTTTTTTGGCGACGAGGAGGGTGCCACTATAGAAAAGCAGCCAAAACACGCCCGACTAAGCGATATGACAACTGACCCAAATTTGGGTGAGTACATTTACCTTTACCTGGCCGACTCCTCCTATACCGGTTCCGACTATGTGGAGCTGCGCTCCGCCCGTGGCTCTGACGGCGAAAGCCCGAACAGGGATGTGATCGTTACGAAGCTCACTATCACCGTGCAGGACCGCTAGTTGTGAGCTTCCGTCCCGCCTGCCACATGGTGGGTCAGGTGGCATACGTCGTCCCTTTCGCCCTTTGTTCCCATGCCGGGCACACTCCTGACGCAATCAACCTCCTTTTTTGACGCATTTATACCGTGGTCATTTTATCACAGGCTGGTACATTTGACCTAAAATATAAAATTATGGCAGTCATCAGCCCTCACATTAACTTCAACGGAAATGCCGAAGAAGCATTTACCTTTTACAAATCAATTTTTGGCGGAGAGTTCGCAAAGATTATCCGCTTTAAAGACATAGCAAGTGCTGAATATCCGGTAGCGGAAAACGAAGCAAATAAGATAATGCATATTGCCTTACCCATTGGCGAAAGTTTTTTAATGGCCAATGATGTTCCGGAAAGTATGGGACAGACCAATGAAAACGAAAACAGGTCTAAGATATTTGTAAGTGCGGAAAGTCGTGAAGAGGCCCACAAATTATTTAGCGGACTTTCGGCAGGCGGAAATGTAGAAGTGCCTCCTGGCGACAGCCCCGGGGATTTATTTTTTGGAATGTTCAGAGACAAATATGGGATTGAATGGATGGTGGAATTTGACCCAAATAATAAAGGATGAAGCTCACGTTAGGCCCCCGCTGTGCGACATGTTAGCGGGGGCATGTCGTACTGCAGATAAAAGGATGTATATCCTTGTTTCCTATATACCAGTCCTTCGAGTTTCCTTGCAGGCGATTGCCAAAAGATTTTAGCCCACCACTCCTCCAATCCCCGCTACCACCCGCCAGCAATAATTCCTATATTACCTGTGAAAATATCAATATCGTTCGGTTAGTGGTCAATGATCCTTGCTTGAGTTTCCCGGAGAGGGACTATCCAGCCTAACCAAACGCCATTGATAAACACAGCTAAACCGTGAATCTGCCCATGAACCGTTTCATCCCACTACTAGCCATTGCCGTGCTGGCCCTGTCCGTATTCTCCTGCCAGCCCGCTACCGAAAGCAGCCAGGCTAAGCGCCCCAACATCGTCTTCATTATGGCTGACGACCATGCCTACCAGGCCATTTCGGCCTACGATAGCAGTCTCATCCGCACACCCAACATCGACCGAATAGCCAAAATGGGCATGCTGTTCACCAATGCCACCGTTACCAACTCCATCTGTGCGCCCAGCCGGGCCGTTATCCTCACCGGCAAGCACTCGCACATCAATGGCAAAATCGACAACTTCTTTCCCTTCGATACCACCAACGTCACCTTTCCGCAGATACTGCAAAACAATGGCTACCAAACCGCCATGTTTGGCAAGCTGCACTTTGGCAACAATCCCAAAGGCTTCGACCAGTTCAAGATACTGCCAGGCCAGGGCCACTACTACAACCCCGACTTCATCACCAAAAACGAGGGCAACATTCAGGTGCCAGGCTATGTAACCGACATCACCACTGACATGACGCTCGACTGGCTGCAAAACGAGCGGAAGGCCGACCAGCCCTTTCTGCTGATGTACCTGCACAAAGCCCCGCACCGCGAGTGGCTGATGGCCGAACGCCACCTGGCCGAGTACACCACCCGCACCTTCCCCGAGCCTGCCACCCTTTTCGACGACTACTCGGGCCGCACCAGTGCCGCCGGCGAAGCCGAAATGAACCTGCTGGAGCATATGAACTGGGCCGGCGACTCCAAAATTAAACCCGAGGTAATGGACGAGCTGGGCATAAAGCCAACAGCCGTGTGGGACAAATTTGCCTACACCTCGCAGGTGGGCCGCATGAACCCGGAGCAAAGGGCTGCCTGGGACAAATACTACGACCCCATTAACGAGGAGCTGAAAAAGAACTATGCCAGCATGAGCCGCGAAGACCTGATGAAGTGGCGCTACCAGCGCTATATGCAGGACTACCTCGGCAGCATAGCGTCGGTAGACGAGGGTGTGGGCCGGGTGCTCGACTACCTGGAGCAAAACAACCTGATGGAAAACACCATTATCGTGTACACTTCCGACCAGGGCTTTTACCTGGGCGAGCATGGCTGGTTCGACAAGCGGTTTATTTACGACGAATCGTTTAAAACGCCGCTGCTTATCTCCTGGCCGGAGCGCATCAAGCCGGGCACGCGGTCCGACGAGATGGTGCAAAACCTCGATTTCGCCCAAACCTTTTTGGAAGCTGCGGGCATAGCCGCCCCCGCCGACATGCAGGGCGAAAGCCTGATGCCGCTGCTAACCGGCAACACCGACCAGTGGACCCGCGATGCCGTGTACTACCACTACTATGAGTACCCGGCGGTGCACATGGTGAAGCGCCACTACGCGGTGGTAACCAAAGACTACAAGCTGATCCACTACTACTA
>CBFGTI010000325.1:0-3550 GCA_965651695.1 uncultured Imperialibacter sp. | reverse complement strand
ATCTCGAACCACTTTCGGAGCTTTGAAAGCGGTTCAAGAAACTTATCGAGGTGTTTTGAGGCTTTGTTGTTGGTTCAAGAAAAATTTTGAATGGCGATGTGCTTACGCAGCGTTGACCACCATAGCTGGCGAAGTTTTGTAGAGCTTGGGGAACAGCCGCTCGGCCAGCATCTTGCCATACTCGCTCCGTGCATCGAGGTAGTTTTTTTCGTACTGCCTTCTCAGGGTTCCCAAGGCAATTTCCAGATCTGCTTCGGCTAGCTTCACGCTGCGGATGGCGTCATCATAAGCGGTAATGGCTGCCCGGCTGGCATTGATCTTTTCGCGGAGTGTTGCTGCCTGTGCATAAAGCGAGTGGCTTTCGCCCAAACTTTCAAAGCGGATCGCCAGTTGCTCCACCATATCGGGCTCCTGGGAAATGGGCGCGTTTACAATGTCGCCAAATTTGCGATCCGGAAAAACGATGTGGAGAACCGCATCTGCGGGACTGTTGCGATCGTAGGTTTGGGCGGCTGCGAAAGCGTTTCTTACGCTGTCATCCAGCTCCATGTCGGCCATCAACAGATCGTCGTAGGCGTCTTCCCGCAATTCATTTTTTTCCGAAACAATGTCCGCCTTGGCTTTAGCAGCTTCGAAGCTTGGCTTCAGGTTTTCGGCCAGGTGGTTTTTCTTTTGTTGTCTTGCCTTCCGACTATGCCGGCGAGCGGCGTTGAAGTGTTTGTCCGGGGAGTCCCGGTCGAAGAGTAGTTGAGCCATTTGATATGGTTTAAGTTAAAGATTGATTTTATTCAACTAACATTAAACTATAGCAATTGCAAGAACGGATAAGTACTTCCAATAATCGCTGTAGTAATAGTGAAAATATATAGCATAATTTTCAGGGGTTAATAATAATTGATTGCTGTTTACAATTCCAAGGAATATTTTTAAAAACTTCACTATTTGGTTTCAATTATGTCTGAAAGATGCCTTTTCCGTGTTAATTTGTATTTAAGCAGAATAATTTTTTAAATTTCCTGATAGCTAAACGCCATGTTTATTCCGTGGATTATCCTCCCCTGACAAGGGGAGGTGTCACACCGCAGGTGTGACGGAGGGGTTTTTCTTCTCCATCCGCAGGTGTGACGGAGGGGTGGTTTCGCCAGCTTCTGAGGAGTGGCAAAAACCACCCCGACCCGACTGCGTCGGGGCACCCCTCCTTGTCAGGAGGGGAGTGGGATCCGGCTTCGGAATTGGATTTTGTCGCAAGTTCGAATTCCGTTCCATAAACATAACTAACAGCATAAGTAAAATGAAAAACCAGCTAAACAACCTGAAGATTCTTGAAGAGAAGCGCAAGAAACTACGAAACCACCTAACACCGGCTGAGGCTGTGCTTTGGAAGCATCTGCAGCGTTCCCAATTGGAAGGGCGAAAATTCCGGCGGCAGCATAGTGTCGGCTATTTTATTTTAGACTTCTACTGTCCGGCAGAAAAGCTGGGAGTGGAGTTGGACGGAGCTCACCACTTCACAGAGGAAGGGCAGGAATACGACCGGGAAAGAACCGCCTTTATAAATGCCGCAGGTATCCGGATTGTTCGGTTTGAAAACAAAGAGGTATTCATCAACCTTGAAGGGGTACTAAAGGAAATAAAAGAGAATTTTAGCTGTAACCAGCGCTAAATGTGTGAACCTGCGGGGTGTTCCCACTACACGGCGGTTCACCGCCTCCCGTTTCAAACGACATGTGCCGTCGACAATCGACCCTGGCCGTCGACCATTCACAGCCGCTGTCAGGGGCTTTTCGTGTGCCCCGATCGTTTGGTCATGTATCGTCCTACACACCGATGAGCAATCGCCGATCACAATTTACCAAGCCACCGCTTACCTCTTACAGATTACCTCTTACTGTCGCCAATCGTCTGTGGACGGGCCCAGCCCGCTGCAATACCGGTTTTGACATGAGAAACCTTTCTCCAACGAAATGTGCTATCGACCATCGACCATGGACTATCGACTCTTAAAACAAAAATGTGCCATCGACTATGGACCATCGACCATGGACTAGCCTAACTACCCCAAAATCCGCTTCGTCTCCTCAAGGCCGGCCAAGTCGTCGCCTATCAGGTAGAGCGAGTCGCCGGCCAGCAGCTCGGTGGCACCGCGGGGCACAAAGTACTTCCTGTCGCGCTTTATCATAACCACCAGCACCGACTCGGGCATGCCCAGCTGGTAGATCTTTTTTCCTACCGCCTCGCTGTCCGGTTTCAGCGCGATCTCCGACGACGTGCCCTTCACGTTGTCGATAAACCCGCGACTGAGCCCTGCTTTGCTTTCGGCCTCGCCCTCCACACCCAGCAGCCGGGCCATAAGCGAAATGGTGGTGCCCTGCACCGACACCGAAAGCAGCGTGATAAAGAATACGATGTTAAATATGAGGTCGGCCTTTGCCACCCCCGCCACCATGGGGTAGGTGGCAAATACTATAGGTACCGCACCCCGCAGCCCTACCCACGAAATAAACAGCTTGTAGCGGAAGCCCATTTTAAAGAAAGCGAGGCTTATGAACACGCTCAGCGGCCGGGCTACCACTATCATAAACAGGGCTATCGGCAGCCCAATGCCCACCACCGGCAATATCTGCGACGGAAACACCAGCAGCCCCAGCGTGAGGAACAGGATAATCTGCATGAGCCAGGCCAAACCGTCGAAGAACCTGATGAGGGAGCTCTTGTGAATGAGATTAGTGTTGCCCAGCATTACGGCACATATATATACTGCCAGAAAGCCATTGCCGCCAAATACATCGGTAACAGAAAACGTGATAAAGCACAACGTGAGGCCCAGCACGGGATAAAGGCCTTCGAAATCGAGTTTGATCCTGTTAATGATAAGCTTGCTTAACCGGCCCAGCAAAAAGCCCCCGGCTCCGCCCACCATCATTTGCAGCAATAGCTGGCCCACCGCTGCCATCGGTTCGAGGCCCGAAACCTGCACAGTGCTCGTAAGCGTGATGGTGAGGAAGTAGGCCATTGGGTCGTTGCTTCCGCTTTCCAGCTCAAGAATGGGCCGCAGGTTGCCCTTCAGGTTAATTCCCTTCGAACGCAGGATGGAAAAAACAGCGGCCGCGTCGGTAGACGACACAATAGACCCCAGCAGCAGGCCTTCCGCCAGGCTGAAATCCGAAATCCAGGTAATGAATACGCCCACGCAACCAGCGGTGAGGAAAACGCCCAGGGTGGAAAGTGCAATACCTTGTTTCATCACCGGCCGCACGGCATCCCACCGGGTATCGAGGCCGCCTGAAAACAGGATAATGTTTAGCGCCACCACACCGATAAACTGTGCCAGGATGGGGTTGTCGAAGTAAATGCCGCCTAAACCATCCGAGCCGGCCAGCATGCCAATGCCGAGAAACAGGATGAGCGTGGGCACGCCCACCCGGTACGAGGTTTTGCCGGCTATAATGCTTACCAGCAGCAGTACCGACCCTATCAAAAGTATATTGTGGCTACTTACGTCCATTTGTTTTCGGTTCTCCCGGTTTGTTACTATGCAGCACCAATGCCG
>CBFGTI010000324.1:0-3662 GCA_965651695.1 uncultured Imperialibacter sp. | reverse complement strand
AAAAACCTCGAAATGGCTAAGCTGAACCACCTGAACAAGCAACCGCTGATCCAGGTTGTTGACAGGCCAAGCAACTACATAGAAAGCGACAAATGGAAGTGGTACAAAGGAGTGGTGATCGGGGGTTTCGTGGCGGGCCTGCTCATACTGGCTTACCTAACATTCCGGTTTATGGTGCAGTTAGCATTAAAACCGGAAGACATATAAGCATTTTTCGATGCTAAACGGCGTTAGAGGTATTTTTCAGCTAGTCAGACACAAGTCGATCCAGAACTTTGTTTTCCTTTTTACTATTCAGGCATCCAACGTGCTGATTTCGCTGGTGGCCATTCCCCTGGTGGTAAGCGCGGTGGGCGTCGACAATTTCGGACTAATCAGCCTTGCATTATCTATTGTTTATCTTCTGAATGTAGTTGTCGGCTACGGATACAACCTGAGTGGTCCGCGCGAAGTAGCCCTCAGCACCGGCAGCGAAGAAATTTCCCTTATTGTTTCCCGAACAATCTTCAGCAAAACGATTTTATCCGGTATTGCTGTTGTAGCCGTGGGCGCCTTAATAGTAGCAGGTGCCTTTGAGCAATATCCGCTTATCTTGCTATTCTCGCTACCGATGGTATTTGCCGAGGCAATCTACCCGCTGTGGATTTTTCAGGGATTGCAGCGCATGCGGCTGATTTCGGTGTTCAATATCATTGGCAAGCTTCTGTATCTCCTGCTGTTGGTTCGCTACGTGAGCCAGCCTGCGGATAGCTACATGGTAAATCTTTTACTGGGTAGCTCCTCCCTCGTTGTCAATGCCGCGTTATTGTTGTATTTGTCGCATGGTTGGAACGTTCAGTTTCGCTGGGTAAGCCTCGCCGACATATTTCGGTCGTGGCGGTCCAATTTCTTTCTTTTTCTTTCTTCTCTGGCCAGCCACGTGTCGGTAAGTAGCGGGGTAATTTTGCTGAGCTTTTTTGCAGGAAGCACAGCCCTTGGAGTGTATAGTCTGGCCGAGCGGGTTGGTCTGATCCTGCGAATGTTCCCGGTGTTGGTTTCACAGGCCATTTATCCTAATTCAAGCAGGTTGTTTCAGCACGATAAAGCAGGTTTTCTCACCTATCTTCGGAAGTCGTATCTTATCGCTCTGGTAGTATCGGTCTTAATTTCATTAACCTCGTTTTTTCTCGCCAGTTACACCATCGGCTTTCTGGCTGGCGACCTTATTAATGATTCGGTCAGCGTTTTGCGGATACTGTCGTTTATTCCCCTGGCCTCTTGTCTGAATATCGCCAACGTCATTATGATGCTGGTGACAGACCAGAAGAAAACACTTTTTACTTCCACCTGGACCTTTTCTGTTTACATGCTCGTTTCATGTACCCTGCTTGCCAGCTATTACGGCGGAATGGGGTTAGCTACGGGCCTTTTAATTGCCGAAGCTGCCAATTTTTTAATTAGTTTTGTGTTGCTTCTTGGCAAGGAAAGAAATCTGACGCTCCGTTTTTACAATCTAACATCAGCCAACTGATACGGTTTGGAGAACGCTGGTCAATAATAACATCTCTTAAATGAAACTAAGCTCACACCGTCACTGGAAGTTGTTTGGAGAGAAGGATCCTTATTTTGGGGTGCTTTCGGATGAGAAGTTCAAAAATGAAAACCTAAGTGAAGCTTCGATACGTGAATTTTACAGATCGGGCGAATTGTTTGTTGACGAAACTGAGCAACGTGTGTCTAGGCTTTTCAACGAAACTCTGAAGGGTAAAAGCACACTGGATTTTGGATGTGGTGTAGGTAGGCTTACCGTGGCGTTTGCCCGAAAAACAGGTGCACCCACCGTGGGAGTCGACATTTCGGAGGGTATGCTGACCGAAGCAAGAAACAGAAGTGCGGCCTTAGGAGTGGAAAACCTCGAGTTTTGGCAGTACGATGGCTTTCAGCTTCCGGCATTAGAAAGGTTCGACGTCATCAACTCGTACATAGTTTTGCAGCATATAGAGCCCAAAGCCGGATATGGCCTTTTGAAACAGCTTTGTGATAGAGCGAAAAAGGGTGGCATTGTTCAACTACATCTCACTTACGGGCAGGTGTTGCCTAAATTGACCTACTGGAATTTCTACATGAGGACTCAGTATAGCCTTTACAATTATCTCTATTCTCTTTTGCGCAAAGGCAGGCTTTCGCCCGAGCCCGTGATGCAAATGAATCACTACCAGCTGGACAAGGTGTTTAAGCTTTTTTCGGCCTACACCAGCAATACTAATGTGGAATTTACCGACCACGGCGGGCATTTGGGGGCGATTTTCTGTTTTAAGCGGGATAAGGAATAACAACTATGCTGCAGCCCTCTGTTGCCGTTATACTTGTCAACTGGAACGGGTATGAATATACGGTCCAGTGCCTTCAGTCACTCAGGAAGTTGGATTACAGCAACTTCACTGTAATCCTGGTGGACAACGCTTCGACAGACGGTTCTCTGCAGAAAATCAAGCAGCAGTTTAGCGATCTAGTCTTCATTGAAAACAGGGAAAACACCGGGTTTACTGGAGGAAACAACACCGGAATGGCATATGCGTTGGAGGAAAACTATGAGTACATCTGCTTGCTAAACAACGACACAGAAGTAGAAACGGATTTTTTGAAAGTTTTGGTAGCTGAAATTGAAAATGACCCCGGTATTGGTGCAGTACAACCAAAAATACGGTATAACCACAATCGGGCAGTTATATGGAACGCGGGTGGCTTTTTTAGGGGTTTATGGGGCACACCTGTTGTTCGGGGTGAAAACAGAGTTGACAGAGGGCAGTATGAGCAGTCATCGGTGGTTGAATGGGTCACGGGCTGTTGCATTCTGGTGAAAGCATCCACCGTAAGAGAATGCGGGCCGCTCAACGACCGATATTTTGCTTATTTCGAAGATGTTGAGTGGTCGTTCAGGATACGGAAATCCGGAAAGAGACTGGTTTACCTGCCAAAGGCAATTATTTACCACGAGGCAGGAGTAGCTTCAAAAACCAAAGAACAAGGCAAGGAGGGTTTTATCAGCCCCTTTGCACATTATTTAAATGTGCGAAATCATTTGTACCTCGTCAGGCAACATTCGAGAGTTTGGTTTTGGCCCACCATACTGCTGGCACAATTAGTTAAACTTGCCGGGTATGTGGTGTACTTTACCGTCCGGCGGCGGTTTCAAAAGCTAAAAGCTTCGCTGCGGGGGTTTAGAGACGGTTTATTGTTGCCGCTAAACGGGAGAAAGAAGTCATGATTCTGTTCCTCGTCATATTGTTTTGGGCCACAGCGGTAATCCTCTTCTCTATCTACAAAATCGCTTTTAAAGGGAAGGAAGAGTATCTCATTCTTTTTACCATTTTGTATCTGCCCTTTTATACCACCATTTTAAGCGTAGTGTATCTTCACACCCGCTCCGAACTACTTGTTAACGTATTTCAGTATGCCAAAGAGTTGATGGTATTGGTAGCCCTACTGGTGTTCATTTTTTACAAGCGGGATTTTTTTGCATTCAGCTTCAGGTTGGTTTTTATCGATTACGTTTTTATTGCTTTTCTCAGCCTTGCCTTTTTGTTTGTTCTGCTCCCGATAGGGGAAGCAACGCTGGTGGCTAAGGGTATTTACTTTAAAAATATGCTCCTGCTGGGAGTGATGTATTTTTTTGGCAGAAA
>CBFGTI010000323.1:0-3665 GCA_965651695.1 uncultured Imperialibacter sp. | reverse complement strand
GCCTCCCTCCCTTTGAATATGGCCATTGGCACGGCACTGGTCATCGTCGCCGGAAACTCCTTCATTGGATTCACCGGCGACGTTTTCAACTACTCCATCGACTGGTTATTTGTGCTCAAAATTTGCGGGTTGTCGATGGTTGGACTTTTCGCCGGTGTGCGTTTCACCGGCAGCGTACCATCCGACATACTGCGGCGTTTGTTTGCATGGCTGATCCTTTTGGTGGGTTGCGCTATTTTGATTAGGGAGTTGTACTGGATCGCGATCTTTGGGTGGCGGTTTAGCGTTTCCTTTAATCCGGCTGGTTGGTAACCGACAGGAACAACGGCATGGCAATGGCCTGTCAGGGGACAGTCAATGCAGTGGGCCAGTGATGGTCTCAGCAATTAGCTGTGCCGCTTTTGGCCGATAATTCTTACATTTACGTCAAGATCAATATCTGAATGATGAAGACTCTATTATTGAACCTTCCAGACACCATAGATTTTAATGAAACTGAAATAAAACTGATCCTGGCGGGAGAACTTTATGAAAGAGAAAAGTTGACATTGGGACAGGCAGCAGATTTAGCCGGTTTGAGCAAAAGAGCCTTTATTGAAATCATTGGAAAATATGGTTTTTCAATATTCAGTCAATCAACCGACGATTTGATAGCAGACATAGAAAATGCCTGACGTTATAATATCTGACACAAGCTGTCTTATCCTGCTTGAAAAAATAGGAAACTTAGATTTGTTAAACCGAATTTATTCAACTCTTTACGTTACACCCCATGTACGGGAAGAATATGGAAAGCTACTTCCCGACTGGATCATCCTAAAAAAGCCCAAAAATGAAGCTCTTCAAAAAACGCTGGAACAAACGCTCGATCTAGGTGAAGCAAGTTCGATCGCTTTGGCCTTTGAAAATGACAATGTCACTTTAATAATGGATGATTTAAAGGCCAGAAAGGCCGCCAAGCATCTTAACTTTAAAGTAACCGGAACTTTGGGCGTTATCTTGAAAGCAAAAGAACTCGGGTTTATTAGGGAAGTCAAACCACTCATCCAGAACCTGCTACTCACTGATTTTAGGATTTCCCAAAATGTCGTTGAAGAAATATTAAAAAGAGCTGGTGAATAATTTCGCAAAAAAAACTCATCCACAGGCCGCTCGTACTAGCTCCAGGCTTTTGCGTATGGCGTTAACGGGTCTTCCTTCCCTTCAAATTCCAGCGACACATAGCTCTTATTAGTTTTGCCTTCCTGCAAATCTCCGCTACTTTCCCGTAACCAGTTCGAGCGTATACCATTTGCCGCCTCCAAAGTATGTTTTGGAGGGCCCGTAAAGTATACATCGTGTGAACAAGAAGCCCCAAAGCAACGCAATATTATTAAGTTTGAAGCTGCAGTGCGGACCAAACAGCCATTTCCGATAAACACCTCCAGCCAATTTTTTAAAAAAACCAAATTGGCCCAGGCTGCCATTTGCCGGTTTGCTACGTACTGGTTTAAAAAAGCTCAACCCTGAAACTTTAATTGAACTTGCTTTTGAAAACTATGAAGAAAATTTCCCTGATGTTCCTCCTTTGCCTGTTGATGGTGGGCTGCGTGTGGAACAACGAAGAAGACCTCTATCCCGACGAAACCGGCGGCACCGGCACCAATTGCGACGGCTCTACCGAAGTTACCTTTTCGGGCACTGTGCAGCCCATCATCACCTCGCGCTGCATCTCCTGCCACTCAGCTGGGGCGGCAGCCAATTCAGGCGGTGGCATAAGGCTCGATACGCACGCCAACATTAAGCTGCGGGCCGACAACGGTAGCCTGGCCGGCGTAATCAACCACGCTTCGGGTTACCCGCAAATGCCGCAGGGTGGCGCCAAGCTATCGGAATGCCAGATAAGCCTGATCGAACAATGGATTGAAGAAGGAGCCCCTAACAACTAAGAACCGATGAACTACAGATATTTAATCATAGCGCTGCTGCTTGGTGCATCAACCGTGGCATCCGCTCAAAACCTCGACGACCTGCTTGACGAAACTACTCCGGAAACCACCGAGTATACGCTGGCAACCTTTAAGTCGTCACGTATCGTAAATCTTCATTCGCCCGAGCGGGTTGCTCCCGGTGCCATGGAGTTCAGGATTTCGCACCGCTTTGGTCCGCTCAACGGCGGAGGATACCAGCTTTTCGGCCTCGACCAGGCGTCGGTACGCTTTGGCTTCGACTTTGGCCTTACCGATTGGTTGATGGTGGGCGTGGGCCGCTCCACCTATGAAAAAACCTACGATGGCTTTGTAAAGGCAGCCATCCTCAGGCAATCGACCGGGCAACGGGTAATGCCGGTGAGCGCCGTGTGGGTAAGCAACATGTCAGTCAACAGCCTTCGGTGGGTACAGCCCGAGCGGAACAACCTGTTTAGTTCACGGTTGGCGTTTGTGCACCAGCTAGTGCTGGCCCGCAAGTTTAGTGACAGTTTTTCTGCCGAAATAGTGCCCACATGGGTGCACCTGAACCTGGTACAAAACAACGACGATGTGAATGACATACCAGCCCTTGGATTTGGCAGCCGGCTGAAGCTAACGAAGAGGACGTCCTTCAATGTGGAGTACATACTGCGGCTGGCCGACGATGCTGCTTCTAACGTGAACGCCTACAACAACGCATTCTCTGTGGGCTTCGACATAGAAACGGGCGGCCACGTATTCCAGCTTCACCTTACCAACTCGCTGGCTATGATGGAAAAGGGCTTCATTGCCCAAACCACCGACCAGTGGACAAATGGTGGCATCCATTTTGGGTTTAACGTAACCCGCGAATTCACCCTGAGCAAAAAAGCACAAACCGAATGGTAAAAATGAAAACGACTGCACTCATATTCACCTTGCTGTGTTGCGCGGCTACTGCCCTGCAGGCACAAATCTATTCGCTTAGCGACCCCAACATTCGCTTTTTCTCCAGTGCGCCGCTGGAAGACATTGAAGCGGTAAACAAGTCGGGACAGGGGCTGATCAACACCGGCGACAACTCCTTTTCGTTTCGGATACCCATTAAAGGGTTCAAATTTGCCAAGCAGCTCATGCAGGAGCACTTCAACGAAAACTACATGGAGAGCGACAAGTTTCCCTATGGCACTTTCAAAGGCAATATCGAAGGCAATTACGACCTGCAAAAATCCGGCACCTACGAGGTTAACGCCATTGGAACACTGAACATCCACGGTGTGGAGCAGCAGCGGACCCTCCCGGCAAAACTTGTGGTAGACGGAGATAAAATAAGCCTCGAAAGTGTGTTCAATGTAAAGCTTGAGGACCACAGTATTGAAATTCCCACGTTGGTTTTTCAAAACATTGCTGAAGTGATTGAAGTGACGGTAAAGTCGGGGCTGGTCCTTTATTCGAAGTAGTTCTTGGTTTTAGTTTTCTGTTGTGGTGCTATGGGCTTTGCTGTTTTACAGGGGGCCGTTTAAGGTTTAAGCTGCATTGAAGTTGCCTCCTATGTTTACTTATTTTGTCAGCCGACCTCGCTTTTGTTGTATTCTAACCGGTTTAAGGTTTAAGGTTCGGTTACCATAACTCTTGCGCAGCGATAGCCTTTGATAAGGTTTCCTCCCGCCCTCACAAAACCATAAACCTTGTAAACTGCCAAAACGCATAAGCTCTGCTTCACTTCAGAAGCCTCCG
>CBFGTI010000322.1:0-3740 GCA_965651695.1 uncultured Imperialibacter sp. | reverse complement strand
TTTAACTTTGCAGCCCGTAATTTTTCCGAAGTAGTGTATAGAGAACGGAAAGATACTGTAAGTTTTCTAAAGTTATAAAAAGATGAAAAGGACATTCCAACCCTCAGTAAGGAAGAGAAGAAATAAGCACGGCTTCAGAGAAAGAATGGCTACAGCCAACGGCCGCAGGGTTTTGGCCTCCAGAAGAGCCAAGGGCAGAAAGAGATTGACAGTATCTGACGAGCGTCGTCACAAAAGATAATTAACCTTACTTATTATTATGGAGGAGCAGGGTCATGCTGGTCTGCCTGCTACCTTTTCAAAATCGGAGAGGTTAAAGAAAGACAAACTCATCAAGGAGCTTTTCGAAAAAGGTTCCTCTTTTTTTTTATACCCTCTTCTCGTCAAATACCTGCCTTTCCCGGTGCCTGAGAAGAACAACCAGGTGCTCTTTTCTGCTTCAAAAAAAAACTTCAGGCATGCAGTGGACCGCAATCTGCTGCGCCGTCGGATGTTTGAAGCTTACCGTAAAAACAAGTATTTGCTTTCCCCCCCAGCTGGCCAGCAAAATTTTCTCCTTATCGCTTATATTTACGTTGGCAAAGAGAAAGCAGATTTTCAGCTGATTGAACGCCAACTAATTGCCTCTCTTCAGCGTTTGAAAAACGTGGACCGGTAGTTTCGCCGGGGGTTTGGCCCCTCAAGGCGCCAAACCGGCTCGGGTTTTATCAAAAAAAAGCTTACTGCGAATGAAAAAGAGATTAATTCAGGCAAGTATTGCTGTAATAATTTTGGCCGGGGTACTTGGATTTTCCTTTTCCGATCCGGGGAACAAGTATTTTATGATAGCCAAGAACCTCGATATTTTTGCCACGCTGTTCAAAGAGGTGAATACCTACTACGTAGACGAGGTTAATCCCGACCAGGTAATTAATGTGGGCATTGATGCAATGCTTAATTCGCTTGACCCGTATACCGACTACATTCCGGAAGCCGAATTCGAAAATTTTCGCACAATGACCACCGGGCAGTACGGCGGTATTGGAGCTTTGGTGGGTAAGCGGGAAGGCTTTAGCACAATCATTATGCCCTTCAAAGGTTTTCCCGCTTTCGAAAAAGGACTGCAGATAGGCGACAAAGTAATAAAGATTGATGGGCAGGACATCAGGCAGAGAGACTCGGAGGAAATAAGCAGGCTCTTGAAAGGTCAGGTTAATACTCCGATTGTACTCACCATTCAGCGTTATGGCGTCGACAAGCCATTTGATGTCTCGCTTATGCGCGAAAAAATAACCATCAAAAATGTCTCTTATCAGGGAATGGTTGATGCCTCAATCGGATACATCCGGCTTTCCGATTTCACCACCGATGCCGGCCGGGAAGTGCGCAATGCGGTTAACAGCCTAAAAAGTCAGGGTGCGAAGTCGATTATTCTTGACGTGAGGGGCAACCCAGGTGGGTTGTTGGACGAGGCGATTAATGTATCCAATGTTTTTGTAAAGAAGGGTTCCGAAGTTGTATCAACAAGGGGGAAAATCAACGATTGGAACAAAACCTACCGGGCTTACCAGGATCCGGTCGATACCGAGATTCCGCTGGTGATTCTGATCAACGGGGGGAGCGCTTCAGCCGCCGAAATTGTTGCCGGTGTTCTGCAGGATTACGACAGGGGTGTGCTAATAGGCAAGAAAACTTTTGGGAAAGGGCTGGTGCAGGCAACCCGGCCCCTAGCCTACAATTCGCAACTCAAAATTACTACAGCTAAATATTACATTCCCAGCGGCCGCTGCATTCAGGCCATCGACTATGCGCACCGCAACCCCGACGGAAGCGCCGGCCGAATCCCCGACTCGCTCAAGGTGGCTCATAAGACGAAAGCCGGGCGGGTGGTATACGACGGCGGCGGTGTAGATCCCGATCTCTATGTTGAGCAAGACACTTTCGCGCCAATTACCCATAGCCTGGTGAGCAACAACCACATTTTCAATTACGCTACCAAATACCATTTCGAGCACAAGCAGATACCCTCCCCAAAAGAATTTGTCTTAAGCGAAAGCGAATTTGATGCTTTTGGCGAGTGGCTCAGAAACAAAGAGTTCCGTTATACCAATCCTTCCGAAAAAATTCTGGAAGATTTGGAGGCATCGGCCCGGCGTGAGAAATACTATGCCACCCTGGAGACTGAAATTGAACAGTTGAAGGCTGAAGTAGGTAAAAGCAAAGAAACAGATCTTGAGAAGTTTAAGGCTGAAATTAAAGAAGCACTGGAAGAGGAAATTGCAAGTCGCTACTATCTCGAAGCTGGCATAATAGAAGCTTCGTTTAAATACGATCCGTACATCCGCAAGGCGATCGATGTATTTAAAGACCCCGAAGCGTACGCCAACCTCTTAAAACCTTCCTCCAACCGCTAATGGCTAATATACTTTGTATCGAAACAGCCACCACTGTTTGTTCCGTGGCATTATACGACGATGAAAGGGTACTTGCTTATCAGGAGTACCACGTGGAGAAGTCGCATTCCACATTGCTGCCGGCAATTATAGATGCCGTAATTGCAAATGCTGGCGTTACCAAACCGGAGCTTGCAGCGGTGGCAGTATCAGAAGGCCCCGGGTCCTACACAGGGCTTCGAATAGGTGTTTCTATCGCCAAAGGCCTGTGTTACGCTATGGACGTACCCCTGCTCGCGGTAAATACCCTCGCCGCTATGGCCTCTGGTGTAAACAAGTATAATAGGAAAAACGCGCTTCTGTGCCCAATGATCGACGCCAGAAGAATGGAGGTCTATACCGGCTTTTTCGATAATAAAAACAGGGCAGTTGGCGAAATCGCACCCCAAATCATCAACGCCGACTCATTCGCCGGAGTGTTGAGCGAAAGGGAAGTTTGGTTTTTTGGCGACGGGGCTGAAAAATGCAAAGACATCCTCTCTGTTCATCAAAATGCTGTGTTCATCGATAACGTATGGCCATCGGCAGGTTCCATGGGCCTTTTGGCGGCTGAAAAATTCCGCAATGGTGTTTTTGAGGATGCGGCTTACTTCGAACCTTTTTACCTCAAGGAATTCCGCATCACTCGACCTAAAGTAGTCAAATAATGTTCTCATAGCCTATGGAAAGCCCAATAGTAAACCGGGTTGCTCAAAGCCCCCTTGTCTCAATCGATCTGTCGGTGTTTATACCTTCTGGTGAAAGAGTGGTGTTTGATCTCAGTGATTTTCTGTTTCAAGGCCTTGTTTTGAGAGAAATGGAATTTCGTCAGGCCCTGAAAGAGATCGACTGGAACATGTACAAAGGGAAATTTGTTGCTATTCAGTGTAGCGCAGATGCAATCGTACCTACATGGGCATATATGCTAGTGGTAACCCATCTGGAGCCGGTGGCATCGGTTGTTTTAAAAGGGACTTCAGACGATCTCGAAAGAGAATTGTTCCGGCGGTCTCTAAACGACATCGATTGGGCAGCCTATCAGGATGCCAAGGTCGTAATTAAAGGATGCAGCGATTTATGTGATCCGGAATTTTCTTTTTCGGAAGTCACAAAAAAGCTAATTCCTTGGGTATCAAGCATCATGTACGGCGAGCCATGCAGTACAGTGCCTGTGTATAAGAAAAAGGCAAAAAAATAATTCATGAGGGCTTGTAATATCGGAAGTAGCCTTCTACTTTTGCCTTCCCGTTTGGGAGAGACGCTCTCAAACATCAAGTCCTGACCAGTTTCTTACCGCGAAAAATATTTTTTAAAAATATATTTTGGAAT
>CBFGTI010000321.1:0-3800 GCA_965651695.1 uncultured Imperialibacter sp. | reverse complement strand
GGTCCTGGGCGGTTATCGTGTGCTTGTGGGGGATAATATGCTGTGAAACAGTGCTGGCGTCCATAAAAATGCTTGCTAGACCTCTTTTCTCTGTCTTTTGTTACTGCAGAATGAATTAAAAAATAGGTGGATTGGGATGCAAAGATATGAAGATAAATTGGTTTAAAAACCCCGGGATAAACATTGCAAAGCTTCACAGCAGGAAACAGATTCCAAATAACGGTATAATGCGGGTGCTTTTATGAATGTACTCCTTTCTTTGTTGCTTAATCTGAGGAAAAATCGGTCGGCAACCGTGGGCATCCGTTGTCAAATTGCCAAGTATAAATACCGGAGCGATAACGCCCGTAAGCTGGCGAAGTTCAACGAAAATCACCCAATCAAACCCGGTTAAAGATGCCATCAGTTAAAACATAAACACCTGCTATAACCGATAGAGAACAGTTGTTTGGCAATTACAGCTCCTGGAATTAAATGAGATTGGCAGAGGAGCTTACGCCTCAAGGTCAAAGGTCAAACAACTCCTTTGAAGATACGCCCAAAGCTTTTGCAATCTGGAAACATGTTGCGATCGTAGTATTTAACATTCCTGCCTCCAAAGTCACAATGGTGTTTTCGGAAATCCCGGCGATGTCCGCCAATTGTTCCTGCGTCATATTTTTGGATATTCTCAACTCCTTCAAATGCTGACCGAAAGCCTTTAGCTCTTCAAGGTTCTTGGATCTTACAATATGCTTTCCCACTGCATAAAAATCCCTTATAATCTCTTTGATCATACTACTAACTTTAGTAGCTTAGGCAATTACTTTCACTCTGTCCATTCAACCATTGTTAAAAAACCAGAACAAAACAGCTTGCGAGAAATGAAAACAAGCGAAAATGCAAACGAAACGGCCTTGATCGAAAAGCTTGTAGGGGGAGACAAGGCAGCTTTTGGCCTAATTTATAAGACTTATCTACAGGAAATATTAGGTTATACACGTCGCAGCTTAACAAACCCCGAAGACGCAAAAGAAATTATTCATGACGTATTTGAGTCCCTATGGCTGAGGCACAAAAGCCTCTCACACGTCACCTCCATCAGGCACTACCTTTACAGCGCGGTTCGCTACAAAATCATTCGTTATTTCAGTCACCAGGGAGTGAAAAAGAGATACGAGGAGCATTACAGGTGCTTTGAAGCAGCTTACGATACCATTCCCGAAAAACCACCCGGCCCCGATAGCCTGCAGCAAAAAATTCTCGAAGCCCTGGAGCCGCTCCCGCCACGCTGCCGGCTGGCAATGAAGCTCCGCCTAATCGAAAACCTCTCGAACAGCGAAATAGCCGAGCAAATGAACATCGCGAAGGATACCGTCGAAAACTACATGGTGAAAGCGGTTAATCACCTGCGCAACTCCCTGTCGCCCTCCATGCTAAGGGATTAAAACGTCACTTTTCACAGCTGATTGGGCAAAATTCCGCAACCGCTGAGGTTTGAAACACACCGGAACGATGATCTCCCTAAAGGCCTGCAATTAGCAAACTATTCCGTTCTGTGCAAAGCATCCCATCACTGGCTGGCGGCACCACACCCCACATTAAAGCGCAGAGCCCCTTCGTAACCCCTTACCGATTACCGAATACTGGTACGGCATACCTCTGCGACGGGTCCAGCCCTTTGCTCACAAGGCTCCAAACTGAAACTCAGAACTAAAAACTGCCTGCTGCCACTGCCTACTTCTCCCGACTCGGAACTCAGAACTAAAAACTACTAGTGTCCGGTAAAAATCGGCAACGGTAAATTGATCGCCACACAAATCTCCAAGGAGAGTAGCGCCCGCCCAGGAGGGAGGCCGGAGACCGACGTGGAACGGTCCGCGTGGAACAGTTGGCGGGCGACGCGCGAAACGGCCTTGAGCGTTTAAATTCTCCTTGACTTTTGCCGACCTGGAAGGGTTACTTTTTGTCAAGAAAAAACGGTCCGCCGCCGCGGTAACAGCCCGTCTGGCTTGAAGACAAAGGCCTGAGATAGCTCAAGACATTGACACTCGCAGTCCTCTTTTCGAAAGAGAGGGAAAAAACCGCCAAAAGCCTTAGCCAGAGTTGCTTTTTGGGTAGTGATGGAATTTCCCCGGACACTAAGAACTAAAAACTTTAAACTCTTAAACTTTAAACCCCTCCCAAGTCAGAACTGATAACCGACCACCGATTACCGGTCACCAATAACTAATTCCCGTTCAGGCAACCGGGGCAGCTACTTCGGCCTCACCGGTATCCACAGGTCTTCTTCGGAGCTGGGATGCTCCCCTTTGTAGCCGCCACCCATCTTTGCAAAATGCGGCCGGTCGTCGAGCTCGTATTCGGAGTTCGGCATCCATTGCCCATAAATAAACTGGTATGCCGATGCCGCCTCGCTGGGCTTGCCCCGATAACGAAATACAGCGTAAAGCCCCGGGGGAATGATGAGCGAGTGCATCGCCGGATGCACCGGGGCCGATCCACTTACAGGTACCGCGGCCCATTTTTCAAACTCCCTGGCAAGGCTAAAGCCCCCGAAGAACCCGGTATCCGGGTACACCTCCACCGAATATAGCTCTGGCCCAACGGTGTCACGGATTTCAACCCGCATTGGCATGAATCTTTGCCAGAGTTCTGCGGTTTTATTAACGGCAAACGACATGTTTACCTTCATACCCGTAAGCCTCAGCTCGGGAAGGATTTGCATGGTGACAGTCATTGCTTCTGGTGGCACAGGAGTTGTGTCCGCGGCTTCTTCTTTTTTTAGCGCTTCCCTTTCTTTTTCCGTGAGATCATTCAAAAAATACGATACCGCGGCAGTGTAGGCACTGCTCTTCCTGCGGTTTTTGGCCATTACCTGAAACTCCTTTTTCTTCTCCGGATCCGACAGCGTTTCTTTTGCCCACACAGATGCCTGAGCGAATTTTGCCTGCCGTTCTTTTTGCTTGGGAGATTGCGGGTTATTCTTTACATTTAGCACATAAGCGTGCGTTTTCCCGTTGCGTTTACGGTATACAATGTCGCCTACTTTTCCACGTAAGCCGGATGCGAGTAATCCTTTAACTTTAGCCATAGCTTGGTTGGTTTTAGAGATTGTTTCAAGTCTTTCCGCAATATAAGAACTGTATTTATCTTTCGCTTATCCTTCGGTTATCTTTCGGTTATCTTTCGATTCCCATTTATGCAACCTATACCACTACTGTACCGCAGATGTACCGCTAATGTATGAGACAGGTGGTTGAGAAGGATACCAGTTCCGAAGCGTCTCCGACCGGGTCTCCAACCGGGTCTCCCCCTCAAGAGGGGGACCGTCGTGGAGCAGTGGGGGGAGGTTGCTGGAGGAAACAGCTGAATCCAACTTTTACCGCCATCACCAAACAACCACCTTCCAGGCGGCCCGTCCCAAATCGGCCCTGCGCCCCCGCCGCGGCAGCAGCTGTTTGTAGCAGCTTTTCCGGTAGCCAGAGCCCCGGTTGAAAAGGATATCAGTTCCGAAGCCTCTCCCCCTCGGGGAGGGGGACCGTCGTGGAGCAGTGGGGGGAGGCTGCTGGAGGAAACAGCTGAATCAAGTTACTGCCATCACCAAACAACCACCTTCCAGGCAGCCCGTCCCAAGTCGGCTCCAGAGGAGGACAGTGTCCCAACCGACGTTTTGGTCGCGATGAAGTTTTCGTGTTTCGCCTGCGGGCCTCGGCTGTTTCTCAGGCAGATTGCCACTGGCGCTTGAAGTTGCATGTCGAACAGCGGCATTCGTCAGCGCCATTCCGCCAGTGGGCGGACAGGCGCAATGACGGTAGATT
>CBFGTI010000320.1:0-3859 GCA_965651695.1 uncultured Imperialibacter sp. | reverse complement strand
AAATTGCGAGGGTACAACTGCGGACGACCAAGCCGCTGCTGATCGACTCCTACAGGAGAAACAGAAATACAGGAAGCCTTATTTTAATAGACGAAGCCACCAACGAAACCGTGGCAGCTGGGATGATCATATAATGAAGGAGCAGATAAACGAACTCATGGCTGTAGCAAAAGAAGCGGCCATTGATGCGGGCAGGGCAATACTGGCGATTTATGAAACAGAAGACTTTGGCGTAGAGAGCAAAGGAGACAACTCGCCCCTGACCAAAGCCGATAAGGCAGCCCATGGCGTGATAGCCAGGTACCTCGACAAAACGGGTATACCTGTGTTGAGTGAAGAAGGCAAAGACGTGCCGTTTGAGGAGCGCCGGAAGTGGGAGTATTTTTGGCTGGTGGACCCCCTGGATGGAACGAAGGAGTTCATTAAAAGAAACGGCGAGTTTACCGTTAACATCGCGCTGGTGCATGAGCAAAAGGTAATTGCCGGAGTAGTTTATACGCCTGTTACACAAAAGCTGTACTGGGGCATGGTGGGCGAAGGAGCTTACCTGGAATACGAAGGTAAGGCGGTACCGCTAAAAGGAAGCGAGGAGAAAAAGGGCCCGGTGAGAGTGGTGGCAAGCCGCTCGCACATGAGTGAAGAAACGCAGGAGTTTATCAATCAATATGCCTCTTCGGAAATAGTATCGATGGGCAGTTCGCTGAAGTTTATGGTGCTGGCAGAAGGTAACGCCGACGTGTACCCACGCTTCGGACCTACGATGGAGTGGGATACCGGCGCTGCGCAGGCGGTGTTGGAAGCTGCTGGCGGGTCTGTAATCGACAACGAAACGAACCAGCCCCTGGTTTATAATAAAGAAGTGTTAAGGAATAATTTTTTCGTGGCAAGAGCCTGATTCTCTTTATTCTTTCAAAAAAATTGCTTCTATTTTTGCGCAAGTACTCAGCAGGGTATCAAATTCTTACCATCGGCCTTTCCTCAAATTCATAGGCTACATAATAATTCCTGTTTAGTAGTCAGATTAAATGTTCTATCTTGCGCTTTGAAAGAGTTTTAGAAGCTTTACATTATATATATGCATTTGTTCAAGTGGAAATCAAGGCTTTATGCTTTTGGTTTTCTTTTATTTTTAGCGTCTTTTCTTCTGACGCATTCATCTTTCGGCCAAACGGTTCTTCCAGATTTTTCTTTGATGAATATTGAAGAAATGAGCGATGAGCAAATTGAGGAACTGATGACCCAGGCCAAAGCAATGGGCTACTCTACATCCGATTTGCTTCAAATGGCGCAGTCGCAGGGTGTTTCAATAGACGAGTTAGCTGATCTGAAAAAAAGAATGTCGTCTTTGGCCGCGGATAGGCTTTCCCAGGGAAATAAAAGGCCCGGAGCACGGGTTAGAGAACAAACCGACGCTGATCTAATATTGCACGAAGAAACCCCACCCACGGGGTTGGCGGCTGAAAATAATATTTTCGGACACTCTTTATTTTTCAACCCCGGCATTCGCCACACTTTTGAGCCAAGCCTCAATTTGCCTACTCCCCGCAATTATGTGCTCGGTGCCGGAGATGAAGTGTACATTGATATCTATGGCGCATCAGAGCAATATTACGAAAGCAAAGTTTCTGCAGATGGAAAGATACTTTTGGAAAATATCGGCCCCATTGCTGTAGCCGGAACCACTGTAGAACAGGCCACGGAAAGAATTAAGACCAGGCTGGGTGCGGTTTATACCGGGATTAGAGGAAACAACCCAAACACTTTTGTTCAAGTCTCTTTGGGTTCGGTCCGTACTATTAAAGTGAATCTGGCGGGAGAAGTTATCATGCCGGGAACGTATACAGTTAGTTCTTTTGCAACCGTATTTAACCTGCTTTACGCAGCCGGCGGGATAACTCCCAACGGAACATTACGAAATATCAAAGTTTACAGAAGCAGCAAACTTGTCAGCGTGGTAGATGCCTATGACTTCCTGGTGAACGGCATTTCCGGAAGCAACGTGCGCCTCGAAGACCAGGATGTGGTAATAGTGGAGCCTTACACGGCCCGGGTTGAGTTTAAGGGTGAGGTGAAAACCCCTGCTATTTACGAGCTGAAAGGGGAGGAAAGCTTTCAGGACATTTTGCAGTTTGCCGGCGGATTTACGGACCAGGCCTACCGGGAAAAAATTAACGTAGTTCGCAACTCGGGCTCTGAAAAAATGGTGGCTGATATTTATCGCGATCAGTTCGACATTTTCGAGCCGAAGGGGGGCGATGTGTATACCGTAGGAAAAGTATTAGACCGGTATGCCAACAGGGTGCAGTTGAAAGGTGCCGTTTTCAGGGAAGGAAATTTCGCTCTTACAGAAGGACTTACTGTTAAATCCCTTATTTCGCGGGCCGAGGGGCTGAAAGGGGACGCTTACCTGGAACGAGCCATAATAGTCAGAACCAACCCGGACCTTACTACCACAACCATTTCCTTTCATTTGGGCAACGTAATAGAGGGTTCGGAGCCAGACATCGAGCTTCAGCGGGAAGATATCGTGAATATCTACTCCCGGTATGACCTTAAGGAAGAGTTTTATGTATCGGTAACGGGAGAAGTTAACCAGGAGGGGGTTTTTCCTTATTCGCATAACATGACGGTAGAAGACATCCTGATGATGGCGAAAGGGCTTCGCGAGTCTGCTTCCGAGTCCAATATCGAAATTACCCGAAGAGTGAAGGACAAGGATTCCCAGGCAATTTCCGACATAATATTACTGAGCGTTGACCGGCAACTGAAGCTTTCGGAAGAAGAAAACAGTGTTGTGCTGGAACCGTTTGATCACGTAATTGTGAGGCGCAACCCCAACTTCCGCACCGAAAGATTTGTGCGGGTAGAAGGACAGGCTTTTTTCCCCGGTCAGTATGCCATAACCAATGTTAACGAGAGAATTTCGGACGTAATTAAAAGGGCGGGTGGGCTTAACCAGTTTGCCTACCCTAAAGGGGCCAGTCTTATACGCCGCACCGAGTTTTTCAATGAGGAGCCGGAGCTGGCCGTGAAGCTAAGAAACCTGCAGCAGGTACGAAATAAGCTGGCAGAGTCGCTTGATAAATCGGAAGCCGAGGCGCTGTTGCTCGGCCGCATCGATAAAGAGGTAGCCCAGGGAGCGGAAGGAGCGGCCACCAGCGGTACCGATCCCGATAATTTTATAAAGACGCAGCGCCTTAGCGAAATAACTGACGCTAATGCAGTGGCAGGCGTTGACCTGAAGGAAAAAGAAATTATTGGTATAAACCTGGAGGAGATAATTAAGAATCCGGGATCAAAATATGACCTGATACTGGAAGAGGGCGACATCATTAGCATTCCCAAGCAATTGCAAACTGTGAGAATGCGGGGACAGGTGCTGTACCCCACCACGTCGCGATTTGAAAGCGGTAAGCCGATGCGGTACTATATCGACAGGGCAGGTGGTTTTGGTAATCGTGCGAAGCGCAGAAGCACCTACGTGCTTTATGCCAACGGCGAAATTGCACGGACACACAGCTTTTTGTTTATCAGAAACTATCCGGAAATAGAACCGGGTGCGGAGGTGATAGTACCGGTGAAACCTCCTAAAATCCCGATAAGGCCGGGAGAAATAATAGGAATAACTACGGGGCTTGCCACTATAGCGGCGGTTATTCTTTCGCAACTGCCAACACGATAACGCCTAACGAGCTATGCAAGCTATGACAGATCAATCGCAGCAAGACAAAATTTCGTTACGCCAACTTGCTTTCAGGTTTCGAGCCTTCTTTTTTTATCTGCTCAGCTACTATAAGTGGATCGCCGCGGCGGTGATATTAGGAGGTGTTTTGGGATTTCTCTATACGCTCCGAAAGCC
>CBFGTI010000319.1:0-3881 GCA_965651695.1 uncultured Imperialibacter sp. | reverse complement strand
CCTTACTCCGTCCGCAGTGCCTCCACGGGGTTGGCATGCGCGGCCCTCATAGACTTAACGGCAACGGTAACGACTGCCACCACCAACACCGTAAGTGCCGACGCCGCAAACAGCCACCACTGCAATTCAATCCGGTAGGCGTAGCCATCGAGCCACCTTTCTGCGGCCCACGCCGCCAACGGTAGCGCCACCACCTGGGCCACCAGCACCAGCAGCACAAACTCGCTTATGAGCAACACAAGCAGCGACCGCATGCTGGCACCCAAAACTTTTCTTATTCCAATTTCTTTTGTTCTTACCTTCATCAAGTAGCCCGACAACGCAAAAAGCCCCAGCGAGGCCACCATGAGGGCGATGGCTGTCAAATACGAAAACAACCGCATGACGGTATTTTCGGCCTGGTAGAGGTCGGCTACTGTTTGATCGAGAAACCGGTACTCTATGGGGTCGTTCGGGTAAAAACTACTGTATAACTTTTCTACC
Organism: uncultured Imperialibacter sp.; assembly: GCA_965651695.1. GTDB lineage: Bacteria > Bacteroidota > Bacteroidia > Cytophagales > Cyclobacteriaceae > Imperialibacter. Next base: position 3,398 of record CBFGTI010000319.1, on the reverse strand, counting down.
TCATGCACACGGGTGGGGTCGAGCCGCAGAAAAAGAGTTGCCGCCGACGCACCACCTCCCTCGCTCATTTCGCCGGATTGCGCCGGCGCATCCATATAGTCGATGGCCAGAGGCTCAATTAAGTTGTGAATGGATGCAAAATGGTAGTTGGCAATCACCCCGGCCAGTTTCCCCTCTCCGCCGGGCAATATTGGACTTGTAACCGCCGCGCCCACGGGGTTTGTAAGGCCGGCGGCTTTGGCAAAGCTCTCGTTTACAAGCAACATACTCTCTTTCTCAGCGGCGGTAAGGTCGGCAAAAGAGCGCCCGTCCTTCATTTTAATATCCATTAGCTGGAAGAAGTCTTCATCTACCGAAATAAAATTCACCCAGTATTCGTCGTTGCGGCCACCTTCGGTCACATTCAAATGGCCTTGGGGCGCTTCTGCACCGGGCACCGCACCGTATCCGGCCAGGCTCGCGTGGGTTACCCCGCTAACAGCCAACATTTCGCTTTTCAGATCGAACGCTTTCGAAGGAGCATCGCCAGAAGGGAGATCGAGCACAAGCACGTTGCTGGCATGAAAACCCAGCTCCTTGTTTTGAATGAAGTTGAGCTGCAGGTAAATCACGGTTACCCCCGTTACCATAAGTCCGGAAATAACAAACTGAAGCACGGTTAAAATCTTACGAAGCCCAAAGCGCTGCCGGGAAACAAGCAGTTTTCCTTTTAAAACCGCGGCAGTTGGCATAGAGGTAAGCTTTACGGCCGGCAGGTAGCAAGCCAATGCCACTACGGTACCCAAGGTACCAAGGCCCGTAACCACCAGCCAAAGTGTGCCGCTATCGGTTAATGAAAACGCTTTGCCAAGCAAACTATTGAAGGGCACCAGCGCCAGCTGCAGAAACGTAAAAGCCAGCACCATGGTAATGGCTACCAGCAACAGCGATTCTGCAATGAACTGCCAAATGAGTTGGCTTTTTCTTGCGCCAATTGTTTTCCTGATGCCCACTTCGCGGCCCCGTTCCAGCATACGGATGGCCGAGAGGTTGATGAAGTTGAACAGTGCCATGCAAAAAAGTAGCGCCCCCGACAAGGCAAATATCCACGAAAACACGGGGTTGCCTTTCGGTGTGTCCATAAAATAGCCGGAGGCAAAATGCAGGCCGGCGAGTGGCTGCAATTCCAGATTGACTGAAAACTGCTCGCCCGTGACAGGCTGGTAGTGGCGGCGGCCAAAATCGTGCAGCTTTGCAGCGAATTCTGCCAGGTTGGTCCCCGGCTTGAGCAGCGCATAGGTAACATGTGCAAATTTCATCAGCGACTTGTGCTCATCGATCGACGAGGGCAGGAGGGCATTTATTTTAGTATCCACATTTTCGGGCAGGTCTTCCATTACCCCACTCACAAGGTACCGCTCGCCCTCGATAACTATTTCCTTGCCCATGGGGGATTGCGTACCGAAATATTTCTCCGCGGTAGATTGCGTAAGCACCACATTGTGCGCATCGGCAAGGGCAGTAGCCGCATCGCCTTCGGTCAACCTGTAAGAGAATACATCAAAAACATGGGGATCCACGCTAAGAACGTTTTCCTGCTTTGCGATCTGTTGGTCGCCGACCTTCACTTTCTTTGGCCCTGTGTTAGGGCTGAACCTCACGAATGCCTCCACCTCAGGCAGTTCTTCTTTTAGCAGTGGGCCTACACCTTCGCCGCTGATTGCCATTTTTTGGCTGCCCTCGGGCGTGCCAAATACCGATGTTATCCTTACAATGCGGTCCGAGTTGCGGTGGTAGCTATCGTAGGAGAACTCGCTGTGTACGTAAAGCAGTATGAGCGCACACACCGCCAGCGACACCGCCAGCCCGAAAACATTGATCAGCGAAAAAATCTTGTTCTTTAACAGATTACGCCAGGCGATTAAAAGGTAGTTGGAGAGCATTGGAGTAGTTTTTTAGTGTTTAAGTGTTTGGGTGCTTAGGTTTTTGGTTTTTTGGTTACTCGGTTCTTAGTGCTTCCACGGGATTGGCCGTGGCGGCTTTTACAGACTGGTACCCTACGGAAAGCAACGTTACTAATAGCATGAAAAGCGATGTTGCCAGGTAAGTACTCCAACTGATTTGGGTTCGGAAGGCATAGTCTGACAGGTACTCGCTCACCAAATACCATGCGATCGGAATTCCCACCAATAAGCTAAAGCCGAAGAGGCCAAGAAAACCGTTGCCTAGCATAATCACAAGGTCCCACACGGAAGCTCCCATTACCTTTCGGATGCCCAATTCTTTGGTTCTTCTTTCGGCTGTAAACGAGGCCAGGCCAACCAGCCCCAAGCATGAAATGAGTATAGCAATGACGGTAAAACTCAGCGAGAGCTTTCCGACAACTGTCTCCATTAGGTACTCTCTGTTGAAAACGTCGTCGAGAAAGGTGTATTCGAAAGGGTAGTTGGGATTGTGCTGGTTAAAAACGCTTCCGACCTTTTCGATAGTGGCAGTAGTTGACGCCTGGCTGTTTAACTTGATAAAATAATGAGCGCCATTATTTTCAGAATACATGAATATCAAAGGTTCTATGCCGAATTTCAAGTTGCTATTATGAAAGTCGTCTGTAATCCCCACAACTTTGCCCTTTCCATTCCACATCTCAAGTTGGGTTCCTACAGCGCTTTCAAGGCTAAGCCCCATCACCTCGGCGGCCTTCTTGTTGATGATATAATTAGAAGCATCCTGGCCTTCAATGAAATTCCGACCGCTTTGCATTTTGATGTTCATTGTAGGAATGAATTCAGCATCGCAGCGGTATATTTTGAAAGCGATGGAAGAGTTGCTGGGCTTGCCAGGCCATACAGGATCGGTAGTGGTAATCGGAACAGTAAATATGTTGTTCCCGCCAAAGGCAAAACTTTCTACTCCGGGCAATTGCTTCAAGTCATTTTTGATAACCGCAAAGTTTTTGGCTATACCTTCATTCCGGTCAACTACAATTATATTCTCCTTATCGAACCCAAGGTTTCTTTGGCTGATAAAAACTATTTGTTTGTACACAGTAATACTGCCTACCACCAGTATTAACGAAGCAGTGAACTGGACCACCACAAGCGATTTGCGAAGGGCATTTCCGGTTAAGCCGAGCTGTGTGTTTCCCTTCAAAACTTTCGCCGGATTAAATCTTGATAAAATAAATGCGGGGTAGCTTCCAGCCAACATTCCGCAGACCAAGGTAACACCGAGAATTCCGACGACGAGCACCGGATTGGTAAAGTCAATTTGAATAGATTTGGCAGTTACGTCATTAAAGAATGGAAGAAGCAGTTGCACAATCATCATGGCGAAAAGCAACGCAATAAAAGCCAGAAGTGCCGATTCGATCATAAACTGAACGACCAGGTCCGATTTTTTAGCGCCTATCGATTTCCTAA
>CBFGTI010000318.1:0-3911 GCA_965651695.1 uncultured Imperialibacter sp. | reverse complement strand
GGCACCCCATAGGCCTGATCGTGCAGGGCCGCCACCATTAAGAGGATCAGTTCTTCAAATTCGCCCAATGACTGTTCTTTCATTCTACTTTATGTCTACTTTATGTTGGTTCATTTACTTTTCATCCACTCCGTGTAGGTCGTCTCCTCCGGCACATCCGTATCGCTCTCAAAGAGTAGTACATAGCCGTCGGGGTCCTTCAGAGATACCACCCACATGTTGTTTCCTACGAAAGGTTCCTCCGGAGCAAGTCCTTTTTCCAGAAACTCGTGGTACAGCCGCAGGGCGTCTTCGCATATAAAATACACCGACACACCCACACCCAGCCGGTCCGCAGGCAGGTAGCCCTCGCGGTACTCCTGCAGCATCAGGGCCACGCCCTCCCGCTCCAGCAGGCACCACTCAATTTTTCCGTGCGGCCGCCAGTCATTTTTCATTTCAAAACCCAGCCCCGCCACGTAAAAGGCGAGCGACTTTTCCATATTCGTCACCATAAAGAAAGGCACTGCCTGCCTGATGTTTGGTGCCTTGGCTGATGCTGCCATATTGTTGTAATGTGTTGTTATTGAAACGGTTTTGCCAGAAAGTGGTAGCTACCGGGCTCACCCTCTATTTACTTAACAAAGCTGAAGGTAATATATTATTTATATATTTGTTAAGTAAATGGAGAAAAAGTTTTTACAGGCGCTGGCAAACAATGTGTTTTAGAAAGTGAACGGATGCGGATAATCGAAAGTAAGCTATGGTAAAGCATAGTGGGAGTAGGATGCCTGCCTGTGTCACCAGCTTGGCGCCAGCGCCTAAATTAACGGAATTGAGCGTGTTGTAGCGGGCAATGGAGGGGTGAATCGGACGGTGGAGAAGCGCAGTTAAGGCTAATCCCGAATCGTGCGCAGTCCTTCTTCCAGGGCAGTGCGGGCTGCCAGCTGGGCTTCATTCAAGGTTTCGTCCAGCAGGTTGTTGGTTTCGTAGGGATCTTCCACCAGATCGAACATTTCGAGGTTTCCGGTAGCGTCGGCAATCAGCTTATATGTTCCATCGCTGATCGCCCAAAGGTCCGACTTACCGTCATTCATTTCCGCATACTGGTAGCCGCGGGGGGCGGAATCGGTCGACAGCAAAGCTTTAAAACTCTTGCTGTCGTGAATCTCCGCCACGGAAGCGCCACCAATCCCGGCGATGGTAGCGAACAGATCAGTTGCCGTTACCAGGCTGAAATCGGTTACACCCGTACGTTCTACTCCCGGACCAGACACAAACAGTGGGGTGTTGATCCCACCCTGATACAGCGTGCCTTTCGACTGGCGGTGGGAATAGGGCTCTTGCGTGCACTGTGTGGGAGAGCCGTTGTCGCCCAGGAAAATAATTACGGTATTCTCCAACTCGTTGGAAGGGATGGCCGCCAGCAAGCGTCCTGTTTCGTGGTCCATGGCCTCAATGGCTGCCAGGAAGTACGGAATAGGATCTGCGCCCTGGCTGTATTCCGGCAGGCTTCCCTGCGAATGCATATCTGCCGGCGGCACATGCAGGGGTGTGTGAGGCGCCGTGTACGCCAGCCACAAAAACCAGGGTTTTTCCTGGGCATTGATCCACTCAATCGACAGGTCTGTCAGCTTTTCGGTGATGTAGTCACTCTGCCGCGTTACTTCTCCGCTTTCCAAAAGATCCCAGCTAAAGTAGTCCTGCACGGCACCCCCGGTGATGCCCGCATAGTAATCCAGGCCAAAATCCTCGGGGTTGGCGGTGCTCATTGCCCCGGAAAGGTGCCACTTGCCGATGATGGCCGTGGCGTAGGCATCGTTGGTTTGCTCGTTCAGGTAGCGCTGCAAAATGGTTTCCGAGCTGCTGAGTGCATCCCCAGCCCATTTTACGCCGGTTCGATAGCCGTACTTCCCGGTAATAATGGCGGCACGGGTGGGGCTGCAGGTGGGGTACACCCAAAAGTTACTGAAAGTGATGCCCGCACTTTTGATGCTGTCCAGGGTGGGCGTATCCGGTTTCTCACTGCCTTCCGTGAAGCCGGAAGTAGCGTCTTTGCCCATGTCATCGGCAATGATAAGCAGGATGTTAGGTGTAGCACTCACCGCCTCCTCGTCGGTCGGTTGCGAATCGTCCTTCTGGCAAGCAGCCAGCAGAAAAAGAAGAGTGGCGGCAAGTAAAAGAGCGGGGGTTTTCATAGGCAGTATATACAACTGCCAATATAACGGCCAAAGGTCCGATTACCCTCCAGATGCAACACCTGCCTCCATAGCGACGACATCCCTCCTGCTCCGGAGCCAGCTATGTGCTGCAGCGCTTCAAGGAGTTTTTGAATGGATGGGAGATATCTCTCTGCCCTTTGTAAGGAAATCGGATTCGTATTCAAAACGGGCACTGTGGTAAAGCATAGTGGGGGTAGGATTTGCCGTGCTGGGCTTTCAAGTTTGGTGCCAGTGCCGAAATTGGTGGAATTGGGCGCATTTACTACGAATTTGCTTTAAAGCGACCGTCCGCTGCCGGGCGGAGGGGCGAACCGGACGGCGGGGGGCGAATCAGACGGTGTGGGGTGAAGTCGCCATACCGCGTTAACAGCCTCACCTTACTGTCAGCAGCAGCGGTATGATATACCGCGTCATCATGTCGTCGACCTGCGGATGCGCATAAGGCTGATTGTAGGCGCTTGCTGTAACCACCACCACTGCGTTCAGTTGGTTCAGCACAAAAACTTTGTTTCCGCCGTTTCCGCTGCAAAAAAAGGCATCGAACTGCCGGCCGTTTACCTGGTACATTTTGTTCCAGAGCAGGTATCCGTAGCCGGAGTTGTCGAAGCCGGTTTCGTAATGGCGCGTCATGCTCGCCGCCACCCATTGCTCCGGTATTAGCTGCACGCTGTCCCATTTTCCCATGGAAAGGTACAATTGCCCAAACCTGGCCAGGTCCAGCGGAGTGAGGCGAATGCCTCCGGCAGTATTGGGCACCCCCTGGGGTGTGTATTGCCATTGATAGCCTGTGATGCCAAGCGGTTCGAAAAGCTTTCGCCGGGCGTAGTCTTCCAGGCCTCCTGGCACCGACTTGTTCAATATATCGCCCAGTACAACTACACCAGCCGTAAAGTACGAGAACCTGTCACCGGGGTCGCGGTCTGCCGCCATAGGCAAATTCAAAGCCCAGCTCACCCAATTATCGCGGGGATACATGTTTTCCTCATTCCCCAGAGAGGTGGGGTCGTTGTAGTTGCCTTCGAAGCCGGACGACATGGTGACTAAATCGCGAAGGGTAACTCGCTGCTTTTTGCCGGAAAAATTGTTGACCAACCAGCGAAATATTCACTTTTATGATACTTGTTCAATTATTTTAGTTTCCCATTGTGGAAAATGCCCAATATCATTTTCGTATTTACTCCATGCCAAATTTAATAGTTGGATATAATTGTGCTGTTCAGGATTAAATTCATCAATAGGAGAATTGATTTCTGAAAAAGAAATGGGAGAACTTTCAGTTAGCATGTCGTCGATCATTAACACAACATCCTGATAATATTGCTCCGAATAATAGCCATAGTACTCAGGTGCAATTCCCATCGTTTTGGCAATGCTATTCCATTCCTGTTGAATTTGATCTCCTTCTTGTATTAGACCTATATTTTTCGCTCGTTCAGCTAGAAACATTATCCTTAACCATAATACAGGATGAGAACTTCTTTCAAGGTGGCTCTCCTTTTGGATAAAGGCGCCACGTCCATTCATACGTAGATGATAAGAGAAAGCCTTGAGGTAGCTGTAGCCTCCTATGTGAAGGCCTACCGCATCACAATAAAGCTCTTGAGCCCATTCATACCATGTTTCTACAATAGTTCGCACTTTATCCTTCTGTTTCTGTGACTGCTGATCATTTTGCTGATAAGAAGGCTCCAGATAGTCTTCCAATTTCTT
>CBFGTI010000317.1:0-3922 GCA_965651695.1 uncultured Imperialibacter sp. | reverse complement strand
ACATGCTGACCTATGGTGGCGGAATTAAGGAGATGAGATGGCCTGCTATAATCCGACGGGCTAATTTGCGTGAGCAGGTCATCGATCTGACCCAGTATTTTCTCTGCAGCTACAACTATTTCCATAATTTACATAACACCAAAGGCTGAAGGTATGTGCTTCATCTTTATAAGAACATCAAAAACCTGACAAATTCAAAAAAGCTTTTTTAACAGGGGTATTTCTTTTCTTTTGCTTACAACCGCCACTGCTGAGGCAAAAAACACCACCAATGAAAGATAAAACAGGTAGCCATTATCGTCTTTAACCTCGATGCCCAGTATAGTGATGTGAAAGAAAATTGCTCCGGCCATTAATCCCATACCAGCCAGGCCTCCCAGCCAGTAAAATTGAGGTGAAATTAGAAGAATGGCCGCTACCAGCTCCAATGCGCCGACAAGATATCGGCCCCAGGGTTCGATACCCACGGCGCTAAAGATGTAGACTGATTCCTCGTGGCCGCTAAACTTGTAAAAGAGCGTTTGCAGTAGTATTACCGCCGCCAGATACCGCAAAAAAGTGATGCCAGCGTTTCGTAACTTCATGTTGAAGATGCAATAGGCAGCTAATTCTCACTTTTTTTTATCGAAAACAAAGCATTGCGGTAAAATTTGCCTGTATAGTCAGCAACAGGACATATCAGCCCACGCTGCTGATGACCCGCCAAACCATTTCGGGTTCAAAGCCCCTTTGAAGTAGAAACCGGCCGACTTTCTGGTTTTTCTCCAGCGGCGCAAGCTGCCCGAGGCTGTTCATTTTAGTGGCAGCCAATGCCCTGGCCGCGCCTTCCAACTCCTCTTTGGAGATCTGCTGCAAGGCGTTTTCTATTGCAGCAGCTTCAACTTGTTTCTGTTTCAGTGCGTGAAAGATCTTTACCGGACCCCATCTGTTGAGGCGGAATTTATCGTTAGCGAAGGCGATTGCATACCGGTCTTCGTCGATAAAGCCCTCAGCCACAAGAAGGTTGACGATGTGCTCCTGATCTGCGCTGGAAATAGGAAGCTTTTTTAGCTTTTGAAGCACATCGAACCGGGCCCGCTCCTGAAAGGCGCAGAAATGAGCCATTTTCTGCAACACCGGCTTCAGCCTTTTTTTATCCGCATCAGTCACATTCAAGTTATTGCACCAAGCCTTTGCGCTTCAGAATGGTTTCTACAAACTTAACCTCGTTTTCGGTGTTAAAAATCTTAAAAGGCAAATGGATAATCTGCGCCTTGTTTACAAAAAGTGTAAAAGCATCCTTCGAGACCTTCACCCTTTTTATGTTCTCCCATTTCATAGGCATCCCTTGTTTGGTGTTGAGCTTAATCAAAATCTGGCGGCTGTCAATCTCGTAAGAAAGCTTTTCGAACAGAATTTTAAATTGCTCTATCTGTGTAGCACCGGCAAATTGTATTACCCAAAACAGAACATACAGAACCAGCGCGATGGTGGAGCCGATAAACCACCACCAGCTGGGTATAAAAAATGCCGGCAGGTTAAGCGCCAGATAAATCAACGCCACCCACCACTGTTGCCGAAACACACTAAACAGCGCCGTTTTGATATAGGTGTTTTTAGGGAGCTGATATTTTTTTGTCTTTACGATCATGTATAATGTTATTATTCTTTTACTGCTTTTAAACTCAGGTCTAAGCTTTTGTACGAATGCGTGAGAGCCCCTACTGATATAAAATCGACGCCTGTTTCCGCGATAGATCTGATGGTGCTCTCATTTATGCCGCCCGAGGCCTCTATTTTACAGAAACCCGCCTGCCGGATTAGCCTCACCGCTTCCTTCATTACCTCCACAGGCATATTATCGAGCATGATGAAGTCGACACCGCCTTCATCCAGCGCCTGTGTTACTTCTTCCAGGGTGCGGGTTTCCACTTCAATCTGCAGTGGCTGCGGCAATTGAGCCACATACTTTTTCGCCGCCCTGATGGCAGGAGCAATGCCACCGGCCGTATCTACATGGTTGTCCTTCAGCATAATCATGTCGTACAAAGCGAAGCGATGGTTTTTGCCACCCCCTATCTCCACAGCTTTTTTCTCCAGCAGCCTGAAATTAGGCGTGGTTTTACGAGTATCGAGCAGCGTAGCACCGGTACCCTCTATTATTTTTGTAAGGTTGCGTGTGTAGGTGGCTATCCCACTCATGCGCTGCATACAATTGAGCACCAGCCTTTCGGTTGTCAAGATTGACCGGGCACTTCCTTCCAGCTCAAAGGCGATGTCGCCAGGCTTCACCCATTGGCCATCCTTCAAAAAAGGGGAAAAGTTTAACGCCGGATCATATTTTTTAAAAATAAATCCGGCCACCTCCATTCCTGCCAAAACACCCTCATCTTTTACGAGCAACCTGGCTTTGCCGTGCTTTTCGGCAGGCACAGTTGCTATAGAAGAGTGATCTCCCGGCACATAGCCGGTCAGCTGATCGTCTCCTACATCTTCAGCCAACGCCGAAGAAATAAGCCTGTCAAGGTGTTTGTAAAAGCTGTCCTCCTTTTTCACACGTATAAATTTGTACTCAATCGGCCACCGGTTCGCCTGATAGACCGTTCCGCCGAAGCAGGCACCCGGCTGGGTAATCCCTCTACTAGCTGGAAACGAACACCTGGCCTTCTGGTAGGTTGTTCATTTCCTTTTGGCTCGGTACTTCCTGATTATTTTGAAAACGCAAAAATAGGAAACCAGCGGTTATTTAAAGACATGGGTAAGAAAATGTTAGCCTCTACAGAAATTATCTTTTGTAGTACCTTGCAGCCAAACCAAAAATGAAATGAAGTCTGTATGCGTTTTTTGTGGATCGGCAGAAGGAACCGACCCCGAATTTGTGGTTCAGGGGAAAAAACTGGGGCAACTGCTGGCCCGTAATAACATACGGCTGGTGTACGGCGGCTCTCAGCTGGGCATTATGGGAGCGGTGGCCAATGCTACGCTGGCTGCGGGTGGCAAAGTGACTGGCGTGATTCCCAACTTTTTGGCCAGCAAAGAAATCGCTCACACGGGGGTAACGGAGCTGATAAGGGTCGACTCGATGCACGAACGAAAGACTGCCATGTCGCAGCTTTCTGAGGGCTTCGTGGCATTGCCCGGCGGCTTCGGCACGCTGGAAGAACTGTGCGAGATCCTTACCTGGCGGCAGCTGCGCCTCATACATGCGCCTATTGGCATCCTCAACACCAACGGCTATTACGACTTCCTCCACCAGCTTTTTGCGCATATGGTGGTAAAGGGCCTGCTTAAAAAGGAAAACTTCAACCTTGTGCTATGGGACAGCGACCCGGAAAAGTTGTTGCACAAAATGAAGGAGGCCTACAAGCGAATTGGCCATGTGAAAGCTGAGGACCTGGAAAGGACATGATGCTAAGAAAATCGTGTTTACGTATTGAGTCACAAGCGACTTCTGTTTCTAAAACAGCAGCCCATGTCAAGCGAAATCTGCCATGGACCATCGACCGTGGACTATCGACTTCTCAATTCAAAAACTCCTTCAAAGCTTCAAAATCAGCCTCCATTTCAATGGACTTCTTCGCCTTTTTCATCGTTTCCTTCAGTGCCTCCGGCAGTTCGGTTTTCTTACCCAGCACTTTGTCTACCACGTCGTAAAACTTTCCGGGATGAGCCGTGGCCAGGAAAATACCTGTGGCTTCCGGATGGGTTTTCAGGTAGTCGCTTATTCCCATATAACCAATGGCACTGTGGGGGCAAAGCAGGTATTCTTCCCGCTCGTAGACCTCCTTCATGGTTTGAGCAATTTGTGCATCGGTGTACCAGCAGCCAGAGACATCGGCGGCCAGCTTTGCGTAATTGCCGCCATAAAGCGCCAGCAGCCGCGGAAAATTGCTCGGATTGCCCACGTCCATGGCATTGGCCAGCGTTTGTATCGATGGCTTAG
>CBFGTI010000316.1:0-3958 GCA_965651695.1 uncultured Imperialibacter sp. | reverse complement strand
GCGAAAGTCATTTTACGGGCTGACAAAAGTCATAGAACCATTAAGCTACTTCTTCTATACTTGCAAATTATTGATTGATTTGATTCGCCAAAGCGGCTGCTCCCATTAGCAGAGGAGACCGATTGGCACAGTCAAGAAGTGTCGCGCTTTCGAAGCAGCCTACCCATTAAATAACTTAAGAATAACACTGAACGGAAAGCAGAATTAAATAAATGACCTCGTTTAAAGCGCTATTAGGAGTGCTATTCAGCTTACTGGTTACTGCCATTGCGGTGTTGGGTATTCTTTTGTATAAAAACAACCAACACGCCATAAATACCTCGCAGGAAGTGCAGGTTGCACAAGATATGTTGCAGCTGGCAGATGAGATCTCTTCGTTATCAAATGATATGCAGCTGGAGAGCAACGCTTATTTGATAAGCAAAGGGGCTGGGTCTTCCGTTCCGTATGAGTTTTCCCGCGGGGCCTTGTCGGAAAAGCTGGCACAGTTCAGATCGCTGGCGGGCGTACACGAAAGCAGCGCAGACTCCCTGGACCTACTGCTTAATAACCTAACTGCTTTCACCGACGAAGCTTTTGCCACAGCTACGGGAGAAGAATACAGCGAAAAAAAATTGCTCGAGCGTGTGGAGAATAATAAACTTCACCGCGACCGGATAAGAAGTCTGATCCAGAGATTCAAAGACGAGGAAAAGAAACTCCTTTCAGCCCGGGAATCGGCCCACCGGAAAAGTGTAGAAGCTTTTAATTCCACTTTTTTCTCTCTTCTGGCGGGTGTATTCGTCCTACTCATCACCACCTTTTTGATTGTCAGGCACAGCTTCAACAAGCGGATTAGTGCAGAGGAAAACCTCCGAAAGGCCAATGAGCTTTTTGTTAAGCTTTTTTACGAAAGCCCCATTGGCATAGCCATTACCAAAGCAGAAGACGGCACTTGTATCGACTGCAACGGCGCCTACGCTGAACTGGTAAATTACGACAGAGATGATATAATCGGAAAAACTGCCGTGGAGCTACAAATTCTTCAAAATGAAGAAGAGCGTGATGAAATTGTAAGAAAAGTAAAATTGCATGGGGTAGCCAGGGATGTTGAGACATTACTAAAGCCACGCAATAAAAAGCCCATTTGGGCCTCTATTTCCATACAAGCGCTTCAGGTGCAGGGCATACCCTGTTTCCTCTGCGCCATACTGGACATGACAAACCACAAAGAAGCTGAGGAAAAGATAAAAAAAGCGCTTGCCGTAGAGGTGGAATTAAGCAAAATGAAATCGGATTTTGTTTCCATGGCCTCGCACGAATTCAGAACTCCGCTTACGTCAATCCTGTCGTCCAGCTTTTTAATCGACAATTATTCCGTTGGAGAAAACCGCGAGAAGGTGCTCAAGCATTTGGGAAGGATCAACTCGTCGGTAAAAATTCTAACCTCTATTCTGGACGAATTTTTATCGCTCACTAAAATTGAAGAAGGAAAGGTGCAGCCGCGGCCCGAGATGGTAGAGCTCGAGAAATTTATGGGCAACCTTTGCGGCAACCTTAAGACTTTTGCCAAGCCCGGACAGCGTATTAAATACACCCACAACGGCGATGTTTCAGTTCTTACCGACCCGGTGCTTCTTGGCAGTATCACCAACAACCTGGTGTCGAATGCTATCAAGTATTCGCCGGCCAACTCCGATATTCTAATTTCTACCACTGCCAATGGCCATTTGCAGCTGGCGGTAAAAGATTCAGGTATTGGCATACCCGCGGAAGACCAGGCGCACCTGTTCGAGCGGTTTTACCGTGCTTCCAACGCAGGCAATGTGCAAGGCACAGGGCTGGGCCTCCACATTCTGAAGCGCTACGTGGACATGCTGAGGGGGTCGATAGAAGTAAAAAGTGAGCAGGGCAGGGGTAGTGAGTTCAAAATCACTTTCGATAAAATAGAGCCTGAGGATGCAAAAGCTTAAACCGGTGGCCGCTAAAAACGGGCTTCTTTGCATCCTGCGTTCCACAGAGCTGGCTTGCATAACAACGTGCGGCAAATCCGCAGCCTGACAACCCCGGGGCGTACGGCCGTGCCGGTCATCCCCATTCGAGCTGTCCTGCCACGAATATGTTACCGGGGGTGCTTATCCCACCTTCTTGGCAAGCGCTTCTATTTTTGGCTTGGCGTCGTCTCTACCAAGATCAAAGGCTTTCTGATAAAGGTCAAGTGCTTCGCGGTAAGATGCTTTTTTCCTTTTTGGCGCCAGCTGGGTGCGTTGCGCAGCTACTTCTGCTGCTTGTGCGCGAAGGAAGTACGCATCGGCTTCGGAAACTTTCGACTGCAGAAGCAGTGCCGTAATCCTGGTTTCCAGCATTTCGAGTTCCTGGTATTTAGCCGCAATCTGGGCCGTTTTATCATTTATTTCCGCTGATTGGAGCTCAGTAAGCAGTATCAACTCCTTATTCCGGGTTTTGTACTCATCCACAGTTTGCTCCAGTAGCGCTACTTGCTCTGTTTTTTCGGCCAATTCCTTGCGTAGCCTTGCAATAGTGGCTGCATAGGTTTTGTTGGTAGAATTGGCTTTGGCCAGGTTCTTCTCCAGGTCTTCAAGCCGTCGTGTCGAGTTCTTTACATACTCGTTGATTTCAAGAAGCCGGGCATTATAGTCGTCGTAGGTAAGTCCCATTTCCATGTGAACTTCCAACTCTCCCCTGCTGGCGTCAATAGAGTCCATTAATACCCCCACGTCTTCGAGCACGGCAACCATCCGCTCGTGAAACTCAAGCACTATATTGAGCGAATCAATCTCGGCCTGCAGGCTTTGATTTTCCTTTTTCAGACCGCAGGATCCCATTAGCACTATAACAGAAAGTGCAGTCAAAATTTTAGTTTTCATATTTCTACAGGTTTTGTTCCAATAGCTGATACATACAATTGTAGCCGCTACTTTGCATGCGGCACGGCGTCTTTTACACCACTAACGGTGTTGACCAGGTCGCTAAATTTTTCGTCAATTTTCTTGTTGATGTTTTTAGCAAGATCTTCGCCTTTGCTCATTATGTTTTTGCGGGTTTTAGAGCCCTTGTGAGGAGCTATTAAAATTCCAATAGCAGCACCGATAGCCATACCGGCCAACACGCCTGCAAGTACTTTTACAGTTGCCATAACTTGAAAATTTTGATGATTATGTAGCTAAAATAAGCTCCGAGGGTGTTTTTAGCGATGACGGGTGTCATTAGCAGGGCGGATTGTTTTCTCAGATACAAACCAAAATAAGCGGATATGCCGGTACTGCTATACTTCTGTGCAAGACCGACAGCCGGGCTATTTACCTGTGTCTCCCCCGCAACTCCCGGCTTTTTTCAAATGCGTAATCCCTGAGACGGCCAATTGTGTTTGTGTTTGCCCTGATAGCTGCATTTGCCAGTGCAAGATCGGTTTCTTTTTTGGCGAGGAGCTCCTGCATTTCCCGCAATTTTGCCTCTGAGGTTTTTACATAGTCATTTATCTGAATTAGCCGTGCGCTGTAGGTGTCGAAGGCAAAGTCTGACTCCCTTTTCACCGTCACAATACCCCGGCTGGCATCTATGGAGTCGAGCAGCACACCCACATTTTCCAGCGCAGTAGCCGTTTGTTTTTGCAACTCTATGGCACTGCTAAGGGAATCAAGGGCGGCATACAGGCGTTCGTTTTCCTGCTTTAGGCTACAGGAGGTAGCAAAAGCAGTGATAATGATGAGGTGCGTGATCCTGTTTTTCATATCGTTTCCGAGTTAAAATATATTGGTATAAGTCGTCAGCCGACAGCAGTTCTGCCTGCTCTACGTTAATACTAAAGTAATTTTAACGAAGGTGGCAATCGATGATGAGTGTTGGCGCCTGGCCGGATTTTATGAGCAAAAAATGATGGCAAAAAACGTCGATGATGAGGGACAGCCGTCATTACGACTGCCGACGGGCGTCGGCCGAGCCGCAAATGGGAGGAAAA
>CBFGTI010000315.1:0-3984 GCA_965651695.1 uncultured Imperialibacter sp. | reverse complement strand
CCTGGTTTACCAGCGACGAAACAGCAGCATCGAGCAACGACACAGTTACATAGCTACCTTCGCCGGTCTGCATTTTCTTAATCAATGCGATCAGTATGCCCTCTTTCAGGTGATGGGCCGCCAGCACGTCGGTAAGCGCCACGGGCATCTTGTGCGGCTTTCCGCCCGGTTCTCCGTTGAGGTAGGCGAATCCGCTTTCTGCTTGCACAATGGCATCGTAGCCCACCCGGTCTTCGTCGAGCCCAAAGCCGGTGATGTGCCCGTAAATGAGGCCGGGCTTAAGAGCCTTCAGGTGCTCATACGATAACCCAAGTTTTTCGGCATCGCCAGGCTTGTAGCTGGCAATCACAATGTCGGCCGTTTTTACCAGCTCGTACAGCTGCCGCAGGCCGGGTTTCTCTTTCAGGTTAAGGGCTAGCGATCGCTTGCCCATGTTTACCGAAGCGAAATAAGCAGACACATCGTTGCCGGCGGGCTCTGAGGCCAGCTTCCAACTACGGGTTACGTCGCCACCCGCTTCCGGATTTTCTACTTTGATGACTTCCGAACCTAATTCGGCAAAAAATTGTCCTACACTCGGCCCGGCCAATACGGAGGCCAGTTCAATTACTTTGAGGCCGGAAAAGATTGGTGTATTTTGCACAACAAAGAATCACGTGATGACAGCAAAGATAGGCAGGTTTTTCAGTTTCCTTTTTCTACTTTTTGGATTGGCCCATGGCTTGCGGGCACAGGAGGGTCTCTGGCGGGGCACCATTGCCATGCAGGGGATGCAGTTGCCCTTTCACTTTGAATTGAAGCAGGAAGACGGCACATGGAAAGCCTGGCTGATTAATGCAGAAGAGCGGCTGTCGATCCGTAATGCCGTCGTTACAGCGGATTCTGTCTATTTCCCCATGAACCTCTTCGACTCGTACATAAAAGCCGCCATAAGAGGCGACGAAATGGAGGGCGTTTTTGTAAAAAACTACTCAGAAAACTACCGCCTGCCTTTTAAAGCAACTTATGGGGCGGAGTACCGGTTTTTCCCCGACAGCGAAGAGCAGGTAGCCGATTTATCGGGACGCTGGGCCATCAATTTTGCTTCTGAAGAAGATACCATTACCTCTGTAGGATTGTTTCGGCAGCAGGGTAGCCGTGTTACCGGCACCATTCTCACATCAACAGGAGATTACCGCTACCTGCAGGGCGATGTGAAAGGAAATTCGCTGTATCTCAGTGCTTTCGACGGTGCCCACGATTTTATTTTCCAGGCCAGCCAGCTTGCACCGGGAAAACTGGTAGGGCTTTTCCTTTACGGGAAACATTACAAGGAAGGCTGGACAGCCACCAAAGACCCAAAGGCGGAGATCCCCGACCCGGCTGGAATTGTTTACGCAAAATCAAACCGGCCTTTTGCCTTTTCTCTCACCTCACCCGACGGCCACACGCTAACGCCCGACGATCCGGCGCTGAAAGGCAAACCGCTGTTGGTGCAAATTTTTGGTACCTGGTGCTCAAACAGCATGGACCTAACCAACTTTATCGACGAATGGCTAAAGCAGCACCCCGACTCGGGATTTGAGTGGGTAGGATTGAGCTTTGAAACAAGCGACGATGCGGAGTATGCCAAAAAAAGGCTCGAGAACTGGAAGAAATACGTAGATGCTGACGTGAAACTAGCTTTTGGCGGCCGGGCCGAGAAAACTCAGGCTTCGAGGTACTTCCCCACACTCAGCAGGGTAAATGCCTACCCTACGCTTATTATACTTGACAAGGAGCATAAACCTGTGCGCACCTATGGCTTCTTCAACGGTCCGGCTACAGGCGATTACTATGAAGCATTTAAAGAGGATTTTGATGCTGTAGTGGCGCAATTAATGTCCGCCGACCACTGACAAAAATCAGCCGCTGTTACTAAAGCCCGTCATGCCATCGTTGATACCAGGGAGATACCTTTGTGTCCCCTTGGAAGACGTTTATGCTGAACAGAAATTTAGAGAATATCCGCCAACAATTACTGGAGATTGAAGAAGCGCTTATAAGAACTGCCGACACATGGCAGGAGACGCTGAAGGAGGTGCATTTCGAGAACAGGATATCTGCCACAAACCTTATCCACTACCTTGCCTTGCGAAGCCTGGACATACGGGAATTGCAGGAGCAGTTGCATGAGGAAGGCCTTTCGGCACTTACAAACTCAGAAAGTCACATTTTGTACCAGATCCAGGCTATTTTGTCGTGGCTTGAAGACAGAAAGCAGCCGGAAGATTGGTTCCCGTGCAACAACAATACGGGCAGGCTTACCTTACAGCGCAATGCACTGCAGCTGTTGGGAAACAAAGAAACCGACAGGGTGCCCTACATCATGATCACCTTCGACAAAAGCTTTGCCGACGACGTAGCTTTTATAAAGTTGCTGCTAAAAGAAGGCATGAATGTGGCGCGAATTAATTGCGCTCACGACGAAGAGGCAGACTGGCTGCAAATGATAAGCTCGATTAAGCATGCAATGCTTGAAACGGGCCTGTACTGCAAGATATATATGGACCTGGCTGGTCCCAAACTGCGCACCGCATTACCGGGGGATGAACATAAGAAAGGCCGGTGGATATTGAAGAAAGGCATGCGGTTAAAGCTGGCTGAGCGAGATTTTTTTTGCGAAAGTAAAGGCAAACAAGGTAAAAACCAGGTGATAATATGCAGTGTTAGTGGCATTGTTGAGCAGTTGAAAGTTGGCCAGAATGTGTTGTTCGACGACGGCACGATAGCCATGCAGGTAGTTGGCAAACAGGGGAAAACTGCTGAACTCGAGGTTGAACGCATATCGAAGAAAAAACCTCACCTCAAAACCGGAAAAGGTATCAATTTTCCTGGCGCGGTCCTCGAAATTGAAAGCCTTACAGCTGCCGATCTAAAGGCCCTTCCCTTTGTGGCGCAGTACGCCGACCTGGTTGGTTATTCATTTGTAAGAACAACAGAAGATCTGCGGGTTTTGCAAAATGCACTCGATACGCTTGCCCCAAGTCCACCGCCAATCATTCTGAAAATCGAAACGCCGGAAGCGTTCACAAACTTGCCGGCGCTACTTCTGCAGGCTATGACGCGGCAATCGTGCGGGGTAATGATTGCCCGGGGCGACCTGGCAGTAGAGGCTGGTTTGGAGCGACTGAGCGAAATACAGGAGGAGATTCTGTGGATATGCGAAGCCGCCCATGTGCCGGTAGTGTGGGCAACTCAGGTTCTTGAGAGCCTCAACAAGAAAGGAATGGCTACCCGCTCGGAAGGCACCGATGCCGCCCGGGCTGCTATGGCCGAATGTGTGATGGTAAACAAAGGCAACCACACGCTGGAGGTGATGAAGGTGCTGAAAAATATTCTGCACCGGAGCACCGGCCACAGGTTTAAGCGGCGGCACCTTTTCAGGCCGCTAAGTATAGCGCAAAAGTTTTTGGGCGAGAGTAAGGCGTTGCAGTCTGTGCACTAAACCTTCGGAAGCACCCATGGCTTCCTGTACTGTGGAAACACCAGTGCGTCGGCAGTTTTGTTGTTGGAGATCTTTCGTTTGGTTTCATCATAAATAACCGGGCCCGCGCTCCGAAAAGCGAGGTTGCCCAGATGGGCATAAATTCCTGCCATACGCCCCATCTCAATGGTACATCTCGGCGTTTCTTTCGATTTTATACAATCAAGAAAATTACGCACATGCTCTGCATGGTTTTCTTTGCCTGGTTGCGGCTCAATTCTTTCTGTGACAAACTGGTCGTCACGGTACTCGGGCTTCAGCTCCCAACCCTGGCGGTTGGCCACAATTGTGCCGTTGTCGCCAATGAAGGCCAGCCCATAGTTTTTATCGGAAAGGCCGGTTTGGGTGCCAGCGGTATGCTCCCACGTGAGCACAAAATCCTTCATTTGGTAGATAACCGATAGCGTATCGGGCGTTTCGTGCGCATGGTCGGCGAAGGATAGATTGCCGCCGGCTGCAGCTACGCTGAGCGGCATGTA
>CBFGTI010000314.1:0-3990 GCA_965651695.1 uncultured Imperialibacter sp. | reverse complement strand
CTCTACCTCAACGACCCAACAAGCGGCGGGGACCAACTCAAGGTAAAAAAGGTAGATTTAATGAAGCTTCCTTTTGAAGTTAGTTTCGAATTTGACAAACACAATATTTACAAAGCAAAAATAAAACACCCTATCCCGCTCGATGCCTTTATAGATTAAAACGTTTTCATTACAAAATAAACTTTGTAATCTGGCACAATCTGCTAGATGCCGTTTAATTGCTATATTGGCACGCCAAGAAGCCTATTGTCCATGGAAGTTGAGATTGAAAGCAGTAAAAGAGAGAAGAAAAGATACAAGCCGGTTCTTCCCCGGACACGCAACTGGCCGATTGTTCAGCTGAACAGAAACAAGAAGGCCTTTATTGAGACGGTAACAAACGAAAGCCTCAAGAGCCTCTTATCCATTACATCGGGCAGGTCGCTGAAGGAAGAGCTTGAAGCAACCGTATACAGGGAGCGCCTTCGGATGAAGGGAAATCCCTGGAAGGTAGACCCGGCGGACGAAAAGGACTTCTGGAACAATATCCAAAAAAGTCTTATCGACATTTCGCATGACTCCGGACCGAAAAGAAGAAAGGCCGAAGAAGACATCATGCGGCGAATTGTGCACCGGTATGCCCGGGAGATCAGCGGCAACTTTAAGAAATCGCATTACCGCTTCGCCAGGGCTGTTATTACGTTTGGGTTTGCCCGCCTGTTGAATGCCACAAGGGTAAAAGGCATTAAATCGCTTTGGAGCAAGCAGCTCGACCTCGACGACAAGATACATGTGGTAGGTGAAGTAGAACAGCTGCGCAGGCTTGCCCGCCGGGGCACTATCGTAATGGTACCCACACATTTCAGCAACCTCGATTCCATTCTTATTGGCTGGGTCATCCAGTTTCTGGGTTTGCCGCCTTTCATTTACGGGGCAGGTCTCAACCTGTTCAATATTAAGATCTTCGCCTACTTTATGAACAGCCTCGGAGCCTACAAGGTAGACCGGCGAAAGAAGAATCTGATTTACCTCGAAACCCTCAAGATATACTCGCAGGAAGCACTGAAATATGGCTGCCATAGCCTGTTTTTCCCCGGAGGCACAAGGTCACGATCGGGTGCAATTGAGCAGCAGCTCAAGCTGGGGCTGCTAAGCACTACGGTAGCGGCTCAACGGGAGCACTACGAAGAGAATGAAGAAAAGGCAAAGAAGATATTTATAGTGCCGGTAGTGCTCAACTATCATTTTGTGCTCGAAGCCCCAAGCCTTATTCATGATTATCTCGAAAGAAAGGGACAGGAGCGGTACTACGTAGAAAACGACGAGTATTCAACCTCTTACCGGATCATTAAATTTCTACTCAAGTTTTTTACTCGTGGGTCCGATATTTCGGTGAGCATAGGCAAGGCCATGGACGTATTCGGAAACTATGTAGACAACCACGGCAACAGTCTCGATAAGCAAGGCAAACCGATGGAAGTGAAAGATTACTTTACCACCAACGGCGTCATTACGGTCGACAACCAGCGTGAGCAGGAGTATACCCGCATTCTGGCAAAGCGGATTGTAGAAGAATACCACAAATACAACCGTGTTTTCAGCAGTCACCTGGTTGCCTTTGTCGCTTTTGAAATAATAAGAAAGCGGAATCCGGCCCTTGACCTTTACAATCTGCTGCGTTTGCCCGAAGAGGACCTTGAAATAGACTATGAAGAGTTTAAGGCAACGGTCGAAAAACTTCGCGAGGAGATTTTCAGGCTTAAAAAACTTGGGAAAATTAACTATGCCGAGCACCTGGAAGGCCCCGTAGACAGGGTCATTAATCATGGAATAGCTAACTGCGGCATGTACCATGCCCTGCGACCAATTTGGAAGACGAAAAAAGGAAATATCACTACCCAGGATATGAACCGGCTATATTATTATCATAACAGGATGGACGGCTATGAGCTCGAAAAATTCGTCTAGCGGGCACAGCAAATCTGCCAGCCGGCCTGTGGGTGTTATCGGCGCCGGAAGCTTTGGCACCGTAATAGCCAACGTGCTGGCTGAAAAACAAGATGTGTTGTTGTACGCCCGCACGCCTGAACGTGTGCAGCAATTAAACACAGAACGTAAAAGTAACGGCAACCCGCTTCACAAGAGGATAACCGCCACCAACGATCTGGAGCTATTGGGCAACTCCTGCAATGTGATTTTTCCGGTAGTGCCCTCTGCCAACTTCCGCGAGCTGATGCGAAACCTGTCGCCCTACCTTCGGCCTTACCACATCCTCATCCATGGCACCAAAGGCTTTGACGTGAATATCCCTGGCGGCCTTGCGGACGGGCTTCAGGGCGCCCGGAATACAACCAACAAGCCGCTGAGCCGGGAAGTGGTGAAAACGATGAGTGAGGTGATTTTGGAGGAGAGCTCGGTGGTTAGGGTAGGTTGCCTTGCCGGGCCTAACCTCGCCCGTGAAATGGCCAGTAAGCTGCCCGCAGCCTCGGTGGTAGCCAGCCATTTTGATGAGGTAATAAACGCCGGCCAGCAGCTATTGAAGAGCGACCGGCTGCTTATTTACGGTAACAACGACCTGATTGGCGTGGAGCTTTGCGGCGTATTGAAAAACATTATTGCCATTGGTGCCGGCGTTATCCACGGCATGGGGCTGGGCGAAAATGCCAAGGCGCTGCTCATTTCCCGTGGAATGGTAGAAATGATCTACATTGGCCAGGCCCTCGGTGGCAACACAAAAGCCTTTATAGGCCTGGCAGGTGTGGGCGATTTAATTGCCACCTGCTCGAGCCAGGACAGCCGCAATTTTACTGTAGGCACCCGGCTGGCCAAAGGCGAAGCGCTGGAAGACATTATTAAAAATATGGAAGAAGTGGCCGAAGGCGTGCGCACGGTAGAAATAGTGAAAAGCCTCGCCGAATACTATAAAATACGCTGCCCCATTACCGAAACCCTCCATAAGATCTTCAACAAAGAAATGACAGTGGAAGACGCCAACACCTACCTGATGAAGTTCCCCTTCAGGGCGGAGATTGATTTTTTGTGAATCCCACAAAGCGGTGAGAAGGCGATCGTTAGATTTTTTAGCACAAACCCTTATTTTTAACAAATGTCCAACAATGAAAAATATATCAACCCATTCACGGACTTCGGTTTTAAGAGACTCTTTGGCACTGAATTCAATAAAGAGTTATTAATTGATTTCCTTAACCAGGTACTCCAGGGGAAAGAAAATATTCTGGACCTGACTTATCTCAATTCCGAGAATCACGGTAAAACTGAAATGGACAGAAAAGCTGTTTATGACTTGTACTGTGAAAATGAGAAAGGCGAGAAGTTCATCATCGAGATACAGAATGTAAAACAACAGTTCTTCAAAGACAGAAGCATATTTTATTCAACCTTCGCTATACAAAGTCAGGCCCAAAAAGGACGGGAATGGGATTATAATCTAAAGGCGGTTTATACTATAGGGATTCTAAATTTTAGCTTCCCAGATCGGCTAAACCTGCGTCGGTACAAAAGAGAGGTTAAACTTTTGGATACAGAGACCCATGAACCTTTTTATGACAAACTTACCTTCATTTATCTGGAAATGCCCAAATTTCAGAAGCAGGAGAACGAGCTTGAAACTCAATTTGATAAATGGATGTATGTATTAAAGAATTTGCCGAACTTGCAAAAACGACCTTTGAAACTGCAGGAAAGAATATTTGAAAAATTATTTTTCGAAGCTGAAATTGCTAAACTAAACCCGCAGGATATGAAAGCATACGAAGAAAGCCAGAAAGCCTATTGGGACAATTATAGTGTTCTCAAAACAGCAAAAGAAGAAGGAAGACAGGAAGGAAGACAGGAAGGAAGACAGGAAGGAAGAAAAGAGGGAAGGCAAGAAGGAATTATAGCAGTTGCCAAAACCATGAAACAAAATGGTGTTGCCATTGAGCTAATCGAAAAATCGACCGGTTTATCTAAAGAAGAAATCAGCAAGCTGTAGTAGAAAGCAAAAGGCGC
>CBFGTI010000313.1:0-4015 GCA_965651695.1 uncultured Imperialibacter sp. | reverse complement strand
AGCCGCATAGTAAAGTTTAGGGTGGAGGAAAATTTGGCGAAGGCTAAGGCGAAGAGGAAGTGAATCGCTGGCTTCTAAGCTCTAACCAGCCTGTCAACATCGTGAGATAAAGGCTAAAGTTGGCCGCTATTGCACAACCACGCCCGAAATGAAGCCCAGCTTTGTGAAGTACGAGACTTTTAATATCGAACCCGGCCTTGCCAATTTTGTGAAATACCTGTGGCGTATTGAAGCAGAACCAAATGATGGAGACTACTTTATTTTCAGGACTTACGCCACTATATACCCGACACTATTTCTTGCCAGGCAAGGCTTTGTAACACCAGCAGATAAACCGGGGAACGGCAATTTGCTGCTTGTAGGACAATCGAATAAATGGTGCCGGTACAAATTGAGTAATGATTTTGAAGTTGTCGGGATTACATTTTATCCGTTTGCTCTACCTCTGCTGTTTGAGCTTCAAGCCGATCTGGTTACAAACCGCCATCTTGACGCTACGGAACTAGATCAATACCAACAACTATCGGCTTTTTGTCGGGAGATAGCGGGTAGTAAATTCAATTTAGAGACAGTAAACAACCTGCTTCTAAACAGGGTTGGGAACACGAGAAGCTATGACGAAAGAATACTATCCTTGATATCAGCTATCGCATCAGAACAAGCAGATGCCCGTGAGTTATCTGGTGAACGGGTATTTATGTCGCAACGAAACTTTGAAAGAAAGTTCAAGTATTACTCCGGCTTCACACCAAAATCTTTCGCAAACCTTATTCGGTTAAGCAATTCATTCAGCGCAGTTTCATTCGGCAACAAAAAGCTGTCTGATGTTGCCTACGAACAAAACTATTTCGACCAATCTCATTTTTCAAACGAGTTCAAAGTGCATACAGGCTTTCAGCCAAAGGTTTTTGCGAGTGGAGCCGGGACAGCCGAAAACGTTGTCTGGAACAGTTTTGTCGATTTTTTCCAATTTTTATCAATCTGCCCTCCGGTTCTTTGCAAAAACAAACCAAATATCATCGTATGACAAACAATAAAATGACCATATGCCTGTGGTACGACGACCAGGCAGAGCAAGCTGCGAATTTCTACGCCAGTATATTTAAGCGTTCGGCCATCCACAGAATTAGCCGGTACGGAAAAGAAGGTTTCGAGTTTCATAAAAAGCCCGTGGGAACTGCCATGACGGTAGAATTTACGCTCAATGAAATGAACTTTATGGCACTTAATGGCGGGCCCCAGTTTGAATTTAATGAAGCCATGTCTATTGTGGTGTATTGCGACACACAAGGAGAAATAGACTACTACTGGCAGAAGCTGACAGAGGAAGGTGAAGAGGGACCATGCGGCTGGTTGAAGGATAAGTTTGGGGTTTCCTGGCAAATTGTTCCGTCAATTTTGCCTATCTATATGGCCGATAGCGACAGTTCGAAATCGCAGCGGGTTGCGGCTGCCTATTTAAAAATGAAGAAGTTTGATATCCAAACATTGGTTGCAGCTTTCGAAGGAAGCTCGTAAACGGTAAAACATTGTATAGAGCTGGGTGCTATTTGGTGTCTTTTAAGAGCGTAAAATTGCCCGGAGACCATTAGCATCTTTTTTAGTAAATTGGTAGCGTATTAAGTAAGGGCAGTATAGTTCGCAAGTGACAAAACATCAAAGTAGATACCTCCCGGATAGGTATTCATTTAGCTTCCAACAATAAAACACACAGCATGGCACCAAACACCAGCACAACGCATTTTGCTCCCGAGCTGCACATCCCCAACGGCACATTCGATATTGGTTTTTACACCAGGTTTGGCGCGGTGGAGCATTTCTGTTTTCGGAATGACGACGGCAGTGTACATGTAGCGGAACTGGACATTAACGGTGCCATTTTTCATTTGCACGAGACCATGCGTGGGCTTGCTTCTCTCGAACCCCTGAGCGCCAAAGGAGTAACCACGGTTATCGGTTTGTTCGTACCTGATGTAGACGCCGTGATGCGCAAGGCCATTGAGGCAGGAGCAACCGAAGTCAACCCGCCAAAGGACTACGAGTATGGTTACAGGCAAGGCATGTTCAAAGACCCGTTCGGGCATTATTGGCAGGTGCAGAAGAAGATAGGTTAGGGGTGGTGCGCATGAGGTAGCTGCGACGGAAGCCATGAAACAGAATACACTTTATGAAATCTCTATATGAAATCCTTATTAGGCGTTATCCAGAACTGAAAATGCAATTTCGAATTGAGGCCGATGGCAGCTTCACAAGGGTAGAAATACCTTTTAAAAATGATCGCTTTTTCGGGTGGATAGAAAAGGATGAGGAGGGTTATATTGTCGGTATAAATGATCTCCACGGTCACTTTGACGCCGGAACCGAAGAAGAGAATTTAAAACAAGCTCTTGATTACTTTGACGGGATAGTCAACAATGAAGTAGCTGCGGTGAGCTTAAAGGAAGGGACAACTAAATATCTCTTGGCAATCCTTCCAACAGAACAAGCAATCGCTATTTATGGGAGTGAAAGGCCACAAGTAGAGATAGAGACGTTACGCAGAAGTTGTTGAAAAGGGAGAACGTCAGCCTCACCGATAGCTGATTTTTTAGTAAAAAAGGGTAGATTGCGACCTGCAACCAGATGGTACTTCAATGATTCCCACACGTAATAGCCGTATGACTAAAAGACTACTTCCTCTAATCCTCCTCGCGCTGTTTGCCTGCGAGGACGATCCTATAGAGCTTCCATATAGCTACAAGATTTCCTGGGAATTTTATACGAATGACACTTTTCAGGATGGCGCAGTTTATTATTACAGTGAAGAGGATAAACTACTTAGGGTTGACAAATACTATGGCTCTGTGGCCTACTCTCCGTCCGAAGTAATCTACCAGGCCAACTATATTGATTGCTCGGGCGGAAGGTATTTTCTTGATCCTCAGTCAAGGGTTGCGGCTATTGCAACCGGAGGAAGCCTCATGGAAATGGAGTATGACGCGGAACAGCTAATCTCTAAAAGGTGGACTATTAATGGACTCCTCCACCAGGAAAATTTCTATCAGTACGAGGACGGGAACGTAGTGAAAGACTCGATAGTAATTTATGAGCAAAGCGGTGGTCCGGCAGTTACAGTTCATAGCTACGAGTATGCTGATACTTTGGCACCAGCATTTATGGTAGACTATTCCGGTCTAAAAGAATTTCCACGGAAATCGAAACACCTGATGAAGGAATCTACTGCCCCTGGGACGGTATATCAATATTCCTATGACATTAAAGAAACTGAGCTCACGCAAGTGATTGAACTCTTTGATACCGTTAACGGCGCACTGATATTAACAATGACCAATAAGTACAAACTGGAGCACAGGTAATACCATCTAACCCTGCCATAATCCCTTTCAGATGCTACCTCTCAGGTTCAATTCCTCGAATGTCTAACTCCCATGGAGCGTCTGAAAACCTTCATTAACACCATCACCACCCTCGACGAACAAAGCTGGGCGGCTTTGCTTGGTTGTGCCACGGCAATCGACCTGCCCAAAAAGGGCTACCTGCTGCAGGAAGGGGAGGTGTGCAAGGCGGTGTACTTTGTGAGCGCGGGGCTTTGCAGGGCCATACACAACCGCGACGGCCGGGAAATAAACACCGCCTTTTACTTTGAAAACGACTTTGCCACCAACCTCAAAAGCCTGAGCACGGGCGCCGTGTCCGACTACGCCATACAAGCCTGCGAACGGAGTAAGGTTATTCGTCTCGACAAAGTGCAGCTTCTGGAGGCCTATAAGCAGTCGCACCAGATCGAAACCTTTGGCAGAAAAGTATTAGAGCTGATTACCGCCCGGCAGCAAGAACACGCCGACAGTTTCAAGCTGTTTAGCCCCAGGCAGCGGTATGAAAACCTGCTGACCACGCACCCGAAGTTTTTTCAAAAAGTGTCGTTCACGCAGGCAGCTTCTTACCTGGGCATTAGCCGGGAGACGTTGAGCAGGCTGCGTGCCGCCCGCTGATTTTGTGATTTTTGACGCAGGTT
>CBFGTI010000312.1:0-4024 GCA_965651695.1 uncultured Imperialibacter sp. | reverse complement strand
CGAAAACTTCTTCCTTTTTTGAACAGCAGGTACAGGTAGAAGTAAAACAGCAGTGCGAATAAATACAGCCCCTCAATAAACCAGGTGTAGCCCGTAACAAGCCCCACCACCGACCACATCAGTATAGTGAGGATGGTGAGTGTTAAAGTAATCTGAAACAGACGTTCCTCTATGGGCTTGCTTTTGTCTTTCGTGGGCATTAGCCAGATCAATTTTGAAAAAAGTGCCCGCATTTGTTCTCAATAATGAAAAATTGGTTCAAGAGGTGTAAACTGCCAAAAGTTAACTAAAAGAATTGGTATTTAGGCTTAAGCCATCCATAGCATGGCAAGCGGCACTAAGACGGATCAGGCTTTTGGAACGGAAATTGCTAACTAGGAGTGATTGAGTAAATAAGCGGGAAGGTGAAAAAATCCCGCTTACAGGAAAAACTCAATTGGTGCCTGCTCTAAGCCTTGGC
This sequence comes from uncultured Imperialibacter sp., assembly GCA_965651695.1. Taxonomy (GTDB): domain Bacteria; phylum Bacteroidota; class Bacteroidia; order Cytophagales; family Cyclobacteriaceae; genus Imperialibacter. The sequence goes on along the minus strand of CBFGTI010000312.1, from coordinate 3,564 downwards.
ATTTTTAAATAAGGCATTGAAGTGTGTAAAGGCTATAGAGCAGGGCTTAATATCCTTGCACTATTTTAAACTGATACTTTTTCTTTTTGATATTTCTTAGGTTGACTGCTACTCAGCATTTGATGACGGCCGCATGAAAAGGGCTCGTCAATTTGATATTTGAAAATAAAGAAATATTTTTTGATATGCACGCATGAAAAGGCTTTTGTAATATTTTTTTAATATTCATTTCATAATAACCCTTATTGAGTGCTTATCCCCGCTCTCCCGGCTCAGTATCTGCTCAAACAGGTGTAGAATCTGCACCCCGTATTTTCCTGTCAAGCACGAATGTGCCGCCGGGTAGCAATGAGGCCATAAACCCGACAAATGTTTCCTGAAGACCCCACCCGAGCGGACGGGCTGCGGCAAGCAATGCCGGCACGTAAGCGATAAAAAGCACACCATGCGCCCAGCCTGTGTACTTCACTGCTTCCGGTAGCTCGAGCAGGTATTTCAATGGCATTGCTACGAAAAGCAGGAGCAGATAGGAAATGCCTTCCGCTATGGCAATGTACCTGAATAACTTTATTGCTGCGTTCATAATGCTGCCGCTTGTTTGGAGATTCTGTTAATTTTTTTCTTTTGTTTTTTCATTCCAGGCATCAAAAATTTCGTTTTTTTCCTGTTTTTGGATTTCTTTTTCTTGTTTTTTCTACCCCACCAAACCAGCACGCCGCTTATCGGGAGGCTTGCTACTATCAGACTGGCCAGAAACGCAATAATTTTGCCGGGGATGCCCGCAATCGCCCCAACGTGGATGTCGTAGTTCATGCGCAGCAGCTTGTCGGCTATATTGGCCTGCGCTAGTTTTCCATATATATGATCAACTTCTAGCTCTTCCAAGGTGTATTGGTCGAAGTAGCGGTAGTCCGTTTTCCAGTAGGTGCTTCGGTCGGGGTTGGCATTAGCGGCAATCGACGAAGAATCCGTTTCCGGAATATGAACTTCTATCACCTGCGCTGCCGGATACTCCCGTTTTATCAAGTCCCACACCTGGTCTATGGCAGGCCGATTGTTGGTTGTGCCTTGCTGCTTAACCGACGGCGGGTCGTAGTAAACCAGCGACTTTTCCCCGCCAACGGCGTTGTGCAGCCCATTTGCAAACCATTGAAACCCCCATACCAAGCCGGTAAAGGCTAGCAGGAGGGCGATCCAGCAGGCATAAAAGCCGAGTACGCTGTGGAGGTCGTAGTTTTTTCGCCGCCAGCCGCCGTCCCACCGAAGGGTGAAACGCTGCCGGACCGATTTTTTCTTCTTTGGCCACCAGAGTATGATGCCGCTGATAAGCAGAACCACGAAAACGAGCGTCATGGAGGCAACAAACGGCTGCCCGATATGAGCCGGCAACCAGAAGTAAAAATGTCCGTTCAGGATAAACTGGAAGAAGTCCGCTTCCATGTCTTTCACTTCCAGAACCTCGCCCGTATACTGATCTACAAATACGTAGTAATAGTAATAGTCAGGTTCAAAATTGAAGAAAATTACCTGCGCAGCTCTTTCGGGGCCATCGTAAAGCACAGCGTGGATGTGCTTGCCCGGCAGTTCTTTTTCGGCCGTGCTTTTCAACACCGAGGGAGGCAGGGTTGCCGTTTGCTGTGGCTTTACAAACCGGTATGGCTCGGTCAGGTCCCTTATTTCTACCTGAAATGCATATATACAGCCTGTTATTGCTACAATAAAAACCACCAGCCCCGAAGCGAGCCCGAGCCAGAGATGTATTTTTCCTATCAGTTTCTTCAATTTCATTTAAATCCGCTTCCTGTGATCTGTCCGTGTTTCCCGCGCTGTTATTTGGAATGATTACAAACAGGGCAAACATAGAAATGAATTCGATGCGGAACAACTTTATTTAGATTAAATCTAAATAATTTATAAGCTGCCAATAACGATAGTAAATGGGGATATTTTATTTATTCACCAGCGACCTCATCAGCTTGTTGGCCAGTATGAAGTCGCGGAGTTCAGCAACGTCAGTCTTAAAAATGGTTTCACTGGAGCCTTCCCACAGCTTCTGTCCCTGGTACATAAACAGTACGTAGTCGCCGATCTCCATCACCGAGTTCATGTCGTGGGTTACTACAATGGTGGTAATGCCAAACTCGTAGGTTAGTTCCTGAATCAGGTTGTCGATTTTGATAGAAGTTTGCGGATCGAGGCCGGAGTTTGGTTCGTCGCAAAAAAGGTACTGCGAACTGTTTACTATTGCCCGGGCTATCCCCACCCTTTTTTTCATACCCCCGCTTATTTCCGACGGCATCTTTTTGTTCACACCGGCGAGGCCCACTCTTTCGAGGCAAAAATTTACCCGATCAAGTTTTTCGGCTTGTGGCATTTTGGTGAGCACATTGAGGGGAAACATCACGTTTTCTTCCACATTCATTGAGTCGAAAAGTGCGCCACCCTGAAAAAGCATTCCAATTTCTCGCCGGATTTCGGTTTTCAGGCTTTTGTCGGCATGTGTAAAGTCGCGCCCATCGTAAAACACCGCTCCTTCGTCGGGCTGCACCAGCCCCACCATGCATTTTAGTAAAACGCTCTTGCCGGTTCCGCTTGCGCCAATGAGCAGGTTGGTTTTGCCGGTTTCAAACTTGCCCGATACGCCATGCAGCACCGGCTTGCCGTTAAATGATTTTTTGATATTCCTGATTTCGATCATATGGCCGTTATAAAAGCAGTTGAGCAAGAACGTAATCGGCCACCAAAATGGCTATACAGCTATTGTTAACCGCACTTGTGCTCGATTTGCCAACTTCAAGAGCCCCGCCTACAGTATAAAACCCTTTGTACGAGGCAATTGCTGCCACCAAAAAACCGAATGTCAGGGCCTTAATCAGCGCAAAGGTCACGTTAAACTGCAAAAATTCGTAACGGATGCCATAGATGTACTCTGACCCGGTAAGCACCCCTGTAATGAGCGAAATGATGTAGCCGCCCATCAGCGTGAGGAACCCGGATAGAATTACAAGCATGGGATAGGTGAGGATAGAGGCAATCACTTTTGGAAGAACCAGGTACGATGTTGCATTGATGCCCATTACTTCGAGGGCGTCAATTTGCTCGGTGATGCGCATCGTTCCGAGCTCACCGGCTATGTTGGACCCCACTTTGCCGGCAAAAACAATGGCCATAATGGTGGGCGCCAGCTCCAGTAAGGTCATGTCTCTCACAACCATCGAAATGATGTAAAGCGGCACAAACGGGCTTACCAGATTGTAAGCAGTTTGCAGCGTGGTAACCGCACCCATGAAAAATGCAATAATGGCAAAAAGGAAAACGGAATTGACGCCGATCTGCACCGACTCATCTATTACTCGCCGGAAATAAGTTTTAAAGGTCTCCATTCGGATGAACATCTGACCTAAAAAAATCATGAATTTGCCTATGCTCGCCATTCAACGGAATTTTGCACCAAGAAAAAGCATAGCGGCCGTTAAAGAAAGAAATGCCGGAAGTTTTTAGTTTTCAGTATAGGTGCTTTTAGTTCAGACCATCAGGTTCTAATTTTACAACCAGAGATTCACA
>CBFGTI010000311.1:0-4097 GCA_965651695.1 uncultured Imperialibacter sp. | reverse complement strand
CATTGTCGCCTGCTGCTCCAGCATCTCCAGGTAAAACGGATTCGTGATTTTGTTTTCCACCATATTTTGTTCGATGCGTGAGAGCTTGGGTTTGAAAGCGAGCACATGCGTACCGCAATAGTTGAGAATATCGGTGAGATGGCTCAGTGCCAGGCCACCACCCTGCCCTCCGGAGCTGATGCCCACCAGTGCCGCTTTTTTGCCCTGAAAGGTGCCGGGGTACTCCATGCCGTCGATAAATGCCTTGAGCACACCGGGGAACGAGCCGTTGTACTCCGGCACCAGGAATACGTACTTTTGCGAGGCAGTCATCAATTGGCGGTAGCGATTGAAAGCTTCATTTTTGCCGCTGTTTTTGTACAGCGCGCTGAACACGAAGTCTGCGGGCAGCTCCGCCAGGTCGATAAGCTGGGCAGCAGCTCCCTTCTTTTCCAAAATCTCCTTATAGATCAGCCCTATCGGCCGTGAGTTGGCCGGCAGCCGGTTGGTGCCGATAATGATGGTAACGGGATGGTTCAAGTGTTCTGCTGTTTCTTTGACAAAACAGTTGTTGTGTCAAAAAGTTTTGGCCGTGAATATAAACAATGCCGTTAAATCTGCCCACTGTTACCGCCAGGTCCCTTGTGGCAACTCTGCGTTACGGCACAACTCTTAGCCCCATAACCCTCGTTTGCAACGAGGGTTGGGGAGGCTTGCGACTATGTCGCACTTTACGCAGATCATTACGGCAACGTGAAAAGGAGCCTCCGGTAACCACTGCTGCCGCCAGCGTTCCCTTGTGACAGCTCTGCGTTCCAGCACAAATTCTTAGCCCATAACCCTCGTTTGCAACGAGGGTTGGAGAGGCTTGCGACTATGTCGCACTTTACGCAGATCATAAACAACGAGACAGGGCAGCCGGTTGAGGGCATTACCGCCGGTATTGGCTTTCTAGGCTGCCACGGGCTGATAATGGGTTGCATTACTGGCTACGACTTTTCAACAGACGAGGGTGGTAAATCTTCCATCACCATGCCTTACGGCGAGTTTGAGAAAGAAAAGAATATCAGTCGCTATGTATTGTCTGTTATGCTCCATGATGAGGCAGGTAATTACGTACACCATCAATTGGTCTCCTGCGGCTCGTACGACGACTGCAGTAGCTTCCTCGCGGGAAAAAGTATGTGTTTGAGTATAGGTTTAAGCTGTTGTAGGGGGTGAGCGTGGTTAATTTTTGTTCTCCGGCGTCGGCATTATCCCAACAGTCCCACTACCTCAGGATAGGAAACAATTGCACTCATGGAATGTGTGAATTACAAACTTGCCAAAGGCGCTAATGCTTGATTTTCGGGTACAAAACTTCTTGAAACTCAACCGGAGCTCTGTTTGGGTAAAACAAATCTTGTTTTACCCAAACAAAGCTTTGAAAGTGATTGAATAAGTTTTGTTTTGCACTTTTGGAGCGCTGATTGTGGACAAAGAAACGTATTGACGCTCTAATGGAGCTTTGGAAGTGATTGAATAAGTTTTGTTTTGCACTTTTAAAGCTTTGGTAGTGCCTCAAGAAGAATCTCGAACCACTTTTGGAGCTTCGAAAGTAGTTCAGGAAACTAATTGATACGGTTTGAAGCTTTGAAAGCGGTTCAAGAAAATTTTTGAAGCGCCACCTTGTAAAATAGAATCCATTCGATAGCATTTTGTTGATCCGCTCGTGCCTGCGTTCCTGCTCGCAACAGCTTGAGAGTCAATGATTCAATTGTCTTTCGTTTTTTGCCCAGCTTTTTTAATAGCTTCATATGCGAAATTATTCCGCCGATGTAGGACGTTTGATTTGGCATCACTCCATTTTCTTTCAATGCCTCATATAGGATTGCGTTCAATTTTGGACAGTAGGCGTAATAGCGCATTAAGGCTATTTTGCACTGCTACGCTGCGCGGTAGTGGTGTTTGATAGCAAATTTACATCATTACAACACTTGTTTTGGCGCAAAGGAGCAAAGGTCCGCCTTTGCAACGCTGCATAATGGCGGGCCCGGGCCAAAAACACGGTCGACAAAGCGGGTAGTGGCTTTTGGAGAGAAAGTACGCCTTTACGCGGCTTCTTTGGCAGCATTTGAAGTGATTTGGTTAACTGCCGGGCGGGACCGGTGGCCAGAAGGTGGGAGGCTGTTCGATTTAGAGGTATAGCAGCCTCTGCATCAGTCGCCCGACATACGCTACGCTAACATATCGAATAGCGAAAGACTTACTCTACTTGCTCACCGAAATCAATATTTGAAGTAATACTACTACCGGGAATCCGGCGAATAGTATGAGATTGGCCAGGTACCAGTTCTTCAATCTTTTCAGGTTCGAAGTATAGGACATTTGTATATTGTACGAATGGGTAAATTGTGGTACGGTGGTAGAGAGGAGGATTAAATATGAGCCATTTAATCATTGACATATCGGGTGAACAGCACAAAAAATCAAAGCTCTGGCTGCCTTGCAGGGCAAGACCACGAGGGGATTATGTATTAGACAGGCAGTTACCGCGATGGGAAGCTCAGTCATGGGAGGAGCTGAAGACGGTTTTGAAAGCTTGAGTCAGTGACCCTGTATGAAAGAAGCGCTGCGGTGTTACAGGATTGGCAGGAGGTTGTTGAATACACGCTGGCACGGCATGGCCTTGCTCAGACTGAAACCACTTACAACTCAGTTTTGGTGTGTGCCCTCGATAATTCAAGCTCTGTTTCGGCGATTAGATCGTTCAGGCCGTCAGTCTTCCGATCAATTTCCTTCGATTTCAAAAACAGGTTTAATGCTTTGCTGAGATCGCCTTTGTCCTTATGATAAATTCCCAGGTTTTTGTATGCGTATGAATCCTCCGGATTAATTTCCATCGACTTTTCTATATCTTTTAGGCCGTCAATTTCGTTGCCTAATTTTATTTTAGATAATCCTCGATTATTGTAAGCGTACGAAAAATTCGGAAATATCTCCAGAGCCTTGCTAAAATCATGAATGGCTTCCTCAAACCTCTGAAGAATATTTAAGGTGTAGCCGCGATTGACTAAAGCGTAAAAAGCCGTGGGATTCAGCTGCAGAGATTTGTTATAAAGTTCAAGCGCTTTCACGTGCTTCCCACTGTAAGAATAAGCTAATGCATAACTGCTGTAATCCTCAGAAGATAGTTCCTGCATTTCAATAAGTTCCTCAAACAGCGCGAGTGCTTTTTCATAACTCTCGCTTTTCATGTGGAATGTTAAACCCATCCGAAGAATATTAGCATCAGGGTTTTTTGAATAAGCCTCTTCAAAGAAGATAATTCCTTTTTCAATTTCGTTGTTTGCGAAAAATTGCCGCAGAATAGTGAGTTCCTTATAGATCTTCCTATGCTCATTGAGCAATTTCAGTGTTTGCCCATCATTGTAGGTCAACGTGCCATCATATAGTAGAATTGGATTTTTGTCGGGCCTAAAGTTCCGAAAACAGTCGATGATGGACGAAATGAATATGAAAAGAGAGACCAGTTTCAAGGCACCGTGTACTTCTGGCGTGACGAGTAGAAACAAACTTACCATCACCGTGAGCAAGGATGCAAAAGGTCCCGCCAACGTAACTAGATACTCTTTAATGAACGAAGTTTCTGTTGAGCTTGAAACGCATAGCCCGTGGTTCCACAATAATGGGCTGTATTTAAAATGTATTTTCAGCCGTCCTACTTTAAGATGGATTCCTCTTGCTGGATCTCCATATGATCCAATATAAATGGAAATGCCCCCTTTAAATAGAATAAGCCCAGTTATTGCGTGACCTAATTCATGAATAACAAGGGTAACGACTCTGGCCAAAGCCATCAAAAGGAAGAATGCGATTAGTATGATGGGAAATTCCATTCTTTATAAAACAGTAGCTGCTCAACATCGAAGTTTCCGCAATCCGCTTTCGAACATCGCCACAGTCTATCCCAAGTGGAGCGGGAGTATCCAAAGCTATCACTTTTCCTGAGAAAACCATTATGTTCCAGCGACGTGTAACCGCCAATCCCACTAGTAACAACTGGCGACATGTCGAGCCTACCAGGCCAAGTCAGCGCCTTATATCCATCACTTCCTCATCGGGAAAATGCCCATTCC
>CBFGTI010000310.1:0-4155 GCA_965651695.1 uncultured Imperialibacter sp. | reverse complement strand
GCGGGGTTGGGCTACTATTCCCCGGTGGTAAAAAACTTTCAGGCAGGCATAAGTGGTTATATGGTCCATGGCGTTGCCTCTTCGTATCTGGCGGCAAGTCCTCCGTTAATCAACCGCTACGAGGTTGGCCTGTTCGACGTAGCCAATCCTGAAAATAAGCGTGGCCTCACCAGGGTTGAGGACCTTTACCTCCGGTACTACCTTTCGGAAAAGAGCAAGTCTTTTGTACAGCTGGGAAAGTTTCAGCTGAAATCGCCGCTGATCAACCTGCAGGATGGCAGAATGCGGCCGACCATTCAGGAAGGGCTCTGGATGGAGTGGAACAACTTCAGCAAGATAAAATTGAAGGGAGGGTGGCTTTGGCGCAACTCTCCCCGCAGTACCATGCGCTGGTATGCTATCGGCGAATCGATCGGGCTTTACCCCTCGGGGCGGGCTACCGACGGCACCCGGGCAGCATACCAGGGAAATGTAGAAACGAAAGGTATTGCTATTGCCAACGCGGCAATTAAACCGGCCAAAACGCTTGAGGTACAGCTGTGGGACTACCACGTGCCGGGCTTGTTTAACACGGCACTGTCGCGCATAGAATGGCGGAAGCAATATGCCCATGCGCAATGGATGGCCGGTGTGCAGTATCTGTGGCAAAATTCGCTGTACAACGACACGCTTTCTCTCGGAAAGCAATACATAGCTGAAGGCGAAAAAGCACACGTATTTAGTGCCAGGGTGAGCCGGAAGAGCGGTCGCCACCACTCCGACTGGAGTGTTAACTATACCCGTATTGCCAAAACGGGCAGGTTTCTGTTTCCTCGTGAGTGGGGTATAGAGCCGTTCTATACGTTTATGTACCGTGAGCGACTCGAAGGTTCCGGCGATGTGCATGCGGTAATGCTTCAAAACATTCGTTTCCTCGATGGCAAACACCGGTTTTCTCTGCAATCGGGCGGTGGCCTTTTTATTATGCCTCCTACAGAAAATGCCGCGCTGAACAAGTACGCCATGCCGGGCTTCTACCAGTTTAACATGCGGGCGCAGTACAAACTTGGAGGTTTTTTGAGTGGCATGGAATCCAGTCTTCTTTACACCTACAAAGGCAACACGACACGCGACCTGGAGGAACTGCCGGTGAACTACCACAACAAAGTGGATATGCACCATGTGTCCTTTGTGATCGACTACCGATTTTAAAACGCATACATTATAATCTTATCGCAAATGAGAAACATCTTGTACCTACCCCTTCTTTTACTCATATCTACCGGCCTTATGGCGCAACAAGCACCCCGGGTGGTGCTGCATCTGCAATCGGCAGACACGCTCGTGCACAAATCTGTGGTAAACCAGATTGGCACTATAAAGAGAGAATTGCCCGATGCCCAAGTTGAGCTGGTTTGTCATGGGCCGGGGGTTAGCTTTCTAATGAAGGAATCTCCCTACGCGCAAAAGCTTCCTGCTAAACAGTTGAAGGATGTGGTGTACGTGGCCTGTGAGTTTACCATGGCGCAGAAAAACATAAAGAAGGAAGATCTTATCTTTTTCGCGACCACTGTGCCGTCGGGGCTAGTAGAAATATTGAAAAAACAACAGGAGGGGTGGCTTTACGCCAAGTTGGGATTTTGACCGCTCGGAAATAATTGAGAGGCCATTCAAAAATTTTCCGGCTATGTGACCATGGTCACCGAGATGAGCTTGCGTACTGCCGAACTTTGTATAAGTAAAATTTAAGAACTAAATCGAAGCATATGTATTTTCAGCATGTTTATGACAAAAGTCTCGCACAGGCCAGTTATTTCATTGGCTGTCAGAAAGAAGGAGTAGCTATAGTGATTGACCCTAAACGAGATGTTGACACCTACCTGGAAATAGCCAGGCAAAACAACATGAAGATTACACATGTGGCGGAAACGCACATCCATGCCGATTTCTTATCAGGCTCAAGAGAGCTGGCGGCGCTTACTGGCGCTAAGATGTACCTGTCTGATGAGGGCGGTGAAGGCTGGCAATACGAGTTTCCACACATTGGCCTCAAAGACGGCAGCGTATTTAAAGTGGGTAATTTGAAATTTGAAGTGCTGCATACACCAGGCCATACGCCCGAGAGTATCAGCTTCTTGCTAACCGACGTACCCGCAAGCGATAAGCCTGTAATGCTGTTTACCGGCGACTTTGTTTTTGTTGGCGATATCGGCCGGCCCGACTTGCTGGAGGAGGCCGCAGGCATTAAGGGAACCAAAGAAGTAGGTGCAAAGCAAATGTTTAAGTCGATTGAGCGGTTCAGAGACATGGCCGACTATATCCAGGTGTGGCCGGGGCATGGTGCGGGTTCTGCCTGTGGCAAAGCTTTGGGTGCGGTACCAAGCACAACAGTGGGTTACGAAAAGGTGAGAAACTGGGCGCTACAGCACGATAACGACGAGCCAGGCTTTGTGAAATACCTGCTGGAAGACCAGCCCGAGCCACCCAAATACTTCGCCATGATGAAGAAGCTAAACAAAGTGGATCGGAAGCTTTTAACAGAAGTGCCAAAGCTAAATAAGCTAACCGGTGAAGAGCTTAAAGCTGCCCTCGACAAAGGTGTGAAAGTAATAGATACCCGGTCGAAGGTGGAGTTTGCCGCGGGCTATATCCCCGGCACATTAAATATTCAGGGAAACAACGCATTCGCCACGTGGATGGGCTGGTTTTTGACCTATGAAGAGCCATTCATCCTGATAGCTGACGAGTCGAAGCACGACGACCTTGTACGGAAACTGATGCGTATTGGCCTTGATAACATCTATGGTTATGTGCCGGATGTGAATGTTTGGGCCAATCTTGGCTACAAGCTGGAAAAGGAGGAGCTTATTTCGGCAGACCAGCTTGAGAATATCCTGAAAACCAACCACACACAAATCGTCGACCTGCGTGGTGCGGCCGAATACAAGACAGGGCATTTAAAGGGTGCGGAGAATGTATTTGTGGGTACGCTGGAGAAAAACCTCGATAAGATCAGAAAAGATGAGCAGGTAATAATCCACTGCCAGGCGGGCGACCGTTCCTCAATCGGTTATTCCATTTTGGCCAAACATGGCTTTAAAAATGTGAAGAACTACCCGGGAGGCATTAGTGAATGGGTGAATAAAGGAAATGCCGTGGTGTCAGAGAATTAATAAGATGTAACATAGTTGTTTTCGAAAAGAGTTGCTCTTCAAAAGAGGGCAACTTTTTTTAATTATGGACATTATGGAAAGTGCGCCCGCACTTGCGAGTGCTTTGGTCGGGATGACAGGATTCGAACCTGCGACCCCCACGTCCCGAACGTGATACGCTACCGGACTGCGCTACATCCCGAAGACTGCAAATTTAAGGCTTTGTATTAAAATTCAGGCGAATACTACTTAAGAAGTTTTTTGGCCTGGAAGAGAAGATTTCGCATGCCGCCCGCCTTGTCTGAAACACGATATATCCCATGTAAACGTAATGCACGGCCTAAAAAGAAAAATGCCCGCATCTGCGAGCATTCTGTCGAGGTGAGAAGATTCCCCCGACGAGTCGGGGCGACCTCCACGTCCCTAACGTGGCTCACCAAAATATACCTGCCCAAAGCGGGCTTTTGTTTCTAGTCGAGGTGAGAAGATTCCCCCGACGAGTCGGGGCGACCCCCACGCCCCTAACGTGGTGCGCCAAAATATATCTGTCCAAAGCGGGCCTTTGTTTCTAGTCGAGGTGAGACGATTCCGTCGACAAGTGGGGGTACACCTCTATTGAGAAACAAACCACTCCTTGTATTTTTCGCGGATGTATTGTTTGTTCCGGGTCCTTTTCAAGTATCGCTCGAATTGCAATGCTTCTTTTTTTGAGTCAAAAGGCCTTTTAAAGATGTAATTCCAGGGCCCCTTGTTTCTTGTCGAAATATTTAATCCTTTATTATGCCCCTCCAACCGGTGTACAAGGTCAGCTGAGTACCCATAATACCAATTGCCCGAAGATTCTGATTCGATGATGTAAACGTAATGCACGGCCTAAAAAGAAAAATGCCCGCATCTGCGAGCATTCTGTCGAGGTGAGAAGATTCCCCCGACGAGTCGGGGCGACCTCCACGTCCCTAACGTGGCTCACCAAAATATACCTGCCCAAAGCGGGCTTTTGTTTCTAGTCGAGGTGAGAAGATTC
>CBFGTI010000309.1:0-4173 GCA_965651695.1 uncultured Imperialibacter sp. | reverse complement strand
TGGGAAGTGGATGTGGTAGCGAGCACCTCGGCCCCCCTGGTCTGAGTCTCCTCAGACCAGTAGCAAAATCCCCGGCAACAGCTTTTTTTGTGCTGTGGTTACGAAACTTCAGCTAACGGCCTGTGAGACACGAGGCCGTGGGGAGTGGATGCGGGAGCGGCTTCCTCAAACGAAGCTGAGCAGCACGTACATTACCCCGGCCAGGATTACAGCACTGAGGCCCAGGGCAACTTTTTTCCTGATCTCGTAGCTACCCTTGGCCAGCGATATGCCAACCTTCACTACCGTATTGCTTATTACCGCCAGCACAATTACCAGCACCGAAATATCAAACCCGCCGGTGTCTCCGGCCAGCTTCGACATATTGATGGTAATGGCATCCACGTCGGCCATGCCAGAAATGAGCCCCGAGAGAATGAGACCACGGTTGCCAAAGTATTTCCCAGCGTAAAATACAATAAGTGCTATCCCCACATATAGCATTGCAAACCCCAATATATTGAGCAGCTTGATGGGATTGCCCAGCTCAACCGGCGAGGCAACAGGTGCATGTTTTTCTCTCCCTACCACGTAGAACATAAAACCCATGCCGGTAGCAGCCATAAGTGCGAAGGGCACTACCAGCGCCAGGAAAACCTCTTTGTTGAAAATATAGGAAACCAGTGCCACCCGGATGAACATGATAGACGATGCCAGGATGATGCCCGCGGCATACAACCGGGAGTGAACGGCATCGGAGGTGTTGCTGCGGGTGGAGAATATCCACGTTACGGCGGTGCTGGAGAAAAATCCACCCAACACGGCCGTTAACAGCACTCCCTTATCGGCGCCGGCAAACTTAATAAGCAGGTATGCTGCGAAGCTTAACGAGGAAATGATCACCACAATAAAACCGATTTCGCGGGGGTTGAGGAGGCCATCGGGGCCATAATCGAGGTTGGGGAGAAACGGAAACAGAAGCAGGCAGAGGATGATAAATTTGATAAAGGCAAACAGCTCATCCTGGGTTATCTTCAAAACAAAAGATTGAAACTGGCCTTTCAAAGAAAGAAGTGTGGTGGTAACGACGGTTACGGCCAGTGCTTCTTTTATCAACTGTAGCGAGGTCATCACCCCCAGCATAAAGGTAATAATGAGCGACACTTCGGTAGTAACGCCACTATGGCCTGCGGAAGACCGGATAAAATAGGTGGCTCCAACAAAGAGTATAAAAGCAAATAACACGGCAGCTACCAGCCAGGTAGTAAGCGAACCTGCCATGTAAGCTACTATGCAACCGAGTATGGCCACGAGAGGGAATGTTCTGATGCCGGCAAACAGGTCCTTTTCGCTGGTTTTTCTGAATTCGCGCTCCAGGCCGATTATTAAACCAATTCCCGTTGAAACTATCAGGGACAATAAAAAAGGCGTAAGCCAAATATTTAAGGCGTCGTCCATGTTTTCTGTTTAATGCAAATTTCGTCCGGCCCCCCGAAAAAGGGTATGACGTGCATCAGCAACAAAACTAACTTTTGGGCGCTTGGCTCGCTAAGCCAAAGCGGCGTCCTTGCCATCCAGCTAAGGATTAACGCCCCGCTTGCGCATTTCCTCGAGAAGTTTTTGGGGGAAGCCGGGCCGGCAGGTGCAGTTTTTCTGATGTTCGCGGTGCCACTGTACCCGTTGGTCGAAAGTGGCATTTTTAGGCATAATGTTTTTCAAATGCCATTCTTTATTAATCGCCATAGTTTATCTACCTCACCAATTGCAGGTTTTTATTCTGCAAAATAAGGTATTTGGAAAGGGCCGGACGCCGACGCCCGTCATCATAGGTTGATGATATTTCTTGTCGGCTCGTAAGTGTGGTTCGGTACAACCCCCCTTGTCTGAGTACACCTAAGCCAGCAGCCGAGCCTCCCGGGCCCCTGGTCTGAGTCCTCTCAGGCCAGCAGGAAAATTTTCGCCAACAGCTTTTTTGGTGCGGCGGTTAAGCGACTACAGCTTACGGCCTGTGAGACACAAGGCCATGGGAGTGTGTGGGGAAGCTTACGGACTGTAAGAGGCTGTGGGAGTGGGTGCGGTAGCGGTCCCCTCCGTTCCCCTGGTCTGAGTCCTCTCAGACCAGCAGGAAAATTTTCGCCAACAGCTTTTTTGGTGCGGCGGTTAAGCGGCTTCAGCTTACGGCCTGTGAGACACGAGACTATGGGGAATGACGGTCCAAGGCTAACAGCCTGTGAGACACAAGGCCGCCCTGGGGAAGTGGGTGCGGTGGCTAAATGTGAGACACATGACCGCGGGGAGGTGCCCCCGGCAGACCAGCGGAAGACACTGGTCAACACAAATCAGCAAAACGAGCCCGGCGTTGATGATGGAAATCATTTGGCCGTGGCTACCTATTGTCAATATTTACTAAACCGATTGTGCGGCGCCCAAAATTGTATGATTAAGCTATCCTCCCCTCACTTGGTTCCTGGTGTTCTCATTGGATTGTTTGCTGCGTGTACCATTTTAACAAGCGCCACTTACTTCCTGAACGAAAGAGAGACAGTAGCCACCTCCTTACCCGGAAATGTTGACCAGGAAATGCCGTTGCCGGCAGGCATCTTTTTATTTCACGCAAATGACATTCAAATGGAACAACTATCGGCTGCAACCCGCGTCTTAGGTATTACTAACGCAGACGACAAACTGTTTGCGCCCCTGCGTTCATTATTCACTCAGGCGAATGAAAATTCTCGTCCTGCCTCAAAGCCCACCCTCTTTCAACCTTTGCTTACTGCTATGGTGCTTGTTGCCCCCGCGGCATTGCTGCCAGCGGGACATAGCGCCAAACTCTGCGGCCGCATGCCGGCAGGAGGGTATGGTGAAAGGGCCCTGGGAGTAATAATAAATTATACTGTTGATGGCATGATGAGGGAAGAAAAGCAAGCGAATTATCAAATAACGCAGGCCCAACAGCGAAATGCGGGCGCTTTTAATCTGGTGCATTACTGGCTGCTGGGCATTTTGTTAATGCTGCTTTTGGTAGCTCTCTGCTTGATCCGGCACCACATACAACGCCGCAAGAAAATAGAGCAGGGGTTGAAAAGGGCCAACGATTTTTACATCAAGCTTTTCTACGAGAGCCCCCTGGGGCTTGTTATTACCCGCCCTGCCGACGGGCTGATACTGGATTGTAACGAAGCCTTTGCCAAACTGGTGGGCAGCAGCAGAGACGAAGTGCTGAACCACACCACCCACGAGCTGGGCATGATGCCAGACAACCCACCCGTCGAGCCAGCAATAACCAGTGTTTCGACCGTGGTAAAAGCCCGAAATATCGAAACACAACTACAGCCAAAGGGAAAAGACCCTGTTTGGGTATCCGGATCCATACAGCCGGTGATTTCCGGAAATTCCCCCAGCTTATTGTGTGCCATGATGGACATTACCAGCCATCGGAATGCCGAACAAAAAATGACCAAAGCGCTTGAAGAAGAAAAAGGGCTAAACAAAATGATGTCGGGATTTGTAACATTGGCTTCCCACGAGTTCAGAACACCGCTGTCTACCATTCTTTCATCAAGCTTTTTAATTGAAACCTATGCCGCCGGCGAAGCCCGTGAAACTATTTGCCGGCATGCTTCGAGAATCAATTCGTCGGTAAAAATACTGACGTCGATACTAGATGAGTTTCTGTTGCTAAGCAGGATCGAAGAGGGTTCGCTGGAACCGCACCCCGAGGAGTTGGACATTGAAGCATTGCTGCAGGAGGTTTGCCTCAACCTCAAAGTATTTTGCAAGCCCGGACAGCTTATTACCTATAGCCATACGGGCACACGACTCGTGTACACCGATCCGCTGCTGCTGTCAAACATCACCAGCAACCTTGTTTCAAACTCAATCAAGTTTTCGCCGGGCAACACGGCCATTCAAGTGCTGTCCAATGCCAATTCTAAAATTAATCTGGTAGTAAGAGATGCCGGGATCGGCATTCCCCGTTCGGAGCAGCATCTGTTGTTCGAAAAGTTCTACAGGGCCTCCAATGCCGGCACGGTACAAGGCACGGGAATTGGCCTGCACCTGCTTAAGCAGTATGTACAGTTACTTGGAGGCACTATCGAATTGGAAAGTGAGCCCGGGCGAGGCTCCGAATTCAGAATCACTATCTAAGATCCTTCGGTCAGCAAACCAGGGTCCTCTCCCTGCCCTCTCCGA
>CBFGTI010000308.1:0-4176 GCA_965651695.1 uncultured Imperialibacter sp. | reverse complement strand
ATCAAGCGAGACAGAGCGGTCGACAACGACGCCTACCTGCAGGAGGTTTTTGAAGCGATTGAAGCAGGAATAAGAAAAGAGCTGGAGTCGGTAAACCGGCTTTGTTTCGAATCGACCGGCCTTACTGCGTGGTTCGACCAAATGCTGGTCAGCCTCAAAACCGACTTTAGCGTGGTTACTATCGGGTTAAGAGCAGAACCAGAGCTATGCCTGCAGCGGGTACGCACCCGAGATCAATCCATCCATATCGACGTGTCCGACGAACAGGTAACCCGAATCAATGAGCTGGTGCAGCAAAAAAGCATAGCCACCGATTTTGTTTTGGAAAACAGCAACAAACCGACGCAGGCTTTGGTCGCCGAGCTAGAGCATATTGTGCAGCGAAATCCGTAAGGTGCAAGAAAAGTAAGCCCTGCGTTAAAACCGGCCAGGTTCAATGTTCTTACATTAACAACTGCTGTCACAATACCAACCACACCGCTCAGAGAGGCGGCGGAAAGACAAGTTTTTATATCTTAGGCCGCTCGAACTACTTCTTTCTGTAAATATTTTTACCAATGAATGCATTTCAACGAGGCTTATCGGTTATTGCTTTTTTGTTCCTCTTCACCTCCTGCGCTTCGGAACACAACCCTCCCTCGCGGGAAGACATCTGGAGACTTTCGTGGCGGGTTTGGCAGTCGGCTTACCTGCTGAAAGATTACCAACTGGGGGCATCTCAGTTCGACAGCCTGCTGGTTATGTCCGACAGCGTAAGTTCTCAGTTTTATGCTTCGGGACTCGAATGCCTGGCAAGAACCGGCCGAACCGACCAGTTTCTAGAGCTACTTGCCAAGGTAAAAGACCACAAAAGCCGCTCTATTTGCAACACCCCGTGGATTGAGCCGCTTCTCGGGAACCGGCTGGTGCAGGAATGGTGCGACCACGATGCAAAGCTGCGTCAACCAGCTGATACTGCCTTATACAACCAGCTGATGGTGATGTACATCAATGATCAGCTGGTGCGGGGAAACAGCCTTGAAGAGCTGGTAGACGAAACCGGCTATGCGATAAAGAAAAGTGACCTTTACAACAACGACGGAGCGGGTATGGGTACCGTGGACTTTATCAATCGTGAAAAACTGACGAAGATGATCGCAGAGGTGGGATTTCCCACCAAGAAAATGGTAGGGCCAGCTGGCATGATGGCCGTGTGGGCTGTTATTCAGCACTCTGATAGCCACCCGGAGTTTCAGCAGCAGCAACTCCCTTTTTTGAAAAAAGCAGCAGAATCGGGCGACATGCAATGGCAGCTATACGCTTACCTGTACGACCGGGTATGCAGAAACACTGGCCGGGAACAGCTGTACGGAACGCAGTTTGCAGGCGCCGATCCCGTCACTAAAAGACTCACGCTTGCCCCTACTACTGATATGGAGCAGCTCGACCAGCGAAGGATGCAAATGGGTATGATGCCCATAGCCCTGTATGAACAATTGATGCGAAGCTCCCTCGAGTAGCAGGCTGCCACAGCGCTAACCCCCGTACTGTGCCAGAAACTCGCCCTATTGCACTACCGAGTGGTTCACTATCTCATCGAAGCGGTTAAACAGCTCGTTCCAGCGGGTGGTGTACCGGGCGTTGGTCATTAAAATGCGCACCACCTTCTGCCGCGGGTCTATCCGGAAGCGTGTTTGCCAGTAGCCGTCCCAGCCGAAGGTGCCTTGCTTAATGCCATAAGCGCCGTCTTGCGTGTGTACCAGCCCGCCGTAGCCAAACTTAACGCCCTCGTCAAATGACACCCCGCCTATTTGGTTCTGCATCATCAGGGCCACGGTTTCGGGCTTTAGAATAGTGGCCCCATTCCATATACCGCCGTCGAGCAGGGCCGCGGCAAACTTGAGGTAGTCGGCAGCAGTGCCGCTGAGCCCAGCGCCACCTGCGAAATAGGTGCGTGCACCCGCAACGGGATAGTCTTCCCCTGCCGATAGCGGCTCCATTTCGGCCGCAAAATCGGGCGTATGCCATACATCCACCAGCCGGCTCGCCTTATCCTCGGGCAGGTAGAAGTGGGTGTCGTCCATGCCGAGCGGGTCAAAGATGTTCCGGCGGAAGTACTCATCCAGCGGCAGCCCGGAAACAACCTCCACAATGTGGCCCAGCACGTCGATGCTCATGCCGTAGGTAAACCGGGTGCCCGGCTCATGCAGCAGGGGTGCTTTGGCCATGTTGGGGATGTTTGCCGCCAGCGTTACCGAGTCCTTCGTCCAGGCCTCGGTGATGTTGTGCGGTGCATACAAGGCGCTTGCCACTGGATCGAAAACGCCGTACGAAATGCCGGAGGTATGCGTAAGCAGGTGGTGGATGGTAACGGGGTTGGCGGCAGGCTTGGCCGACCACGAGGAGTCCTGCTCGTTGAACTGGTCAAGCACCTGTGCATTGGCGAATTCAGGGATGTATTTCGATACCGGGTCGTCGAGTTTCAGCTTGCCCTGCTCGTACAGCTGCATCACCGCCACGGTGGTAATGGGCTTCGTCATGGAGGCTAGCCGGAAGATATCGGTGGTAGCGAGGGGGTCGGTTTTTTCGCTGTCCTGGAAGCCAAAGGCTTTGTGGTAAACGATTTGGCCGTTGCGATACACCAGCGCCACGCCTCCGGCCACAAATTGGCTGTCGATAGCCCAGCGCAGGTGCTCTTCAATCAGGTCGAGCGAATCGGCAATCATTCCGGCCTCCTCCGGCGCCACAATATCCAGGGCAGAACGTTGCTGCTCTTTGGCACCCGGCGCCGAGCAGGAGATGGCTATAACCAGCAAAACACAATAGACAAGCAGCTTTTTCATAGACAGTGGTTTTTAGGAGAGGTACAAGTTAGCAGTTTTACTTTTTTTTAATATTCTACCGTAATCGCCAGCTTCCTTTTAATATTCTTTAAGAACAACAGTCCGGATACCACGAGAAATGGCAGCCCTGTTAGAAGTCCTATTTGCGCTACGCCATGAGAGATATCATGAACTATATAGTAGAAAGCAAGCCATAGGAATATGAGCCCAAGTGTTTCAATCCAGAATTTCGCGTTAATCTTCTTTACTAACAGGGATGTCAAAAGCAATACATGGCCAGTGAATGAAAACATTGTTGCAGCACCTAAAGATTGATCATATGGTGCGGTTAAAGAAAAACTGAAGTCTTCGGAGCGAAAACCAAAGAATCCCGGTAGCCAAAAAACTTCAAGAAGCGCTATAGGGCCACCACCATGCCCAGCTCCAACAATAATTATTGAGCTAAAGAGAATAGTTAAACCTGTTTTGGTCCTAAAAAGCTTCATTAGTCACTCTACTTTCAATAGTACAAGTTAATACTTTGCGGAGAAATTTGCTGGCAGGCTCCCACGCAAAAAAAGATGACATCCCCCCCGATGCTGAAGACAGCCTGAGCTGCTCCTGCGGAGGGATGTCATCGCTGAAACACCGGATAAAAGTTTACCTTAATTCTTCAACACCCCTCATTTCTGGGGATGGCGTAGATGGTGCTGCCCGAAACCGTTAAATCGAAGACCTTGGTGTCTATAGAAGGAAGCAGCAGGGTCCACGTTCTTCCCATGTCGGCCGAGCGCAAAATGCCTTTGGGATGACCGCAAAAGAAGTACTCACCCACCTGCACAATGGAGGCCGTGGAGAGGTGCGGAATAAGGCCGGCGTCAATGGCCTGCCAGGTTTTGCCGTCGTCGTACGATGCCCGCACGGTTCTGGCCCCCAGCTGTGTGTTGTAAACAATGGCGGCAAATCCGCTTTCAATACGTTCCACATCAATGCCCACTCCGCCCTCACTAAGCACATTCTCCCAGGTTTCGCCGCCATCGGTCGACCGTATGATGCCCCCCTGGTTGGTGGCCAGCAGCACGCCGTTGGCCTCTGCAAACTTTATTACCCAGCCGTTGGCATGCACGTGCTTCCAGTTTTTGCCTCCGTTGGCAGATTTAAAGAGGCCTTCGTCGGAGCCGACGAAAAGGGTGCCTCCTGCCGTTTCATACACGGTGCGTACCCATTTCTGCTCAACATCGGGGTACACCGGCGTCCACAAGCTCTTTCCGTTGGCTCTTTTTAAAAGCTGGCCGTCGTGACTGAGTGCAAATATGCCCTGGTTACCGGGGGCCATGGTGCCCTTACTGTAAGGGAAAAACTCTTTTTGCCACAC
>CBFGTI010000307.1:0-4178 GCA_965651695.1 uncultured Imperialibacter sp. | reverse complement strand
CGGTTTTACCGATGGTGTCGGTGTTTTTTCGCTCGATAAGAATTATACCTTTTTGGGTCGTATTCCCGGTATTGAGGTCGAAATACGGTCGATACAGGAAGATAAAGATGGAAATTTGTGGCTAGGCTCGTGGGTAGACGGTGTAATCAAGCTCATTCCCGACAAACAAAATCCGCTGTCTCCAAAAGTAGTCCGCTACGGAACCTCAGAAGGGCTTTCGCACCTCAACGACAATGAGGTTTTTAAATATAACGACGAAGTTGTGTTTGCCACCCCCGGCGGGTTAAAGACGCCTGATGCCTCCAGCGAAAAAATAGTGGATTACAAAAAGTTTGGCGATGACTACACCGGAAACAAACGATGGGTGTACCGGATGGCCCAGGCTTCAGACTCGCAAGTATGGCTAAGTGCCTACAACCTTACTGAGCTTACACTGGCCACAGCGGCCTCACAAAGCGCCAGCTACCTGCGAAAGCCCTTCCGGGAACTTAACGATTTTCCCGTGTATGCCATCTACCCGGAGCAGGATGTTCTGTGGGTGGGCGGACCAGAGGGGGTAGTGAGTTACCACAAAAATATGCGGCTTCCCGTCGACCCAGCGGTGCTGCTCAGGAAAATAAGCATCAATGAAGATTCGGTGGTGTTTGCCGGAAACGGAAAGTTTTCCCGGCTCGGGCTTGATGACCGGTTCAAAAATTTACGTATCGAAGTGAGCTCAAGCTATCTCCTGCACGAAGAAGAAAACAAGTACCAGTACTACCTCGAAGGGTTCGATAAAGAATGGAGCTCATGGACAAAGGAAAACTTCCGGGTTTATACCACCCTCCCGTCGGGGACGTATACATTCAACTTTCGCACTCAAAATCTCTACGGAGATGTTTCTGACATCCAATCTTTTACTGTATTCATGCCACCTCCGTGGTATCTGCAGGCGGTGTTTCTAATTCCCGTATCTTTTATACTCATATACCTGCTGGTCATTGTCATTCGCTACCTTTCTACCCGAAAGCTCATCAGGCGGGTAGAAGAGCTTGAATTGCAGCAAAAAATTCAGAAGGAAAGAGAGCGGATTTCCAGCGATCTGCACGACCATGTGGGGGCTCAGCTTACCAGTATAATCTCGGGGCTGCAAATTACCGAACAGATAGAAGAGTTTCAGTACAACACCAGGGTCAGGGAAATCATCGATTCGCTGAAGGAAGATGCAAGCCAAACCATGACAAGCCTGCGAGACAGTATCTGGAGTCTGCATCAAAAAGAGGTAACCGTGGGTGAGTTTGTCGAGCATATCGAAAACTACGCCCGGGCCCGCCTGCGCTATTACCCGCATATAAGCTTCAATAGCTGCATTGAAGGCGACAAACACCACATTCTTGCGCCGACGCTCGCACTTCATCTTCTTCGGGCGGTACAGGAGTCCTTTCACAACATCCTGAAACATGCACTCGCTACCGGTGTAATGTTTTCCGTGAAGGTAGAAGAAACACAACTTGTTTTGAAGATGAGGGACAACGGCGTGGGGTTTTCGTTAAGTACCTCCCCCGAAGGGCACTATGGCCTTGAAAATATGAAGAGGCGGATGGAGCAACTGGAGGGGGTATTTGCTATCGACTCCCAACCCGGCGCCGGAACCACTGTTATCTTTGAAGTACCGGTAAATTCATCGGTTGAGTGGCGGAAGCGTCCATAGCGAAAGTAATTCACCAACCGGCAACTATTACTTAAGACTCTCAAGTATTGCGAAAAAAAATATGGGGTTCAAAATTAACATCACATCACTTGCCTTTTCCAGCCTTGCCCTTGCGCTGTTCCCTCTGGTAGCGCTGCCAGGCAAATCGCCATTGGGCGAAGCCACCTTAGCAAGTGGGGTCGCAGCGGATTCGCTACAAACGCCTGAAGCCTTAAACAAATTAGCGTTTGACTATCTCAAGTCCAATTACGACAGCACTACCATGTATGCCGATAGTGCCTACCAGCTGGCAAAAAAGATGGGGCAACCCAAAGAGATGGCCAAAAGCCTTGTTACCAAAGGGGTTGCAAGCTACTACTCGGGCTCTCACGAACAGGCGATGCATTTTTACCTTCAGGCACTCTCCCTTGCCGATAGCATTGGCGACCCCATATCGCAAGCCGCCGCTTTAAACGAAATGGGCGTGCTCAATCGCAAACAAGGCAATATAAAGCAGGCCGCCGAAGCCTTTAACAGGGCACTGGCGCTGGGTAAGCAGGCGGGCGACAGCTTGCTCATAGCCAATAGCCTGAATCATCTCGGCGTTACGTTCGACATCCAGGAAGATTACGCAAATGCCATGAGCAACTTTCAGGCGTCTGCCGAAATTAAAAGAAGCCTCAACGACACTTACGGCCTCACTTTCAACCTCGACAATATGGGGCAGACGTCGGCCAAAATGGGCCGGTACGCCGAAGGTGAAGCTTTCTTTCTTGAGGCAGCCCGCCTGCGGAAAGAGCTCGGCGACGAAACCGGCTGTGCCATCACCATCAACAACATTGGCGAACTCTACCTGATGAAAGGCGACCGGCAAACGGCCCTCTCCTATTTTGACCAGGCGCTTGCAGCAGCCGAAAAACTCGATTTCAAGGATTTTAAACGGCACCTGTACAAAATTCTGGCAGATACACACCAGGGGCTCGGCAACTACCGCCAGGCTTACGAACACCTTACACGCTACACGGTGCTCAACGACTCCATTTTTAACGAGCAAAAAAGCAGGCAGATACTTGATATGCAAACCAGGTATGAAACTGAAAAAAAAGAGCAGGAAATCCAGATACGGGATTTGAAACTGGCCGAGCAGGAGCTGCTGCTCAACCAGAAAAACCTTCAGCTGTACTCTTCGGTGGGCGGCGTGGGAGTGCTTTTAATTCTGCTCTACCTGGCCTACAACAGGCTTCAGCTCCAAAAGCAGGTGCAGCAGCTGGAGGTAACACAAAAAATGCAGTCGGAGCGGGAGCGCATTTCAGCCGACCTGCACGACCACGTGGGCGCACAGCTCACCAGCATTCTATCGGGCCTGCAGATCACCGATCAAATAGAAGCGTTTAAAAAAGATGAGAATATCACCCGCATCATCAACAGCCTGAAAGAAGATGCACATGAAACGCTTACCAGCCTTCGGGCCACTATCTGGAGCCTCCACCTGAGCGAAATTAAAGCCACGGAGTTTGCAGATCACATAGAACGGCACCTGGCAACCGTTCTGAAGTACCAACCGCACATAACCTCCGAGGTGCATACCCTTTTTGAAGAAGATTTTATACTGGGTGCCAGGGAAGCCCTGCACCTCACCCGCACCGTTCAGGAAGCAATTCACAATATTCTGAAACATGCCCAGGCCACCAAAATCAACGTGGTTGTCGCGCAAAAAGAAAAGCTGACGATTTCTGTTTCCGACAACGGCGTAGGCTTTAATGTAGCACAGCTGGGGCAGAGCGAGCACTATGGGATTCAAAACATCAAACGACGGGTGGAAGAAATAGGTGGAAGTGTAGAGATAAGGTCTGAAACCGGCAAGGGCACAACAGTGCAGATCAGCCTGTGATTCTTTTACCCCAAAATAGGTATTGAGAGGAGCCGATAATTAAGACACCTTTGAGAGAGCAAAAAAGAAGAGTATGAGTATCCGCATCGGACTTGTAGAGGATAACCCCTCGCTTAGGAAACGCTTCATCGACAATTTTAAATATTTCCAGAATATTAAACTGGTACTGGTGAGCCCGAGTGGCGAAGACTTTCTGGAGAAAATAGCGGGCCTCCCTGCTGCCGAGCTGCCAGAAGTTGTGCTAATGGATATTGAACTACCCGGTATTGACGGCATAGAAACAACGTCGCGGCTCAAACAGCTCCTGCCCGACATCGAGGTGATGATGCTCACTGTTTTTGAACAACCCGACAAAATTTTCAGCTCCCTGCGAGCGGGCGCCGTAGGATACATGCTAAAGGACGAAAGCCCTACCAACATCATAAAAGCCATCGAAGAACTGCTGGACGGCGGCGCACCCATGTCGCGCACCATCGCCAGAAAAATGATCGGCCTGCTAAGCCAGGATGCCGGCCTTAGCGATGCTTCGGAGCTGAAGGAGCAAAGCATAAAAGAATACGGTTTGTCGGAGCAGGAAGTGAAAATTATACAGCGCCTGGTAGATGGCAACAATTACAT
>CBFGTI010000306.1:0-4277 GCA_965651695.1 uncultured Imperialibacter sp. | reverse complement strand
GCCACGAATTAAAAAATTCAATCGCTAATCGCCCGCCAATACCTGTTGGAAAGCTGCAGAAGTTGCCGCCGAATACGACAGCGCTTTTCTCCACTCCCAACACTTCTTATTCGTGCTAATCCGTGAAATTCGTGTCGTGCTTAAGTTTTGGCGAAGCCAAATCGGGAGATTCTCGTGCTAATTCGTGTAATTGGTGTCAGGGGTTTTGGCGAAGCCAAATCAAAACCCGAGCTTAAACTCGTCGATCAGGCTGGTTTGCTTGCCGTGCTTGAACTGGTAGACGTCAGCAGGCCGGCGCTTGCCGGAGTCGTCGAGCCCCACTTTCACCAGCATGTCCGACTTTAGTATCTTTCTCCTGAAATTGGGCCGGTCTACTCCCCTGCCAAGAATGGCCTCTACGAGCGCATGCAGCTCCGGCAGCGTAAAAGTCGGCGGCAGCAGGTTCGACGCTATCGGCAGATAAGGAAGCTCCCGCACCAACGACTGCCTGGCGCTGTCCACAATAGCGCCGTGGTCCATGGCCAGCAGTTTGGCTTCAGCCACCGGAAGCCACTGTGCCGCTTCTAAAAATTGGGTGGGTTTCAGGTCAATCTTGTTGAAATCGACCAACGCCAGATAACAGATGCTTACAAACCGCTGCGACACAAACTTCAGCAGTTCCCGGTCTTCAACGTCGGCTTCAGCAGCCAAAGCCCCCAATTCCGTCCCAAACGACCGGGAGGCGTCGCCAAACACCGCAAACTGCCTGAAAAGTATATTTTTCAGCCCAGTGCTCTCTTTCACGATCCGTTCTACCGCATCGGTAACGTGTTCCGTTTGCCTGATGTAGCCCCCAGGCAGCACATGAAGGGTGGTACCTCCCAACTGTAATTTATTCACTATCACCTGCAGCGTCTTTTCGTGAAAGCCGAAAGTGACACAGTTTATCGAAAGCTGTGGAATGGCCTCCTTCTCAAGCGAACGTACGTATTTCTTTATTTCTTCAATCATTTTGAGCTGCCCGGTTCACAGTGATGATAAGGCTAGACGAGCAAATAAACACCCCAACCTATTGCCTTGAAACAAAGATAGTTTATATTTGAGTCAATTTGACTCAAATATCTACAAATTTTTCCACCTGTTGAAATGAAAAAGCGTTACTACATCCTTCTTGCGTTGGTTCTGGTTGGCGTTGCCGCCTGGTTTTACTTTACCCGCGATCAGCGTGACATTAAAGTGCTTGTCTTCTCCAAAACAACCTCGTACAGGCATGAGTCGATACCTGCCGGTATTGCCGCTATCCGTTCGCTGGGCCAGCAGCATGGTTTCGTGGTCGACACCACTGAAAACAACGAGTCGTTCAACGAGAAAACCCTGAAGAACTACAACGTTGTTGTGTTTCTCAATACCACCGGCGATGTGCTGAACGACGGACAGCAGCTGGAAATGAACCGCTGGATACAGGCAGGTGGTGGTTTTGTGGGCATTCACGCCGCCGCAGATACGGAGTACGACTGGCCCTGGTATGGCGAGCTGGTGGGGGCTTATTTCAATGGCCACCCCAACGATCCCAATGTGCGGGATGCCCTGGTAAAGCGAGTGGATGCCAACCATATTTCCACTCAACACCTTCCTGATAGCTGGCCACGTACCGACGAATGGTACAACTACAAAGACATTAAAGCTGAAATAAACGTGCTGCTGAACCTCGACGAAACGTCGTATGAAGGAGGCACCAACGGCGAAAACCACCCCATTGCCTGGTACCGCGATTTTGACGGCGGCAGAACCTGGTACACGGGGTTGGGCCATACCGACGAGGTGTATCAGGACGCTGACTTTCTGAAAATGCTGTGGGGTGGCATACAGTACGCAGCCGGTCCGGGCACACCCGTAAACTACAACAACTCGAAGGTAGCTCCGGAAGAAAACAGGTTCCAGAAAGTGGTGCTCGACTTCAACCTGAACGAGCCGATGGAGCTCGACATGCTGCCGAATGAAGATGTGCTGTTTATTGAACGCCGCGGTGGCATCAAGCTTTTCAAAAAAGCCGAAAACCAAACCCGGCTGGTAACCACATTCCCGGTTTACAGCGATTTGGAAGATGGATTGCTCGGCCTGGCTGTAGATCCTGATTACGAAAAAAACCAATGGATCTACCTCTACTACTCCCCTGTTGGTGAGAAACCGGAGCAACGGCTTTCCCGCTTTACCTTCACCGGCGATACGCTTGACAGGGCCAGCGAAAAGGTCCTTTTGACCGTGGCTACACAGCGCGACGAATGCTGCCACGCTGCCGGGTCCATTGAATTTGGACCCGACCGGCTGCTTTACCTTGCTACAGGCGACAACACAAGCCCGAGAGACACTGGCTACGGGCCCATCGACGAAAGGCCCGGGCGCTCGGCATGGGATGCGCAAAAGTCGTCGGCCAACACCAACGACCTGCGTGGTAAAATTTTACGCATTAAACCGGAGGACGACGGCACCTATTCCATTCCGGAAGGCAACCTTTTTGCAGATGCTTCTAAAGGGCGGCCGGAGATCTACGTGATGGGCGTCCGCAATCCGTTCCGCATTTCTGTTGATCAGAAAAACGGCTACCTCTATTGGGGCGATGTGGGCCCCGATGCAGGCAAAGACAGCGTGGGCTTCGGTTCACGTGGTTACGACGAGGTGAACCAGGCTCGAAAGGCTGGAAACCACGGGTGGCCGTACTTCATTGGCAATAATTTTCCTTACAACGATTATGATTACGCAACTAACAAGTCTGGCCCTTTGTACGACCCAAAAAAGCCGGTGAACACCTCTCCTAATAACACGGGAGCCCGTGAACTGCCCGAAGCCGTTGCCCCCCTCATTTACTATCCGTACGCCACCTCGGCAGAATTTCCGCTGGTAGGCGAAGGCGGGCGTAATGTGATGGCCGGGCCGGTATTTTATCTCGACAGGTTTCCCGAAACCGAAAACAGGTATCCGGAGTACTACGACAAAAAGCTATTCACCTACGATTGGATGCGTGGATGGATAATGGCCGTGACGCTCGACGAAAATGGCGATTACGTGCGCATGGAGCGGTTTCTCCCCAACATGCCGTTCAACAACCTTGTGGACATTGTTTTTGGCCCGGCCGGCGACATGTATGCACTTGAGTACGGCACCAACTGGTTTGCACAAAATACCGATGCCAGACTCATCCACATCACTTATTCATCGGCCAACAGGGTGCCGTTGGCAGTTATTACTGCAGACAAAACCATTGGCAAAACGCCCTTCACTGTTAGCTTTAGTGCTGAAGAATCGAAGGATTTTGACGGCGACGACCTGACCTACGAATGGGCCTTTGGCGACGGAGAAACCTCGTCGGAGAAAAACCCAACCCATGTGTTTCAGCAACCGGGTGAATACAAAGCGACGCTGACGGTGACCGATCCTTCCGGCGAAAGTGCCACGGAAAACATGCTGCTGATTGCCGGAAACGACCTGCCCGAGATCAAGGTGAGCTTTAAGGGCAACAGCCGGTTCTATTGGGATAACGCCGATTTTGAATACAGCGTGGAAGTGACTGATACAGAAGACGGTAGCATCAACAGCGGCATAGATCCTTCAGCGGTCACCTTTACAGCCGATTACCTCCAGCGGGGCCACGATGTAACGGAGGTTATCCAGGGGCACCAGGCCAACATGGCGGCATCGGCCTTTCTTGTTGGCAAAGCCCTGTACGAGGCCTCGGACTGCAAAGCATGCCATCAGCTGTCAGAAAAATCAGTTGGACCATCACTTACACAAATAGCAGATAAATATACTGTAAACGAGCGTGTTATAGCTGATCTAACAGAGAAAGTGATTAAAGGAGGTTCCGGTGTATGGGGTGACCTGATGATGTCGCCCCATCCGCAGCTGAGCAATGAGGAAGCAGAAAAGATGATCCAGTACATTCTGTCGCTGAGCGGTAAGTCTGGAAACGCAGGCCTCCCTCACCAGGGCACTTACGCCATGAATAAGCACAAGGCATCGGAGAAAGAAGGCTCCTACATTTTTACAGCATCTTATACCGACCAAGGTGCCAATGGCATTAAGCCCCTAACCGCGACCCAAGTGGTGGCGCTCTCATACCCGCTGATACCGGCCGCCAGGTTTAACGCGAAGAAAAAGGCGATGACGTTCCTGGTAACGAAGGAGATATTTCCGGCGATTGAGCAGGAGATGGAGATTGTGCTGCCCAACGATGACGCAGTGCTTACAGATCGGAAGAGCGTCGTGTAGGGAAGGAGTGGGGGGGTGGGGGGGGGGGGGGG
>CBFGTI010000305.1:0-4306 GCA_965651695.1 uncultured Imperialibacter sp. | reverse complement strand
CCGCCAACCAGCCGGTGGCCGGATTGTGTACGTGAGGTTGCTGGGCATTGCGGCCATATTGGTGCTGCTAATCGCCTTCATCAACTTCACCAATCTTGCTACGGCGAGAGCGTCGCGACGCATGCGGGAGATTGGCATCAAAAAGGTGTTTGGCGCAGGCAGAGGGGTATTGGTATACCAGTACATGGTGGAGTCGCTGATGATGAGCCTGCTGGCTGGGATTGCTTCGGTGATGCTGGTGCTTCTTTTGCTTCCGCGGTTCAACGCCCTTACAGGGAAGCAGCTTATGTTGGCTCCTTCCGTCGAGTTCGTGGCCATTTTCTCCGTAATTATTTTTACCACCGGGCTTTTGTCGGGCAGCTATCCTGCTTTGTACCTGTCGGCTTTTCGACCGGCTGCAGTTCTGAAAGGCAAGCTTTCGGCTGGATTTGGCGACAAATGGTTGAGAAGCGGGCTGGTTGTTTTCCAGTTTGCCGTTGCGCTGATCCTTATTGTATCGGTGCTTGTAGTGCATAAGCAGATGGTTTTCATCGAAAGCAAAGAGTTGGGCTACAACCAAAGCAGCATCATCCATTTCAATACCAACGGGCTAGTTTCGGAAAAGCAGGAGACCTTTCTGACTGAAGCGGAAAAGCTGCCGGGCGTAGTGAGCGCCTCCAGCATTTCGCATGCGCTGGTAGGCGGACAGGCATCTACCAACACCGTGCAATGGGAAGGTTACGACCCGGAGAACCTCGTTTGGTTCGAGCATGGTTCGGTTAACTACGGCATGCTGGAAATGCTGGGCATTGAAATGGTGGCCGGCAGACCGTTCTCAGAAGAATTTGGAAGTGAGGACTCCAAAGTCATCATCAACGAAACGGCCCTTAAAAGAATGGGGGTTTCGGACCCAGTCGGGAAAACTCTCACCATCAACGACACCGATTACCAGATTATCGGCATTATGAAAGATTTTCACTTTGAAAGCCTGCACGAGCCTGTGAAACCGGTTTTTCTGCGGCTCAATACCCGATTTGCGCTAAAAATTGCTATCCGGCTGGAGGCCGGTACCGAACATGCGACCCTTGCCCGACTTGAGGAACTTTACAGGTCGTTCCAGACCGGTTTCCCGTTCGAGTACACTTTTCTGGAGCAGGACAACCAAACGAAATATACAGCGGAAAAGAAAATAGCAGGCCTCTCCGGCTACTTTGCCGGCATCGCTATGCTCATTTCGTGTCTCGGGCTCCTGGGGCTGGCGGCATTTTCTACAGAAAGGAGAATAAAGGAAATTGGTATCAGGAAAGTGCTGGGATCGGGCATGGCGGCTGTGGTGTGGCTGCTGGTTAAAGACTTCACCAAACCGGTTGGCATTGCCATTGGCCTGGGTTTGCCGCTCAGCTATTGGCTCGCCCAAAGCTGGCTGGAAACTTTCGCCTACCGTATCGAGCTGCAGTGGTGGTATTTTGTGGCTGCCGGTGCGGTCATTTTATGTGTTACCTGGCTCACAGTTAGCTTTCTCACTATCAAAGCGGCCAATGTAAACCCCGTGCAATGCCTGCGAAATGAATAAAGGGTTACCGAGAGGCGTCGGACAGCGTCAAAGAGACGGTCGCTGACTCAGATGTTAAAAGCGGTAAAGCGAAGCCGCCCGGAGGTGATTTCAAAGATTTCGAAACAGAGACTCCAGTCGATGTTCCATAAAAAAACGGTCGCACAACGCGGTCAACAAACTCAAAATTTACTACTATGTTCAAACACAACCTCTTACTTTCCTACCGTAGCTTTTTACGCCATAAAAGCACCTTTTTTATCAATCTGACGGGACTTTCTTCAGGACTCGCCTGTACCTTACTCATTTGCCTGTGGGTGTTCGATGAGCTGCAAATGGATAAGTTTCATGCCAAAGGCGACAGAATTTACCAGGTGCTGGAAAATACCCAGCTATCCGACGGCGTGGTTACTGGCGAAAGCACTCCCGATCCGCTTCCGGACGCCCTCGCCAAAGAACTTCCGGAGGTCGAATACGCGGCAGGCGTTACGCCACCCGAATGGTTTGGCAACTTTACGCTGTCGTATCAAAACACCTTTATTAAAGCCAAGGGGCAGTTTGCCGGCAAAGACTTCTTTAATATTTTTTCTTATGACTTAAAGGAAGGCAATCCCGACCAGGTGTTGTCGACCATCAATTCCATCGCGATTTCCGAAGACCTTGCTATGCGCATCTTCAAAACCACCGAAAATGTGATGGGTAAAACAATCGAAAGCAGCCTCATTGGCTTTACCGATCCCGTTACCGTTTCCGGGGTTTTCACCATTCCTTCTAATTCTACTAAGGAGTTCGACTTCGTGCTCAGCTGGGTCCTTTGGGACGACCTGAGCAAAAGGGTAGGGCGCCCGCAAAACTGGAGCAACCACGGGCCCTCTACCTACGTGGCCCTGGTGGAGGGTGCCGATCCCGCGCAGTTTAATGCAAAAATCGAAGACTTTGTCAAGGCCCGCGACGAAAACTCCAATGTTACCCTTATTGCAGCACCCTATACCGACCGCTACTTATACGGCTCTTATACCAATGGGGTGCAAGATGGCGGCCGGATCGAATATGTCCGCATGTTCTCCATCATTGCCGTGTTCATACTGGTGATCGCCTGCATCAACTTCATGAACCTGTCTACCGCCAAGGCATCACGCAGGCTGAAGGAAATCGGGGTAAAGAAGGCGCTGGGAGCCAACCGCAAAACGCTGGTGGTGCAGTACCTCAGCGAGTCGATGCTGCTTACCTTTTTATCGCTGGGGGTAGCGGTTTTCCTGGTGCTGCTGGTGCTTCCCCAGTTCAACAACATTACCGGCAAGCAGCTTACGCTCAGCCTCAACTCACAGATGATCCCCATTTTTTTCGGTATTACGGTCGTTACAGGCTTACTGGCCGGCAGCTATCCGGCCCTGTACCTTTCCAGGTTCAATCCGGCGTATGTGCTCAAAGGCGGGCAGGTAAGTACCTCCTGGGGCGAACTGCTGGCGCGCAAGGGTCTTGTAGTTTTCCAGTTTACGCTGTCGGTTATCCTCATTGTATCGGTCGTGGTGGTTTACAAGCAGCTGGATTATGTGCAGTCCAAAAACCTTGGCTATTCCAAAGACAACGTAATTCACTTCGAAATCGAGGGAAAGGTGGCGGAGAGTCGTGAGCCTTTTGTGGCTGCCGTTAAAAACATACCGGGTGTGGTAAATGCCTCGGTCATGTCTAACATCGTGGTAGGCACCAACAATTCTACCCAGGGGCTGACGTGGGAAGGCAAAAATCCCGACGACGACATAAGGTTTGAGGTGGTAACGGGCAGCTACGATATGATCGAAACATTGGGTATTGAAGTGCTGGAAGGCCGGTCTTTTTCAAAAGACTTCGGTACCGAAGAAAACAATCTTATTCTCAACGAAGCCGCTGTAAAGGTGATGGGATTTGAGAACGCCGTGGG
Organism: uncultured Imperialibacter sp.; assembly: GCA_965651695.1. Taxonomy (GTDB): domain Bacteria; phylum Bacteroidota; class Bacteroidia; order Cytophagales; family Cyclobacteriaceae; genus Imperialibacter. Next base: position 854 of record CBFGTI010000305.1, on the reverse strand, counting down.
CCAAACAGTGAACATGTGGGGAGTAAACAGGCAGGTGATAGGCGTGGTAAAGGACTTTCACTACGAGTCGCTTCACGAGAAGGTGAAGCCGCTGCTGTTTAGGTTCGAGCCCGGAAGGACATTAAAGGTGCTGGTGAAAATTGAAGCCGGCAAAGAGAAAGAGACCTTGCAAAGGCTGGAGGCATTTTACGGGGAGTTTAACCCGGGCTATACTTTCGACTATGCTTTTATCGACGAAAACTACCAGGCGCAGTATGCCGCCGAGCAGCGGGTGAGCAGCCTCTCGAAGTATTTTGCAGGCTTTGCCATCATCATTTCATGCCTCGGTTTGTTTGGTTTGGCGGCCTTTACCGCCGAGCGCCGGATGAAGGAGATCGGTATTCGAAAGATACTGGGTTCCAACAATTGGGGCATCGTGTACCTGCTGTCGGCCGACTTTACCAAAATGGTGCTTTTGGCTATTGGTATTGCCCTGCCTGTGGGCTACTACCTCACCAGCCAATGGCTGCAAGACTACGAATACGCCATCGAGCTTTCGGTGTGGTATTTTGTGGCAGCCGGCCTGGCAGCGCTTTTCATCGCCTGGCTAACGGTGGGCATGCAAACCATAAAGGCGGCACAAGTGAACCCCGTGCAGTGCGTGCGGAATGAGTAGGGGGAGGAGTCGGAAGACCGAAGGAAGACAGAAGCCGGAAGACCGAAGTCGGGAGCGAAGAGTTGGAAGACGGAAGATGGAAGACCGGAGTCGGGAGTGAGGAGTTGGAAGACGGAAGATGGAAGACCGGAGACGGAAGGCGGTAGTGGAGTAGGGGGTTGGAAGACGGGGACGGTAGGAACGTGCTATTTTCCCCTCG
>CBFGTI010000304.1:0-4340 GCA_965651695.1 uncultured Imperialibacter sp. | reverse complement strand
TGATGTCGGTTAAAAACGCCAGCGAAGATGTGCAGTTTATGATCCGTGAGTCGGGCGGTAAAATCAGCGAACTGCTTATGCTGGTGGGCGGCGACAAAAAGTTCTTTATCATGAGCCTCTATGGAGAAATTGACCTGAAGCAGGTGTCCAAGCTTTCGAGCGCTATGAAGATTAAAGGGATGGAATACCTCAACCAGGTAGATGGCAAAAAGAACTAATAACTGCCTATTATATTTCAAGTCGGAAGAAGGGGCCGTGTAATCGGCCTCTTCTTTTAATCACTTATTGCGTATGACAATGCCCCGCCCGCCGATCAGTAGATTGAGAGAATTGTTTCTGATTTTTTTGTGTGTAGCTGGCTTCACGTTTACTGCCCGTTCGCAAAGCAAGACGGTAAGCAACCTGGTAAAAGCAGCCGTGCACGACACACACCTTTACTTCTATCCTTCCACACTCCGGATGCTTAATCTTAACAAAGATCCGGCTTTTTATGCTTTGGTAAAAAATGTAAAGCACCTCCGCATTTTAACTTTTACCAGCGACAGCCTGGTGGGGCGGGGGGGAAATGAGATGGTGAAAGCGCTGGAAGGCGAGGGTTTTGAAGAAGCCTTGAGCATGCGATCGCAAGGGGCCAACGTGCGGATTTACAGCAAGTCTCCTTCAGAAAAAATGGAGGGCATGGTAGCCTTTGTTGCCCAGGAAGACCAGAATTTTTTGCTCGAGCTTGAAGGGGAGGTAAACCCGCTGAAGCTCTACGACCTTCTACAGAACGGGCTGGACATGCCAGTGCTCAACAGTTATTTTAATAACAAAGAGGAGGAACAAAAACGGCGGGAGAAATACCAGGAGTTTAGAAAATCGCTCGAAGAAGAAAAAGCAGATTCCACGGCACACCAAGACACCACAAAGCAGTGAGCAACGTACTAACCATTAATAGCCTGACCAAAAAATACGGGCGCATTACCGCCGTAAACGGATTGGACCTGGAAGTTGAAGCGGGCCAGATATACGGCATACTCGGACCCAACGGAAGCGGCAAAACCACCACATTGGGTATGCTGCTCGGGGTAGTGCAGCCCACCTCAGGCACCTTCAGTTGGTTCGGCGAGCCTGCTTCGGCCAAAGCCCGCAGAAAGGTGGGTGCTATTCTTGAAATGCCAGCTTTTTTCCCTTACCTCAATGCAGAGCAAAACCTGCGGATAGTTTGTCGGATCAAGGAAGTGCCATTCTCTGAGATAGATCGATGTATTGAGCTGGTGAACCTGGCCGACCGAAAGGCAGACCCGTTCAAAACCTACTCTTTGGGTATGAAACAACGCCTGGCAATAGCGTCGGCATTGCTGTGCAACCCAGGCGTACTCATACTCGACGAACCCACCAACGGCCTCGACCCGCAGGGGATAGCAGAGATAAGAGAGTTGATTATTTCCATTGCCAATATGGGTAAAACCATACTGCTGGCCAGCCACTTGCTCGACGAAGTGCAGAAGGTTTGCACGCATTTCGCTGTGCTGAAAAAAGGCAGAAAAATTTACGCCGGTGGTGTTTCCGATGCATTGGGGGCTTCTAACAACGTGGAGGTAAAAGCCGACGATATGCATTTGCTGGAGACTACCCTCGGTAGCTTTCCGCATATTACGAAGGTGCAACGGGAAGGCGAGGTGCTGGTAACACAGCTTGTAAATGGCAACAAACCGGCGGAAATGCACCGGTTTCTTATTGAAAAGGGCATCGTGCTCACACATTTAACGGTAAGGCGTAAAAGCCTCGAAAAGCAGTTTTTAGAACTATTGGCCCAGGAAAATGACTAGACTTTTTCAAATCGAATGGCTTAAGCTAAAGCACTACCGCACCTTTTGGGTGCTCATGGGCCTATATTATTTCAGCTTGCTGGTTGTTACCACCGGTGGCATGGCTTTTTTGTATTGGCTGGAGAGCCAGGGTGCGAACTTTGAGGGTATCAGCCCCACCATTGTACCACTTTATGATTTCCCCGATGTTTGGCATAACATTACCTACCTGGCCAGCTTTATTAAGCTGTTCCTTTCTTTTATAGTGATAATTTCCATAACCAACGAATACAGCTACCGTACCCTGCAGCAAAACGTAATCGACGGTCTTTCCCCGAAAGAATTTCTGATATCGAAAGTACTGTTTATCGCGGTGCTCAGCCTTGCTAACATGGTGTTTTTGGGGGTGGTGGGCCTGGCAATGGGGCTTATGTTTTCTTCTGTCAGAGATCTTCCGTCCATCGTTACCTACATCGAATTTCTGCCGGCACACATGCTTGAGGTATTTACCTTTTTACTTTTTGCGCTCCTCATCGGCATGCTCCTCAAGAAAGCCGGGTTTGCCATTGTGCTCACCGGCATCTACACTTTGATAGTGGAGCCGATTTTAACCATCAGCCTGCCACAGTCGTGGGAACCCTTCATTAGCTGGTTCCCTATCAGGGCTATTAACAACCTCATTCATTTCCCTTTTGCCAAATACATATTTCAAGAGGTGCAGGACTATGTATCGTGGGCCGAGCTGGGCATCGTACTATTTTGGGCGGCGTTTCTCCTGGCACTCAATTACTTTACATTGCAGAGGAGGGACGTGAAAGGCTGACACCCGAAAAAACGCCGGCCCTTCGCATAGCTCTGATTCAGGCCGTAGGTGCAAATACCTGCTCCAGAAATTCCCTCACCGACACCGGCTTTCTGCCGATGAGCCTTTCCAGGGTATTTGTGGTGTGGGCAAACTCGCCTTGCCTGGTAGCTTCAGCAAACCCGGCGAATACCTGTACATATTCCATCGGCACCCCCGCTTCCGACAGAGTTTTCACATACTCCTGCTGCGAAGGCGACACGTACTTGATTTCCTTACCGCTCAATTCGCCAAGAATAGCTGCAATTTCGGCATATGAAACGGCCGTGTCCGCCGAAATGTGATACTCCCGGTTCTCGTGCCCTTGCGAGGTTAAGATTGCGGCCGACGCCTCAGCCATGTCGGTGCGTAAAACAAATGCTGCCCTGCCATCGCCGGCGGGCAGGTAAATTACGCCCGTTTCCAAAGCATTCTCTCCTATAAACATTGGGATAAAGTCCATATAAACGTTATGCCTGAGAATGGTGTAGGTGAGCCCCGACTCTTTCAACCATTTTTCGGTTTTTATATGCGCTTCGGCTACCATGGCAATGGGAGAGTTTTCACTTTCATTCCGGCGCTCGAAACTGGTGTAAACTACGTGCTTCACGCCCACTTCTCTGGCAGCTTTTACCACATTTTCGTGCTGTTTGGTGCGCACCGCAATATCGCTACCCGAAACAAAATACAGCTTGTCGATTCCCCGGAAGGCTTTAAGTAGCGAATCGTGTGCATTATAGTCGCCGGTGCGGATTTCCACACCAAGGGTCTTTAACGCAACAGCTTTTTCAGCCTCCGCATCCCTTACCAGTACTGCTATCTCGTCGCGGCTGACTTTGTTCAGCAGAAAATTGACAACGGCGCCGCCCAGGCTTCCCGTTGCGCCGGTTACTAAGATCTTACTCATTTTCTTCTTTTTTTTAAAATGATTACTTTCAGTTTCCCAAAGTTCTTTACTTACTTTTGTAGAGTAAAGATAGAAAGGTTACTAATCGTCAGGCAAGAAGGCACGGAGGGGTTATCTACTTACTTTCTAGTAACTATTGCTGAAAATCAGCCGGATAAAATGAATAATAGTATGAAAAAGTTTTCGTCCTCACCCAATTGCCCTATCCGTAATGTGCTCGACCGATTCGGAGACAAATGGTCAATCCTCATCATTCTTATTTTGGGAGAGCACGAAAAGCTGCGGTTTAACGAACTGAATAAAATAATTGGCGACGTATCGCAAAAAATGCTGACTGTAACCTTACGCACGCTGGAGGCAGACGGCCTGGTAAAGCGTACTATCTATCCGGAGGTGCCACCAAGGGTAGAGTATGAAATAACAGAGCTGGGAAAAAGCCTGTTGCCGCACATCGAAGCACTGTCGGCCTGGGCTGTGGATCATTTACCGGAGATAGCAGCATCAAGAAAAAAATTTGTTGCTTAAGGGTATTCCCGCCTGAACACCCTTTGCAATGGGCTGTCGCTGTTCCACCGGCGCCATGCTTGTCCGGGAGTTCCATTACCTGCCGCCGGGTGCCAGCTTCCGAAAATTTATGCAGCAAAGTTTACAATAGCCTCCATTACCAGGGGGTTTCTATGACGCAATCACTCCTAAAACTTCTACCTTTGACCTTAAATTTGCCATCGCATGGACAACAACTTTGTCGAATTTCTGTATAGCCGCTTTCTGCTTTCCAACGGCGTAAGCACCGACACCCGGA
>CBFGTI010000303.1:0-4373 GCA_965651695.1 uncultured Imperialibacter sp. | reverse complement strand
TCCTACTCGCAGAAGCCAGGAATGTCATTTTAGAGCAGAGTTGAAAAAAAAAAATCACAAAACATGTAGCCATTTGACTTCATGTTACTATATTTGTAGCCATATAGCTACATATTATTACCATGAAGTTAAGAAGAGACCCTTTCCAAGCTATTGCTGACCCCACCAGGAGGGCTATACTGGTGCTGCTGGCGTCGCAAACCATGACGGCCGGCGCCATTGCTGCCGAGTTTGACGTAGCCAGGCCCACCATTTCAAAACACATGCAAATACTTAATGAGTGCGAGTTGGTTACGCATACGCAAAAGGGACGGGAGATTTATTACCAACTACAACTAGACAAAATGAAAGAGATCGATCACTGGCTGGAGCAGTTTCGCAAGATCTGGGAAAATCGCTTTAGCAAACTCGACAACTTATTATCAAAACTTAAAAATAAAGACAAATGAAAGCTACAATGCAATTCGACTTCATTGCCGACAAAGAAAACAACACCCTCACTATCAGAAGGGAATTTGCCGCCGGACGCCAACTGGTTTGGGACTGCTACACCAAAAGTGACCTGCTCGACCAGTGGTTTGCTCCCGAGTCGTTTACTACCAAAACCAAATCGATGCAGTTCCGCAACGGGGGCCACTGGATATACGCCATGGTAGACCCCAGCGGAACAGAATATTGGGGCCGCACCGACTACCTGACCATCAGCCCCATCGACAATTACACGGCGCTTGATGCATTTTGTGACGACAAGGGCGAGATAAACCCGAACCTGCCCCGTGCCAACTGGAATGTAACTTTCACCGACAAGGGAGAGCATACCCTGGTAGAAACGGTGGTTACCTACAACTCGCTGGCCGATCTTGAAGCTGTGATCAACATGGGTATGAAAGACGGAATGACGTCGACGCTGGAGAAGCTGGACAAATTTCTGCTTACCCTTGCTAAATAGGATTGCTGATGCAGCAAAATTCTTGACGCAATACAGGCAGTGTGGCCGGCAGTTGAAAACGAACCACCGGCTGCACTGCTTTTTTTTAGGTAGATAAAGCCAACCACCACTGTATAACAGCCGGGCCATGCCGGCATTTTGCCCCCTTTGGAGCATCCGGTGAACAGCATCCGAAACCTTGGTATTGCTACCCCACGCCACCCCTTCCCAACACCCTTAGGTCAACTACTGCTGGGTGGTCACACAACCAACCGGGTCGCCCGGAAAGGCGGCGGAGTTCCGATGATACTACTGTGTGCCACCCCTTTCTATGTGAGTGCTGGGAAACCCAATAAGCGAACCTCCTCCCTCCTTTTTCCTCCGCAAGTGCCGGTTTCATCCCATTTATCGGGCCTTTCAAAACTTTTTTTTGCTAGTTCTGCAACAAAGCGCTACTATTGTACTGTATTAGTAAAGTAATACAGTTGCGTTGGGGAAAAATGATGATAAAAAGGCCATCGCCACTTTAAAACAAAAAGATAATCGCGGGAGATGATCAGTATAAAGAATCTACAATTCAATTATGCCAAAAAGCAGCAGCCGTTATTCCAGCATCTGGACTGTGAATTGCGGGCGGGTAGCATAGTAGGCCTGCTTGGAAAAAACGGTGCCGGCAAAACCACCCTGCTCAAGCTGATGATCGGGTTGCTCTTCCCCAGCGGAGGACAGGTGAACATCATGGGCCACAACCCTGCCAGGCGGCAGCCATCGCTACTTCAGGATATTTATATGCTGCCTGAAGAATTTCATATTCCCGGCATCTCAATCAGCAAATATGTAAAAGCGAATGCCGGCTTTTATCCGCGTTTTAATGAGGAACTGCTCAGCCGGCTAGTCGACAGCTTCGAACTGCCAGAGGACAAAAGCCTTCATAAACTTTCCTACGGCCAGAAAAAGAAGTTTCTCATTTCGTTTGCCCTGTCTACCAAATGCCGGCTACTGGTGCTGGATGAGCCTACAAACGGTCTTGACATACCCTCAAAATCCATTTTCAGGAGGGTGCTGGCAGGCTCGCTCGACGACGATCAGCTGGTGATAATCTCTACGCACCAGGTGCGGGACGTCGAAAACCTGATAGACAGGGTACTCATGCTGGAAAATGGCCGATTTATTATGCAGAAGGATCTTTACGACATCTCGGCCCGGCTCAACTTTACCACGGCATCTTCCGCTGATGGCGAAAGCATACTTTACCATGAGATGGTGCCGGGCGGCTATAAGGTAATTACCCCGCAAACCGAAGGCAGCTCGCCGGTCGACATTGAATTGTTGTTCAACGCTATATCCAGTGGCACCGAAAAAATAAAGGAATATGTTAAATAATACATTTAGCGGAAAACGGTTTGCGCTGCTGTGCAAACAGCATTTGATACACAACACGCAGCTGCTGGTATTGTCGACCATGGCTTATGTAGGCAGCGTATTTATTGTGCTGTCGATAGCGCAAATAGGCAGCGAGCTTCGCCCTAATGATGTCGAGAGATTTCAGGAGCTTCTGGTGGGCTTTGTTTTCGTGTTTGGAGCACTTTATGCCGGCCATGCATTCCCGGCATTCCGGGCTAAGGAGAGCACCATGAGCTATCTTATGGTACCCGCATCGTTGCCGGAGAAATTTGTTTTTGAATTCATCAGCCGTATCGTGATTATGCTCGTGGCGTTGCCCCTCCTCTACTGGGTCACCTTTCACCTGCAGGGCTACCTTTTTGCCATATTCGCCACCGAAAGCTTCGAGCCGGTTTCCGTCCGGTACCTGGTAGTGCTCAATGAGCAGGCCGATGCAGATTTTCTTTTCTGGATCTACATCATTGCTATCGCCGCGGTTTTTCTGGCCTTTGCATTAATGTTTGCCGGTGCAGCCATGTTTACCAAACAGCCCCTGGTTAAAACCCTCTTTTCGCTCACCGTCATCGTGATATTCTATGTAACCTATACCTATTTCGTGGTAGTGCATCTTGGAATAGGCGACTATAATCCGCCCGACTCTATGTGGCTGGTGCCATTGAACGAAGCCGGCATCTTAAAGTTTTTCAGCGCTCTACTCACTATGGCTTTTGTCATCATCATGTTTGTGGCTTACAGAAAGCTAAAGGAAAGGGAGGTATAACATGGAATTTCAAAATGGCAAAAGCATTTTTCTGCAGATAGCAGACACTATTACCGACAAAGTGGTGAGCGGTGAATTTCCGGCTGGGCAGAAGATACCTTCTGTAAGAGAGTTGGCTTCCGAAATGGGCGTAAATCCCAATACTATTATGCGAACCTATAGTGAACTACAAGCTATGAACATACTTGAAAATCAGCGTGGCATCGGATTTTTTGTAAGTCCTGATGCACAAAAGATTATCCTGCAAGGCAAGAAACAGGAATTCTTCCATAAGGTGCTGCCCGAATTTCTCAGGCAAGCCACATTGCTGGGCATTAGTGCCGACGAGCTTAAAAAGCATTTAGAAACCCTTAAGTAAAAATGAAAATGAAGCTTAGCAATAAAATACTCTTCGGATTCTTCGGGTTCATATTCCTTTACATGACCGCCGCTTTTGCTGAAATCAGGTTAAGGGGCACCTTTAACGATATCAACGACACCAACAGCGTGGCGGAAACTGCAGACCTGCCCGAAGTAACGCAACTGATAGTAAATAACCTGGACTGGCAGGTTAATGTAGCCGGTTCTGACCAGCCCCGAATTGAAGTACGTAGCGCATCGGGCGATCTGCTGAAGAACTTGACGTATTCCATATCTGGCGACACCCTTACCCTGTTGAAGCTGGAAAGAGAAAAAAATGTGATGCTAAAGGTCACGGTATATGTGCCGGCAGGCAGCTTCATGGGTATAACTGTAAACGGCGCTGATGTTAATATCGAAGCATTGGCGCAAAGAGATCTGTCGGTCGTTCAAAATGGCGGCCGGGTTGCTATGACGAAGAACAATCAAATAGACGTGCTCCACCTCGAGGCTTCCGACACCGCTAGTTTCGGCCTTTCCGACGGCCGGGTCAATACACTGTCGGTGCAGATAGACAACTCACAAGCGCATATTCACACATCGGTGCGGCGTTTGAGGGGCTCGTTGCAAAATAACTCCTACCTGCTCATGACGGAAGTTGAAGAAATTCAATTCAGGAAAGACGATAGTAGCAGACTTCATTTTTATAACAGAACACCGTGAGAGCTTTTGTAACAAAATATCGATCAAATCTTCTTCTCTCTGTGCAAACCCTGCCTATGCCCGGAATCAAACATTCTTACCATTCTCAGCCGCAAATGCACTCCGCGGTTGGGAAAAGAAAAAATAGGAATCAACTTTGTGTTTCAAAGTACTTTTAAATAGTTTTATCACCAGGATGGAAATTTCGAATTCACTACCCCAGGAATATTGAGATAACAG
>CBFGTI010000302.1:0-4374 GCA_965651695.1 uncultured Imperialibacter sp. | reverse complement strand
AATCTCATAATCAACTGTGGGGCTGGCAGCAATTTTTGCAATGGATTTTGCCGCACTGATAGCTTCGGCTGACTTCTTTAAAGGCACGTAAAATTCCAGCGGCTTCACTCCTGTTTCGGCAGTCAAGCCGGGCGTTACAAGCACTGCCTTAGGGTCGTACAGTTCGTTCAGCTTTTCTCCGCCACTGTTAAACAAACCCGCCCATTCTGCCGGGTTGGGGCTTTGCGCTGAAATGGTACTGCAACAGAAAAACACGGATGCAACAGCAAGGGAATAGATGCTCATGGGATTTTAATTTCCCTGTATAGCGCACAGGCAGGTAAAAAGGTTGCGCCGGCGCCTGCCGCCCTTCGGTGAGAGCCGGTGCGCTGCAAAACCAATCTTCGCAACAACCTTACTAAAACTGCTTAAAATATGTACTTTTGCCCCCTCATTCAACAACTGAAAAAGACAGCGACTCTATGGCACTTGATACCAAATACGATCCCACACAGGTAGAGGACAAATGGTATAAACACTGGATGGACCACGGCTTTTTTAAAGCAATGCCCAACCCGGCTAAAAAGCCTTACACCATCGTCATTCCTCCACCAAACGTAACGGGCGTATTGCACATGGGCCATATGCTCAACAATACCATCCAGGACATCCTCATTCGAAAGGCCCGCATGCAGGGGTTTGAGGCGTGCTGGGTGCCCGGCACCGACCACGCTTCCATTGCCACCGAAGCCAAAGTAGTGCACATGCTTCGTGAGCGGGGCATTAAAAAATCGGACCTGAGCCGCGAAGAATTTATTGGCTATGCCAGGGAATGGAAAGAAAAGTACGGCGGCATTATACTGGAGCAGCTCAAAAAACTGGGCGCCAGCTGCGATTGGGACCGCACCTCCTACACCATGGACCCCGACTACTACAAGGCGGTGATACGGGTGTTCGTCGATCTTTACAAAAAAGGATACATCTACCGCGGCCTGCGCATGATCAACTGGGACTGCGAGGCGAAAACGGCGCTTTCCAACGAAGAGGTGATCTACAAGGAAGACGGCGAAAAGTCGCTGCTGTATTCGGTGCGCTACCAGGTTAAGGAAAGCACCGAGCAGATCACCATTGCCACGCAGCGTCCGGAAACAATTTTTGGTGATACTGCTATTGCAGTAAACCCCGATGACGAACGCTACCGGCACCTGATAGGCAAATTTGCCCTGGTGCCGTTCATCCACCGTGCAATCCCAATTATTGCCGACAGCTACGTAGACAAAGAATTTGGCACAGGCTGCCTGAAGGTAACCCCGGCGCACGACCCCAATGACTACGAGATAGGGCTGCGCCATAACTTACAAATAATTGACACCATCAACGAAGACGGCACGCTGAATGAGAAGTGCGAAATGCCTGCCTACATCGGCAAAGACCGCTTTGTGGTGCGCAAAATGGTGGTAAAAGACCTGGAGGCTGCGGGCCAGCTGGTGGGTTCGCAGGAGTTTGTAACCCGCATTGGCCGCTCCGAGCGTACCAATACGGTAGTGGAGCCCAAGCTTTCGCTGCAGTGGTTTATCAAGATGAAGGAGATCTCCCGCAAGGCGCATCAAGCGGTAGCGGAGGACGAGATCAAGCTGCACCCGGCCAAGTTTAAAAACACCTACAACCACTGGATGGAGAACGTGCGTGACTGGTGCATTAGCCGGCAGCTTTGGTGGGGCCACCGGATACCGGCTTATTATTTTGGCACCGGCGAAACGGATTTTGTGGTAGCCGAAACCATTGAAGAGGCCCTGGAAATGGCCCGCAAGTTTTCCGGCAACCCGGCGCTTGTACAAGCCGACCTGCAGCAAGACCCTGACGTACTCGACACCTGGGCATCGAGCTGGCTGTGGCCCATAGAAACGTTTGGGGGCTTTTCCGACGAGTATTTTGACAAAGAAAACGGCAAGATCAACTTCGCTAAGCACAAGGAGCTGAGCTACTTCTACCCCACCGATACGCTGGTAACAGCGCCGGAAATTCTCTTTTTCTGGGTGGCCCGCATGATCATTGCCGGGTACGAATACATGGGGCAGCGGCCGTTTAAAGACGTGTACCTTACCGGTATAGTACGCGACAAGCTGCGCCGCAAAATGTCGAAGTCGCTGGGCAACTCACCCGATCCGCTGGAGCTTATCCGCAACTTCGGTGCCGACGGCGTGCGTACAGGCATGCTCTTCAGCTCACCGGCCGGCAACGACCTGCTGTTCGATGAAAAGCTGGTGGAGCAGGGCCGTAACTTTGCCAACAAGATCTGGAATGCTTTCCGCCTCATCGACGGCTGGGAGGTAGATGAAAAGCTATCGGGCACAGACAATGAAATGGCCATCCGCTGGTTTGAAAGCCGCTTCAACCAGGCACTGGAAGAGTTGGAAGAGCACTTCGATAAGTTCCGCATTAGCGACGCCCTGATGACCGTGTATAAGCTTATTTGGGACGATTTCTGCAGCTGGTACCTCGAAATGATAAAGCCGGCCTACCAGCAGCCGGTCGATAAAGCCACTTACGATGCCACGCTCCGCCTTTTTGAAGACCTGATGAAAGTGCTGCATCCGTTTATGCCGTTCCTTACCGAGGAGCTGTGGCATGCCATGAAAGAACGCAGCGATAACGACTGTGTGATAGTGGCGCAGTGGCCGGAAAAGAAAGGTTATGATGCCGGACTGCTGGAGCAAACCAGCTGGGTTTTTGAAGCCGTAAGCCAGTGCCGCAATACCCGCAGCAGCAAGGGGCTTTCTCCCAAGGAAGCGCTGGAACTGCTTATTAAAACCGATAAGCAGGCCCTGTATGCTTCTTACAGGCCCATTTTGCAGAAGCTGGCCAACCTGAGCAGGGTTGATTTTGTGACCGAAAAGGTGGATAACGCCAACCAGTTCCTGATCAAAGACGACGAGTTTTACATTCCGCTGGAAGAAAAGCTGGACCCTGAAAAAGAAAAGGCGAAGCTTACCGAAGAGTTGGAGTACCAGCGGGGGTTTCTTGCTTCAGTAATGAAGAAGCTGAGCAACGAACGCTTTGTAGCCGGCGCTCCGCCACAGGTAGTGGAAACGGAAAAGAAAAAGCAGGCCGACGCCGAGGCGAAAATTAAGACGCTGGAAGAGGCGCTGAGGAATCTCTAAGATTGCGGATTTCGAATTGCGAATTTCGGATTGGCGGCGCTCAAGCCTTGTATGTAAATTTGGCTTTAGAGGTTTCCGATTTCATCTATCGTCCCCGTTTGCAACGTGGTGACTGCGTGACGATCGTGTCTTCTGCCGAGACGTCAATCTCTTCTTCGAAAGAAGGCAAAAAAAGCCCGTGTTTTGAATGACGGGTCCGTGAACGATCTGCAGGCCGTTTGACTTCCGTTAGAAGGAATTGAGCAGTAAGTTCAAATTCCGTAACTTTAGCTATCTATAAAAGCTGCGCATTATGAGTCTACAATATATAACAGACGATCAGGGAAAAACTACAGGTGTTTTTATTCCCATCCAGGAGTGGAACAATCTCAAATCGAAGTACAAGAATTTGGAAATAGAAGATGTGGAGGTTCCGGAGCGACACAAGGAAGTAGTAAGGAAGCGGATGGAAGACTACAAGAAAAGTCCTGATCAGGCTACCGATTTTGACCTTGCATTAGATGAGATAGAAAAAGACCTCTGATGTATAAATCGGTTATTCTTCCCCTTGCAAAACAAGACATTAGAGACGCAGCAAAATGGTATAATGAGCGTAAGCCGGGACTAGGAAAGGTTTTTACCATGGGAGTCCGCAAGAAAGTCAGGTTTATTCGACAAAACCCAAAAGCCATCGCAATCAGATATGATAATATCAGAACCTCCGTACTTGATGTTTTCCCTTACATGATCCATTTCGAAATAGACGAGAACAAAAAGCAAGTGGTGATCTCGGCTGTCCTCAGCACTCATCAAGATCCTGAAATATGGAACGAGAGGAATTAAGAAATTTTCCATTCCCCGTGACTCGCAGCAACGAAAGTTTTGTGGCGGGTGGATTGAACCAACTCAGAATCCGATTTGGTAAAAGTTCTCCTTTTAGAGATGGAAATTACCTTATAGCTCATCCAAAAGCTCTTTAGCAGGTCGCCCCTTCAGCTTTCCTTATTTAATTAGATTTACCTCGTCTACTGCTTCCTTCAGTTCCTCCAGGAATTGGGCTTTGGCTGGAGTAAGGGTTTTTGTCTTCACAAATGAGAAATTTTTCAGCAATTCCATCAGAAAGGCTGTTTTTCATCTTTTATATCTAGTAACACTTTCATTGAGCTATCCTTCGTTGTAAACAGTGTTTCTCACTATTGCGAGAGTGATTAAAAAATAAGAAATTTCCGGAATAGATTAAATCAACCATACCGGC
>CBFGTI010000301.1:0-4410 GCA_965651695.1 uncultured Imperialibacter sp. | reverse complement strand
ATTGCTTTAGCTTTTATCCACCAAACTCCTTTACCGCCTCCGCCTTGTATAAATAACACCTGTTTGTGCATAGCTAAAGTTGTATATCATAAATGGCCGCTATCCGGTTTCACCTGTCTGTCGGGGCACTGCCTTTCTCCGACCAACCCCGCACCTGGTACCGCAGCACCACCACGCCACTGGCAAACCGCCGCTCGCCCAGTAATTGCAAATTGAGACGCACACCTTCGGGGAAGAACCGCTTGCGCGCTCCAGCCGAACTTGCCCTGCTCGTCCTCTGTGTAGCCGTCGAGCGACATCAGCATGGAGTAGACCAGCTTTGGCTTGCCTTCGTTTGTCATATCCGCGTTATTTAGAGGTGAGCGCTATGTACGCAAAGTTACACACCGGGCAGCAGAGGTCTGAGGCATAACGCGGCAGAATGAGGGGGTGATTGCGAAGTGGGTGGATCTTTAGCGTTGGCGGGCAGTGAGCATTACCGGCCTCACCATTGCTGGATAACAATACCCAGCTGCTTGTCCATCAGTGCAAACTCCTTTGCTCTCCACGGGCGGAGTGTGACTTTGCTGAGGTTAGGGTGCAGAGACGGAGGATCGTTCTCTTCGGCTAGTTCCGCATTTTTTAAACGATTTATATACAAAAACAAGGTACAAGGATGGAGGCCCGCAAATAAATGGTGATATCGTTCATTTTGGCGAAGAGGGAAGTTGCGGGGTTTTTCCGTGGTGAGCAATTTACCTCGAGACTTGTGCTGCATCGTTTCTTTTGCTTTCGTTTTCGCTTAATTTTTCCTTCATCACCAACTCTAACGACTTAATAATTTCAACGTCAGATTGAATTCCGAAAAGTCTCCTGACACCCGCCTCTCTGGTTTGAATCACGATTTTTAGCTGATATTCCTTACCCATTGACGCTTTCTCAAGCTTTTCGATGGCGTCATCAAGCGATTCGTGCTTGCTTTGAATCTTGATTGGAACAGGCTTTCCGTTCACTTGTTCCTTCATAAAACCATCAATGCCAGAGTTCCTTTGAACAGGGATAGCTCCCAAATCTTCCAGCATGGCTAACTCTTTGGGAGATTTTTCAAGATAACTATCCAGCCCTCTGTTCAAAAGCTCCGAATCAGTAATTACCATTTCTTCAAGCCTGACATTGGCAAGTTCTACTGCATCCGGAGATTTGTCTATGCCTATGAAATTCCGTTTAAGAAATTTTGCTGAAACACAAGTTGTTCCACTTCCACAAAATGGATCAACGACCAAATCGCCCTCGTCCGTCACTAAATTGATTATTTGATTCAGCAGTAGCACCGGTTTTTGAGTGGGATATCCCGTTCTTTCTTTCGCTTTAGGGTTCAAGTAGGGTATTTCCCATACGTCAGAAAGGGGGACGCCCTTTTTTCCTTTACCCAGAACAATGTTCCCGTTTTCATCCTTCCTGTAGATGGACTTTCCGTTTTCATCCCGTTCTCTCTCCTGCAGAATTTGATCAATATTGGTGGTTGCAGAATAACTCGTGAATATAGCGTTGAACTTGAAGTCCTTAGATTTTGAATAAAAGAAGATTATCTGATGAGAATTAAGCAACCCTTTTTTTGAATTAGACCACCGTTTGTAAGACCAAACTATTTCGCTCTGAAAATTATCCCGGCCAAAAACATTATCAAGTACAGTTCTGATATGATGTGATGCAGTCTTATCACAATGAAGGAATACACTTCCGGTCTTTTTTAAAAGTCTCTTGCTTTGAATAAGGACCTTCTCGATTAATAAAAGGTACTCGTCAAGAGAATTGAATTTATCTTCAAACTCATACCGCTTAGAATTGTCTCGCGATTTTAGGGAATGCGTTTTCTGTGTAAAAAAGGGAGGGTCAAAATAGATAAGATCCACCTGATTTTCGTGTAGCTCAGAGAGTTTTTCCACACAATCCCCGCATATAATTCTATTGACTTCCATTTTAGCTATTCTCCTTTCTTATTTCGGATGCCTCCTTTTCTAGCTTTTCTGTCACATCAGGCGTTCTCTCATTAGCTATTTCTGTGAGAATAGCTTTTAAATCCACCCCGCTATAAGCTTTCAGATATTCCCACGCTTCATCTCCCGCATGGTATTCTCCATCTACTCCGGAATAAAGGGTTTTTAAAGTTTCCTGAATTTTAATGGCCTGATCGCGTTGTGGGTAGTAAAACATTACCCTGATCGGCTTGAAACCATATTCCCTAATTACCTTAACTCTTGTATGCTCCTTTGTAATATGGTCACCGTCGGTCGTTGCATCTCTCCACTTTACTTCGATAGCATCCTGCTTATTCAAAAAATCGATTTCAAACGTTTTTGGCCTTTGACCAAGAGTGTTTTCAATTTTAGTTTTTATTCCGTCCGGAAATTTGAAGTTCAAGCATAGGGTTGCGGCTTCTTCAAGAAACGAACCGGCATATTTGTACAGGAACCGACCTGTATTTTGATACATATCAATCAACTGCCCCTCTTCTGTAGTTATCCCCAAAACCCTGTAAATGAGATAATGTGAATTGTCATCAGCTTTCATATCCTCTTTACGTTGCCCAATCTTCTCCTTAAGATTAGTAGAATAAGCCTCTGCCAGATTCCGTATTTTCATTTTTAGCTCCTTCATCTGGTAAAGTTAGTTTTTCCGGTGAACCAATGCTACAAGGCGAAGCATGAAGTAAACTGTAGGTGTTGGTAGTACTTCCAGCAACTACCACACCACCCAATCTACCACCTTTTCTCCAAAAACAGGTCAAGTGGCTATCTGCCATGCACGGCAGTAAGCCTCATATCCCCTCATTCAAAAAGCATCCCTCAATAAATAACCTTCCCTTTGTGCACCGTATGCTTTACCGCTGTAAAGTTCTTTACATCAATTGATGGATCGGCGGACAGCACCACAAGGTCGGCTGCCATGCCCGCGGCTACTCTGCCGGTTTCGTTTTGCTTGCCAAACCGCTGGGCCGGCGAGGTAGTTAGCGCGGCCAGAATCTGAAGGTAATCCATACCGGCTTTTCCCATTAAGAGGTACTCGTCTTCGGGGGAGTAGTCTGCCATATAACCCACGTCTGTTCCGAACAGGATTTGCCCGCCCGCCTCGTGGTAAGAGCGCAGCTGCTGTAGGGCAGTGGTAAGCAGCGGATTGTTTTCGGCAGAAAGGCCCGCCCGCTCCAGCTCCCATTTGTGCAGCTTCAGCGTGGGGATAAGCGCCATACCGGCCGACAGCATTTTACTGACGGTTTCCCTGCTCCAGTCGGTGCGGTCGTCGGCGGCCACGTGGGTCAGAATGTCGACCCCGCCATTAGCGGCAATTGCTACGCCTGCGAGGTTGGTTGGGTGCGCAAAAACAGGCTTGCTCTTGCTATGCGCGGTGGAGCAGCCTGCTTGTATGATGTCCATCGGCATGGGAACAACCTCTTTGCCGTTGGGCGATGCCGACCACACCTTAATAGCATCGGCACCGGCTGCCAGCTGCCCGATTACATAGTCTACCGCTTCGCCGCCGTTGGAAAGCTCCGGCAGCTTAAGCGGAGCGATGTAAAACGGACTACCCGCGGGTGGTGTA
Source organism: uncultured Imperialibacter sp. (assembly GCA_965651695.1). Lineage (GTDB taxonomy): Bacteria > Bacteroidota > Bacteroidia > Cytophagales > Cyclobacteriaceae > Imperialibacter. Next base: position 834 of record CBFGTI010000301.1, on the reverse strand, counting down.
AAGGGCACACCGGCTGTGAAAATGGTTGGCCCCGCCACCTGCCCGGAAGTAACCCGGTGCCGCAGGGCAAGCAGGTTAGCCAGATCGAGTGTAGCCAGGTCGAAAGCGTAGGTAAAGCCATAGCCCGTGAGCATCTCCTTCAGTTGGCCTTCCAGCTGCTGAGCCGGCAGGGCATCGGCGTTTTGCCACTTAGGCTCCATTAAATGTACGTGGCAGTTCCAAAAGCCAGCCATGATTACCGAGCCGGAGCAATCGATGGTTTCAAAATCCGGGGGGAGCTTTACCTCTTCCCGCGGCCCCACTTCAATAATTTTTTCACCTGCTATCAGCACCACGCCATCCTCAATAGGAGCCTCAAAAGGAGCAGGATAGATCTTAGCCCCTACCAGGGCGAGGCCTTTGGTGACAGGTGCTTCCTGCGCCCGGGAAGCCAGTGCATAGGAACAAAGGGCGAGGAGGATTAGGCAGATGGTTGCTTTGGATCTTGTTTTCATTTTAAAGTGTGGCTGTGTTGAGTTGTTAAATTTGCTTTGACTCGTTTACATATCCTTCAAGTAGCTTTGTGATTCTTCCATTTTCTTGTCCGCTAGTCAGATCTAGAATTACAACCTTTTCAATTGAGACCTCTTCGTGAGTAGCGGCGAATACTGCAAACCAAATTCCCTCATCAAAATCTGAATCCCAGGTAGTCATGATGTTGTGCTTTGGTAGATGCAGTTCCTCAGTATCAACCTCTCTGAACACTATTTCCTCGTCAATTATGTCGTGCGCTTTTTCACAGCTTTGCCCCACAGTGGAAACCCAACAAACATCATTGTTGATGATTTTGGAAAT
>CBFGTI010000300.1:0-4445 GCA_965651695.1 uncultured Imperialibacter sp. | reverse complement strand
CGGATTGAACCTGGATAAAACAAATGCCGGGTAACTTCCGGCTAATAATCCGCAGGCCAATGCAACACCCGGAATGCCTAAAGAGAGCACCGGATTGGTTAAGTCTAATTGAATAGCTTTGGCCGTTACCTCATTAAACAACGGAAGAAGCAACTGCACAATCATCATGGCAAAAAGCAGCGCAATGAAAGATAGCAGCACCGATTCGGTCATAAACTGAATAACCAGGTCAGATTTTTTAGCGCCTATCGATTTCCTAACGCCCACTTCACGACTTCGATTTGCAGATCGGGCCGTGGAGAGATTCATGAAATTGATGCACGCCATAACGAGAATCAATGCCGCAACAGCACCGAAAAGAATAACTTGCTGAATTCTCCCCCCTGCGTTCTTCCCATTTTCAAATTCAGCATAAAGCCGCGACTTCAAAAAGGGGAATAAAAGTGGCGTCGTGGTGCAATCGTCGCAGTTATTCTTAATCAGGTCAGAAAGTTTACGGTTTGCCTCACCCATGAGGGCGGCAGATTTCAGCATCACTGCTGTTTTGCTACCACCGCTTTTCCAATGCTGGGTCCACGGATTCTCCTTTATGAAAAGCTCGAATGGAACGACGAAGTCAAATTGAAGGGTTGAGTTTTGTGGAATGCCGGCAAAAACGCTGGTGACCGTAAGTTCATTGGATTCCCCCAGTTGCAGTGTTTTACCGATTGGGTTTTCACTTTCGAACAGTTTTGCTGCCAGATTTTCAGAAATAGCAATTGATTTTATGCCGGTTAATGGCTTGGTGGGGTCTCCATTTACAATTGGAAAACTGAAGACTTTGAATAGTGCTGGGTCGGCATAAATTCCTGTTTCGCTGTAAGCATGCGACTCAAACTTCACCAGTTGCTCAGTTTCCATGCTGTACTGAGTAGCCAGTTCCACTTCTGGAATTTGACTTTCTATTGCGTCTTTCAACAAAGCAGGAGTAGCAGCATACGTTTCAATACGCCCATCCGGATACTCGCTATTGACCAGGACCTGGAAAATGCGGTCGCCATTGGTGTGAAACCGGTCGAACGACAGTTCATCAGTTACCCAAAGGAGAATGAATACATTCGCGGCAAGGCCAACGGTTAGTCCAAGGATATTTATAAAAGCGTAACCCTTGTGACGGAGCAAGTTGCGCCAGGCGATTAACATGTAGTTGGAGAGCATTTTTCTGGTGTTTAAGTTGCAAGTGTTTGGGTGCTTATGTTTGGTTACTCGGTTCTTAGTGCTTCTACGGGGTTGGTACGGGCCGTTTTCCATGTTTGAGCGACCATAATGCTACCCGAAACCAGCAGCAGCACGAGTCCCGGCACTGCCAGAACTAAGGCATCGATGGTGGTTGCGTAGGCAAAATCGGCCAGCCATTCTCTTCCCAGCCAGTAGATAAGGCTGGCCGACCCGGCAACCGCCACACTGATTATCACGAGATAGGATATATTAACTTGCCTGATTACCTGCTCAACGGAAGCGCCAAGAACCTTCCTTATTGCGATCTCCTTGTAGCGTTTTCTCACGAAAAAGCCTGTTAAGGAGGCAAGTCCTATGCAGGAAATAAATACTGCTTCGAGGGAAAGTGCTTTCAATGCCAAGGCAAGTTGCGTGGCCGAACGATGCTCTACAAGGTATCGGTCGAACAACGACTGCAACTCGAAAACCCGGTCCGGGTACAGCTGCTCCCATGCTGCCGCCATCTTCTGGCGGGCAGCTTCTTCCATTTCATTTGGCAGTCGCACAGTCAGGTATGCGCCTGAAGGGTTCGCAACCGAAAGTACCATTAGACCAATTGGCGACGAAAGTTGGCTGTAGTGGAAATCCTCCACACTACCTGCCAGCTTTCCGCTGAGAACCTTCTCCGCATCGAAGTCTTCTTTTGCAAGTACTTGCTGGTTCACCACCAGGCCTGAATCCGGGGCGGTTAAAGGCTGATCGACGTAGGCAATGCGAAAAGTGCTGACGAAATCTTTATCTACAGAAATAAATGGGATGAACTCCATTCCCTTGTCAGTTCGGTTTATCATGCCACTGTGATTTACAAAAGGCAGCCCATTGGAAACCGTCGCACTTTCGATCTCAGGTATGGCGGCAAGCTTTTGCTTAAGCAACCGCAGGTCTACCTTTTCAGAAGGCACTTCCAGATACCACAGGTTTTCGATAGCAAAGCCGAGCGGCTTCGACATAATGTACTTCATCTGCTTATCGACCAGCAAAGTACCGCCAATGAGCACGCATGCAATCACAAACTGCAGGGCCACCAGGCCTTTCAGGAGCCACTTCCGTTCACCCACTTTGAAGCTGCCCGACATCACCTGCTGCGGCATTACCCGGGTAAACAAGAGCGTTTGCATGGCGGCCAAAACTACAATGGTGGCCACCACCAGCAAGATAAGAATACTGCCGGGCACTGCCGAAGAAAAGCTTTTCATGTTGAGATAGTCTGCCACGGCCGCTCCTGATAGTTGCACAACAGACAGCGCCAGCAGCACGGAAAGTACCACCACCACAGCCGATTCCAACAGAAACTGGCTAAAGAGCTGCATGTAGGTAATCCCCAGCACTTTCTTTACCCCCACTTCCCTGCCCCGGAAGAGCGCCTTTACCTGGGTGAGATTTACGATGTTGAAACCGGAAATAAAAAGGATTATAAGGGTGATAACCGTCATCATGCGGATCATTTCGACATTGGCATAGCGGGTAAGGCCATCCGAATTCTTCTTATCGAAGTAGATGTCCTTCACACTCACCAGGTGGTAGTGAATGGTATCGATGAAGCGATCCATTTTGTCGGCGGCAGCGTCTATCTTTTTATTAAGCGCCTCCAAATCGGTGCCTGGCCTCACCTGCACATACACCATTCCCTGCGCATACTTCAGGTCTTTGTCTGGCAAGGGGATCGCCAGAAATTCCGGATGCAGATGGGAATTGGATGGAAAGTTTCGGAAAGTGCCTGCTACCACATAGTTGCCGTCAGGCAGCGACAGCACTTGTCCTGCCGCAGAAGTGCTTCCAAATATTTTTAGAGCAGCCGACTCGCTGACTAAAACCGTTCCGGGCTGAAAAGGATAAGAAATTGAAAAATAATCCGCTTCAAAGAGCAAGGGGAACTCAGCCTCCGTATACACCCACAATTGTTCCTGAAATACTTTTCCACCCCAGCTTAGCTCTATCTCCCCTCTCTCCTGAAAAACCGGAACCGCAACTTTAGTCTCGGGAAAGTTTTCTTCCAGATAGGTGGCGTTACTTGTTGGAAGAGATGAAAAGCGCACCGGAGAGTCGTACGAGTCGTTGCTCTTCAGTTGAAAGGTGTGCTCAGGGTCGGCAAAATGACCGTCGGCTGAGTACTCATGCACAATAAAGCTCAGCGTAAAAAAGCAGGCAGTAAATGCCAGCGCCAGGCCCAGAATGCTTACGACGGTATAGCCTTTCTCTTTGCGAAGGTGGCGGAATGCGAGGAGGATGTGGGTACGTAGCATTTTGGAGGTGTTTAAGTTGGTAAGTGTTTGTGTGTTTAGGTTTGTCGGTTGACTGCATTAGGTTGCGGACCAGCGACAGTGGTCCTGAAAGAATTTATTATATTTGAGTAGTGTTTGTTATTGAGTATCAAAACCGCAAGCAAAATGAGGACTGTAGCTTTAAATGTGAGAGATGACATCGCGGCTAAAATTGAAAACCTTCCGGAAGATAAGATGAAGGAGCTGGAGCAGCGTATTTCAGAGTGGCTGGATCCGAAAGAGGCGCTTTTAGAAAGTATGAGAGAGATGCAGGAGTATGCCAAAAAGCAAGGACTAACTGAAGAAAAGCTTGAGCAACTTTTAAAAGATGACAAATAGTTGAGAGTTGTTATAGACTGCAATACTCTTGTCAGCTCTGTTTTGAAGGCCGACACAGTTCCTGACAGGGTGGTACAATTCGTCTTTAAAGAGCATGAGATTGTATTGTCAGATATGGTATTCTCAGAAATTGATGAAGTGCTCCACAGGCCAAAATTCAGAAAGTATATTTCTGAGCCTATAGCAAGGAAGTTTCTTGTGCGGCTTAACGGCGCTAGCTCATTTTTTGACCCCGTCGAGAAAATCGTCGCCTGCCGTGATCCTAAGGACGACATGTACCTGGAGCTGGCCATTGCTGGCAAAGCCGACTGCATCATCACCGGTGATAAGGCGCTCAAAGACCTCCATCCATTTCGAGGCATTCCTATTTTATCTGCCGCTGAGTTCATGGAACAGTTCATGTAAAGGGTGTTTTGGTGCTTAAGTGTTTTGATGTTTGAGTTCGCCGGGTTGGCGAGACCTTGTGCTGCGGACTATCGGAAATAGCCCTGAAAGAATTTATTATATTTGAGTAGTGTTTGTTATTGAGTATTAAAACCGCAAGCAAAATGAGGACTGTAGCTTTAAATGTGAGAGATGACATCGCGG
>CBFGTI010000299.1:0-4466 GCA_965651695.1 uncultured Imperialibacter sp. | reverse complement strand
TTCACTTCCCACCACTTTCCTATAATGCCATGTGCAAAATCGGAAAGGGCTTGCCCAGGCTGTCCAGCGCCGACCGGCTGACGGTCTTGAACCCAAGATGCTGGTAAAAACCTACTGCTTTCGGGTTATCTTCGTTTACGTCCACTCTCGTAGCCTTCAGCTTTTCAATTGCGTATTGAGCCAGCTTTTTACCTGCTCCTTTTCCCATGGCGGTGGGGTGCACAAACAGCATTTCTATCTTTCCGCCAGCCACTCCCAAAAACCCTACAATTTTGTCGTTCTCATTACGGACGCAGAAGAGATTAACTGCGTGCAGGTACTCGTTGTAGATCAGCGGTTTGAAGTACTGGATATCGGCTTCCTTCAGGAAATGATGCGTGGCTCTCACCGAGGCTTCCCAAATGGATACGATTTCGGCATACTCAGTTTTGTGCACAATGTCGATATAGTAAGGCATGGCTGCTTTGGTAATAGGGGCAAAGCTAAACAGTGTGAGTTGGGTAAAAAAGCCACCCTTTCGGGTGGCTCTCATTTTTTATATGCCTCCGGCTCTAAGTCCCGGCACTACATACTGAAATCCCAGCACCGGATTGAAATTTCTTTTGAGGTTCGGATTGCCTTCCAGCCATCCGGCTGTTTTCCCCGTTACATCGAGCGTTACCAGCAGTTGATCGGCCACCGGGTAAGTGAACTTCCACTGCATAGCACCACCCCATGAAGCTTTATCACTAAAGAAGGTTTCGGGCTGTTTCCAGATTTTGACAATACAGGAGATTTTTAATCCCTCCAGCGCTTGCAACGACCGCTGATGAACGCCGGCGTCTACACCATAAAAAGTGTGTTTGTAGTTGCTGTAGCGATTTACACCCACGTAGTAGCCATCTCCTTTGTAGGTAAATGGCATATTGAGCGATACACTATTGCCAAAATGAGTCGGCTGGTATTGCACAAAGGGAAGAATGGTGAGATCGTCGTTAATTTTGATTCGATTTACAAGAATAATTGCCGGGTTCAGGAAGTTGAGCAGCGACAGCCGTTTTTGCTTTACCAGCCATGTTTGGGCTTCCACGGGCAAGTCGTGAAAGCCTACGCGCCGGTTTTCGCCAGTGCCGTTGGGAAAGTCGTCGCGGTTGTAGTAGTCTTCATCAGGCTTAAACATGTCGTAGGCCCATGCTGTGAGATCAGCGCCGGCAAAGTCTCTTTCATGAGCTGACTTAGGTTCAAATTCAGGCGCTATCACCTTTACCGAGTCGGATGCCGGGCTGGTAGAAAAGCGGAAGTAGTTGTGCACGTACCAGGCATTGTACAGGTACAGTGGATTTTTGTAAAAAGAGCGCTCGTTGTAAAAGTCGTTGATCACGCTCGCTTTGGTAAGCTGTGTCTCGTACTGCACTCCGGCAGTGTAGCTGTACAGCAGCGCTTCGTTATCTGTTGCTTTCAGGTTGGCGAGCTGTTCGTCGGATGCACCGTAAACTGTGCCATCCCACCGGTGAAGCAACCAATTGCCGTTTTTGCTGGCGATGCCGCTGGTGCCGAGCACACTTCTGTGGTACTCTTCATGCGCCCACACCCCCAGCGGAATGGGCAGCTCGCTTCCGTACTTGCTGAAGAGGAAGCCCGTGACATAATTGAAACCCTGGTGCTTCCAGGTATTGCCTGCCGAGCCGAAAATTCCTTTGCCTGCCGCATCAATCCCCCAGAAGCTCACATCGTACAGGTCGCCGCTCCAGGCCAGCGCCTGGTTCATAGAGGGGTAGCGGTGCGGCAGCTTTGTGTTTTGCGGGTAATCCAGCAGCGGCACCGAAAGAGACAGCTTCGTTTGCGCGCGGGTTGTGTGGGTGATACCAAGAATGATCAGTCCAATAAATAGTAGCTTTTGCATTTTGAGTTTTTTTTCCAATAGACGTGTGATTGCAGGAGGTCGATCGTCTGAATTGATCAATTCGGACCTATTCTGTAAAAATTTCTGTATTGGGGCCGGACTAACGATGTTTAGCCGCCTGTTAATCGGAGGCGATTGCCTGGCCGCTGCTGTATTGCGAGGGCGTGGTGCCGAAGTGTTTTTTAAAAACGGCGTTAAAGGTAGCCTTGGAGTTGAAGCCGCAGTTGGTAGCAATGCCCAGCAAAGTCAGGTTTTTGTTCTCGGGGAGCTCCCGGCTAGCCACAAATTCCTTCAGGCGGTATTCGTTCACGTAGTCGTAGAAGTTCTTTTGGTAGATATGGTTGATCGCTTCCGACACATACTGCTTGTTGGATTGCAAAGCAACAGAAAGGTCGTGCAACGTGAGGCCCGGCGTTCTGTACAGCTTTTCATCTTCCATTAGGCGCCGTATTCTTTCCGCCAGCTTTTCATGCTGGCCGGCAAGTAACTTTTTTTCGGGCGTCTTTTCTTCGAGTACAAAATCGCTTTCATCGGCTGGCGACTGAAAAATGGCGGGTTGCTTAATCATCCGGTAGGCCGACCAGTAAATAAGGAAAATGACAGCAAGGAAATGGTAAGGATAAATGAGCCGGAGGTAGGGCACATTGTATTTTCGGGCATAGAATACAATGGCGCCGAGGGCTACGCTAAACAAACTTATTTTGAGAAACTTGCCGAGCCACAACAGCCTGGCTTCTTCCGCAGCTGCATAGTTCACAATTTTCTTATGAAAGCGATTGTAAAGCCAGCAGGCTGCACCGAAGTAAATCAAGTGCAGCCAGTTGACCACCTGGTTGATGGGGCCAAAGTCGTCCAGCACCGATCTCTCAAAATCGGCAATGTAGTCACGCTTGGCGGCAGCGGATTGCAGAAAAAAGGGAGCGTGATAAATAGCAAGAGCTACAAATGGAATGAAATACAGCACTTCGGGAATGGTGGCCTGGCGTGAGTGCCGGGTGATTTGCCTAACGAAAATAAGCACGAGCGGACCATATAGCGATGGAATTAGCCACGTGATATGCAGCAAGTGCGGGTACTGCATGAAAAATTGCTGACGGTCGTTGGCTACAAGAAAAAGGTGAACGGCCAGCAACAGCAGTAGCGTTGCAAAAACGTGGGAGCCTTTAACAGTGGGTTGAGCAACAAAATAGATGGCCAGGAGTACTGCCTGTAAGCAGCCCGCCAAGAAAATGACCTGCAGAACGTCCATGTGTAGCTCCTCCTAACGCTGCAAAGGTAACATTCAAAAGCCTGATCGTGGTTTGGCTTTTACATAAACTTCTATTGAAAGACGCTAATTGGCGGCCGCACCGACTTCGGTAGCAACACCCTTCAAAACTGGCAACTCCAAATTCGGCGCAAAGCTTATCTTTTGTTTCAATTCCACCCGGTCTCCGTCAAATGAGCAAATCCATGTTTCGGTATGCGGACTTTCTATGTATCGGATGGTGAGCTCGAGCGTTTGCTCAGCCGTCCACTGATGCGCTGTTGCTATTTTAAATGGAGGCAGGTCTGCCAGGGCATTTTTTGCTCGGGCCACCAGGTAGGGGCCTTTTTTGGTGGTTTGCGATAGCTGCCAGCTTCCGGTGCCAAACAGAATGGGATAGGAGACATCGCTGAAAGTAAAAGCCACCTCAGCTTGCTGCTCTCCGAAACCAAAAGTAATTTTTTCCAAGCCAAGGTCGTTCGGCTCAATTGCATATGTTTTTCCAGAAACATCGCTCTGTATTGCAGACCCTATTCCAGCCTCCGGTTGCGGCAGCGCAAGGGAAGCAAGCCGGGTGTTGAGGGCCGTTGCTGCCGTGGTATCTTCTGGCAGTTCCTTATCACTCATTGCGGGTAGCAGCTGGTCCCACACCATATTCAGTATGCCCTGCATATCGGTAGTTTCGGACGTAATAGCAATTACGGCATCCTGCTCGGGCATCACGATCACATACTGTCCAAATGCACCATCTCCGCGGTAAGCGTTGTTGCGGCAGCGCCAAAACTGGTAGCAGTACCCCTGCAGCCAGTCGCTTTTCGCCTGTTCTTCAGCAGGCAGGTCGGGCCGCTGTATAATTTTGGAGGTAGTGGCTTCCTCTATCCACTCTTTTGAAATAAGCTGCTTGCCGTTCCATTCACCTTTTTGAAGCAGTAGCTGTCCAAACTTTGCCATGTCTTCGGTTTTCAGGCGCAATCCCCAGCCGCCGGTATTTACGCCGGTGGGGTCGGTTTCCCAATCGATATCCGTGATGTTGAGTGGGTCAAAGAGCCTTGGCTTCAGGTAGTCGATCACTTTTTCGCCGGTTACTTTGGTTACTATAGCCGAAGCCATATAGGTGGCCATGGAGTTGTAAAGAAATTTGGTTCCGGGCTCATTGAGGATGGGCGTTTCCAGAAAGCCTTTTACCCAGAGGCTGTCGCCAGGCACTTTGGCTGTTGGGTCCGGGTCTTGCCCAACCGACATGGTCAGCAGGTCTTTTACAGTTAGCTGAGCCAGGTACGGACTCACTGAGTCGGGGGCATATTCAGGAAAAAAGGAAATCACTTTATCATTCACTGT
>CBFGTI010000298.1:0-4487 GCA_965651695.1 uncultured Imperialibacter sp. | reverse complement strand
CGGCGACCACCGAGATCTACACTCTTTCCCTACACGACGCTCTTCCGATCTGGTTAGCTCAATAATCTGTGCATGAAGGCGGAAAACATCGGTTTCCATCCCCTCCACTGCACCTCCGGTAAAGAGATCGGCACCGAAATAAAGCGTTTCGCCAATTCTGAAGTGATTGATACCTGTAGGCAGTTGCCGGCGCTGGAGTAGTGGAAAGGTAACTGAAGTGCCACCAGATACCCACGGAATTTTTTTATTGAATTTGGCTTCAATAAGCTGCTTGTAGAGGCTTAGCTGCACAAGCTTGTCGGTAGAAGGCAGCACGCCGTGCAGGCAATTGAGGTTGGTGCCCAAGCCAACTATTTCGAGGTTTGGCAGCTCAAACACCATTTCATAAAACGCTATCAGGTGGTCGCCCATTACCCCTTCTCGCAGGTCGCCCAGCTCAATCATAATGATCACCTTGTGCTTTTTCTTCTGTCGGCCGGCCTCTTTCGAAAGCATTTTCATGGTGGCGTATTCCGTATTGAAGCTCACGTCGGCATATTTCACTACTTTATAAATAGCCTGCTTGGCCGGCGGCTTTATATATACCGTTTGTATGCTGGGGTCTATCGCTTTGGCTACCTTCAGGTTGCTGATGCGAGAGTCGTGTATTTCCCGCACGCCAAGCTTCACCAACTCCCTAATGTAGTCCGGATTACCACACAATAACTTCGAAACCACTCCCCAGGCAATTCCTTCCTGCTCAAACTTTTGGTTGAGAAAAGTGTAGTTGTTGCGCAGCTTTGTTCTGTTTAAGGTGAGATAAGCCATACGATTTGCCTATTTTCTTGACTGTTGATGAATAAAAGATGAACAGGAATTGCTATTTGTGCAGCCGCATTTCCAGGTACTTATTGGTAAACCCAAGTTTCCTGTAGAGGTGCACGGCGGGGTTTTCCGGTTCTACGTGTAGCGCAATGCTGCCGTCTGCAAATTTTATTGCTTTGCTCATCAGCATTTTTCCTATTCCGTGCCCGCGGTAGTTCCGGTGCGTGGCTATGTACACCAATATGTTTTCCGGAATATAACCCTCCATGCCTGTACGGTTTACAACCACCGCTCCTACCATCTCTTCCTTAGCGGTATTGGTGGCCGTTAGCACAAAACCGCCCGGTCTCACGGTAGCGTCAAGGGCATAATCAATCGCTTTCAAAATATCCTCCCTTGCATCTCCAAACTCATCGAGGTGGTTGAAAAGAAATGTGGCTATGAGCGTGCGCTGGTTAACACCCACGGTAACGCCGGGCGTCAGCACCTCATAATTGATTGTAAGCAAATCCGGATTAGTCATAAGCATAGGATGTTTTCGAGGTAAATGAATTGACGGTAACAAACAAAAATGCCGATGCAGCTATGCCATAGATGTTGGCGTCGAGACCAAGGGGTAGCTGAATTTGGCTAACACTCAGCGACACGGTTACTACACCACCGGCCAGCATCGACCAAAAGGCGGCAGTGCTGGAAACCTGACCGCCAAACATGGCAGCGACCAGCGGCACCAACAAACCCGACACAAGAAAGGCGTAGGAATGGAGCATTAGCTGCAGCACATTGTGCATTGTGCTCGCCAGCAATAGCGCCACGAAGCCGGTGAGGAGCGTAACCCCCTGCGAGATGCGAAGCGTTTTTTTAGCTGAGCCCGTTTTGGCGCCGCCGCGGCCCAATATATCTGTTACAATGTTGCCGGATGCAGCCATCAGGCAACTGTCGGCCGTTGAAAGTATGGCGGAGAAATACGCCGACATCATCAATCAAAGAAGGCCCACCGGCAAAATGTTTGCTAACAAAAGCGGCAGGCCAATTTCGGCATCAATAGAGCCGGCTCCTGTGTAACCCATTTCGCTAAACATGCCTTGCTCGGCCGCCACTCTAGCAAACATGCCCAGCAACACACCCATCAGCGCCATTATGGGCCATTCGAACAGACCGGCTATAAACCAAGCCTTCTGCGCTTCTTTTGGCCCTTTACAGGCGTAAATGCGCTGGTAGAGGGTCATGCCCACAAACCAGATGGGTATGATGGTCACCGCCCAGTTCACAAATGTTTGCCAGGTAATGTTGGTGAGACTTAAAAAGGCAGGGTCAAGTGTTGCCTCCAGGGCTTTGTAGCCACCTATTGCGGTGTAAGCCATGGGAACACCGATAAAAATCAATCCCGCCATTAAAATAATCCATTGCACGGTATCAGTATAAATTACCGCTTTGAGGCCACCCATTACGGTATAAACAACCGCTATTGCCCCCATTACCCAAAGCGCGGTGGTCATGTCAAGATTACTGAACGTGGCCGATGCCAGCTTGGCTCCCGCCAACAGCTGCGAGCTGGTAAAGCCTAGGTAGCCTACTGCTGATATAATGCCTGCCAACAGCGCTACCTTTTTGTCGTAAAACAAGCCGAAAATTTGCGGAAATGTATGGAGCCCTTCCAGTTTGGAGAGCTTCGACACCTTAGGAATAAGTACCACGGCCGATAGCCAGGCACCAATAAGGCCGGTAAAAAGCATCCACGAACCGGAGATGCCCATGGTGAAGCCAAGGCCGCCCAGCCCGATAGAAAAGCCGCCCCCAACATCGGTAGCAACTACACTCAAGCCTACATGCACACTGCCAAGGGAGCGGCCGCCCACATAATAATCGTCTTCTGTCTGGTTTTTGCGGAGGAAAAAAAATCCTATCCCCAACATAGTCACCATATATATGATGAATATGAGCAAGTCAATAAAATGCATTAGTCAGGTTTGATTGTTCTGCCCGGGGCACTATACTGCCAGCACCGAAGGCGACTGCTTCTTTATAAGGTCTTCTGTAATACTCTTAAAGAACAACTGCTGCAGGCCGGTTTTTTCATAGCTTTTCATCACTATCAGGTCTGCGTTTATTTTGCGGCTATAGCTAAGGATGGCCTCTGCCTCGTCGTCGCCTTCCACCACGTCTACAAAAAACTTCTCAAATCCCATGTGCAGGGCCATTCTTTCCATTCGCCTGGTGGCTTCTGCCGCTTTGTTGTCCGCACCTTCAGGCAACACATTTACCAAATGCACTGTTGCATCAAAAACATCTACCCACCTGCTCACAAATTCCTCTTCGTCGGGCGAAAAGCTTTTCGTGTCGGTGGCAATAACGATCGTCTTAAAACTTCCCGTCAACTGGTCGCCTTCCAGCACCAGCACCGGCGTGCGATTGTGCCGTACCAGCCGGTGCATAATAGGGCCGGGCACAAATTCACTGTCTTTGTACAAGTCTTTGTGAACGACGATGAGCGAAGGGGAAGTATCTTCAATGTACTCCGCTAACCCTTCCACGGCGCCCACTCCGGGCACTCCTTCAATTTGCTTGAAATGCACATCCCGGTGGATCGCCTTCAACTCGTCCATTATTCTCAAAAAAGCATCGCCACCCGGCAGGCTGGGTTTTTCCCTTACAATCTGTGAAACCGAAGCTCCATAGCCGACCATAATGCCGGGGTCCATCACAAAATAACTGGCGTTGGCCGGCACAAACTGCGCCACCTCCAGCCTGTAATTCAACACTCTCCCAATTTTCAAAGACATCTTCAAAGCCAGCACGCTTTCATCCCGAAAGTCGAAGGGCACCAATATGTAGGGTCTGTTTTCCATTGCTGTCATTTTAACTGTTGACTCATTCACCCTGCTTTTTACCCTATTCTTATTCTTTTTAAATCCATTAAACCATCGTCACGTACTTCGGTGGGCAGCAGCCGGCCAGCAAAATTGCCACGGCTAAGCGCCATTCGTTTGGCTAGCGGTCACTATAAACCTTGGGGACAACTACCCTGTAAAGGCCATCCTTTTCCTCGGTACGTGCCATAGCTGGATTCACCGCATTTGCGAAAATGACGGTGCGATATTCCATCCCGTGCTGCCCCGGTTTTCTCAAAAAGACAGACAAATGGTCTTCGCCAATTCCCAACTCCATTTCTTTATCCCGGATCTCCGCGCCTGGAATCTCTATTATGTACTCATCGTTATTCTCGGCAAGGTACGCTTCCAGGGTGCCTGCCCTGTTCAGGTCTTCAGTGCTGTTCAGGTCACGGTTTGCGAACCCTTGCAGAAAGTTATTTCCTCTTTCAATATCGTTTATCAGCGTTTTCATCGTTACTCCTTTCTTTTATTCTCTTAGCCAGGCACTCAGCATCCAGTGGTCTTTTTCCAGTTGCTTAATAAAGCCAGTGAGCAGGTCTTCCGTGCCCGTATCGTCGTTATCTCTGGCCACCGCAACCACATCCTCAAGGTTCGAAAGCAGAATTCTGATGTCCTGAAGCGTTTCCTTTACCATATCCTGCGCAGGCAAGTTGGAACCTACTTCCTTTATCTCGGCATTTTCCAGATACTCCTGCAGGGTGCTCATGGGCGTTTGGCCAAACACCCTTATTCTTTCGGCTATGTCATCGATGTTTACCCTGGCTGCGTTGTAAAGTGCCTCAAATTTCT
>CBFGTI010000297.1:0-4548 GCA_965651695.1 uncultured Imperialibacter sp. | reverse complement strand
ATGATAAAGTGGGACGATCTGTTCGATAAACTTGCTGATGACCTTTCGGAAAAAGGATATGCAGTTTTGGATGATTTTTTGAGCGCCGATGAAGTAAAGGCGATTCTCGACGTAATGGAAGACTACCGCGAAGCCGGGGACTTCAAAAGGGCGGGAATTGGGCAGGCCGAAAGCTTTCAGGTAAATAGAACACAACGGGGCGACCTGATAAGGTGGATTGAACCTGAAAAGGCCAAAGAACCCACCCAGGTGTACCTCGACCGGATGAAAGACCTGATGCACTTTATTAACCGCACATGCTTCCTTTCTTTAAAAGACTTTGAGTTTCACTTCACCGTTTACCCCGTGGGCACTTTTTACCGCCGGCATTTAGACCAGTTTAAGCACGACGATCATCGGAAGCTGAGCGTGATCTGCTACCTCAATTTCAACTGGCAGCCAGCAGATGGTGGGCAGTTGAGGATGTATTTGCCCGCTGCCGAAGGGGAAACCTCAGTGGATGTGCTGCCAAAAGCAGGCCGGATGGTGTGCTTCCGAAGCGACCTGCTTGAGCACGAGGTGCTGCCGACCCTCAAAGAAAGAAAAAGTCTGACCGGCTGGCTGCGAGATCAGCTAATCGACGTCTACTAATCGGCAACCAGGTAGAAAAAAACACCCGGGCCATTCGTTTCACGCTCGTACATATCTCCCTCAAATATCTCCGAAGCCTCGTTTTCGTACGTTAGCGGATTTACCTGGCTGGTGGTAATCACGGCCTTGCCGTCGTCGTACAATTTCAATTTGAGAAAGCTATATGCATAACCCTTGCCCACTGTGGCTTCATTGAGCACGCTCGAAACAAAGCTCAGGAAATCGCGGTTGTTTTTTTGGGCGTTTTTAGGAAAAAACTCGAACGATGAGATAGTAAACCCCCGGGTAACCTGCGACGCCTTTTCGGCCTTCTTACCATTGGCCATCAGCATGCAGTTGGCGTAGTCTATTGTAACTCTCACTGTTTTGCCTTTTTCAAGCACTTCCTTCAACTCGTCGAAAGTTCCTATAAGTTGAGCGTTGGCAGTTGCCGTCAGCAGCAATATGAACGCTGCGGCCATAATAACGCGGCTGACAATCGGACGGGCGGGCAGGTAATACGAAGTCATGTTGTGGAAGATCTTGCAGCTAAGTTAGAGCTAAATTGAATATGCTTTACAGGCCATCAATTTTAAACTTTTTTGTAAAGACAACCATTTGGATGGTTTGGTTGCCATATGCGGCCGTGTTAAAATACAGACGACTGATGATCAGCGTTATTACCACCCAGAGGAAATTCAGTTGCCTGATCAAAGTTTTTCTTACAAATGGGCTTGAGCAGCCTGATTCTTTGTAGCTGAGTTGTTAATTTCGTTTCAAAAGAATCTCACATGGACGACCTCCTTGCAGCCCGTTCGCAAATGGCAGTTTCCCTCGGGTTTCACATAGTATTTTCCTGCATAGGCATGGTTATGCCTTTTTTAATGGCCTACACAAACTACCGTTGGTTAAAGACCGGCCAGGAAGATTACTACAGGCTGATGAAAGCCTGGGCCAGGGGAGTGGCCATTTTTTTTGCGGTGGGTGCTGTATCGGGTACCGTACTCAGTTTTGAGCTTGGCTTGCTGTGGCCGGTATTTATGGAGCATGCAGGGCCAATCTTCGGGTTGCCTTTTTCGCTCGAAGGGGCTGCTTTTTTTCTTGAAGCCGTTGCGTTAGGTTTTTTTCTCTACGGCGAAAAAGTGCTGAAGCCCTGGGTGCATTTTGCGTCGGGTGTGCTGGTGGGTGGCACGGGTTTGGCTTCGGGTATATTGGTAGTAGCGGCCAACGGCTGGATGAACAGCCCCTCCGGATTCGACTGGGTAAACGGTGAGGCAGTAAATGTGGACCCAATCGCCGCCATGCTCAACGAGGCGTGGTTTACGCAGGCGCTGCATATGTCGCTGGCGGCGTTTGTAGCCACCGGATTTGGTGTGGCCGGGGTGCATGCTTATCAATATTACAAAGACCGCAGCCAGGTCATCCACCGCAAAGCCTGCTATATAGCGCTCGCTTTTGGTGGAGTGGCAGCCATATTGCAGCCTTTTAGCGGGCACCTCTCGGCCGACGACGTGGCCCACCGGCAACCGCTGAAGCTGGCGGCCATGGAGAGCCATTTCAAAACCGAAACCGGGGCGTCTTTCGTAATTGGCGGGTTGCCCGACGAGCAGGCAGGCGAGGTAAACTACGCCATTAAAATCCCCTACCTCTTAAGTATTCTGGCTTTTATGGACCCGCAAGCTGAGGTAAAAGGGCTTGACGCTTTTCCCCGTGAGCTATGGCCGCCGGTGCTTATTACCCACTTCGCATTTCAGCTGATGATTGCAATTGGCGTTTTTCTGATGTTGGTGGGAGGCGTCTTCCTGTTTGCTTCATGGAAAAAGCCCGCATGGCTCGACACCAGTTGGTTTCTCAAGTTGCTCATTATAGCCACGCCGCTGGGTTTTGTGGCGGTGGAAGCCGGGTGGACAGTAACAGAGGTGGGGCGGCAGCCCTGGATAATCTATGGGGTAATGAAAACCGCGGAGGCAGTTACTCCAATGCCAGGCATCGCCTACTCATTTTATATTATTAGCGCGGTGTACGTGTTGCTTACAGTTATTGTTTACTGGCTGTTGTCGAGGCAAATTACAGTGTTTAACCAGGGAAAGGAGGTAGCTCATGCTTGAGTGGGTGATGATCGTTTTGGTGGTATCGCTGCTGCTGTATGTACTTTTGGGCGGGGCCGACTTTGGGGCAGGCATGCTTGAGCTTTTTTACCCGAAAGAGAGCTACGACGACCTGAAAAAAGCCACCTACCGAGCCATTGGCCCCGTTTGGGAGGCTAATCACGTATGGTTGATAATTGTAATTGTAATACTTTTCAATGGTTTTCCTCCTGCCTTTAGAGTCATTTCGACCTACCTGCACATACCATTAATGCTGATGTTGCTGGGCATTATTGCCCGCGGTTCAGCATTTGTTTTCAGACACTACGACGTTATTAAAGGAGCTTCCGAAAAGTACTACTCCCGCATTTTTGCCTGGTCGAGCCTTATCACGCCGTTCATACTCGGTGTAACTGCCGGCGCCGTAATGTTTGGTAGAATAAACCCTGAGCCTGCAAACTTTTACGAAGGTTACGTCTCTCCCTGGTGGAATTGGTTTTCCGTCGCCATCGGCCTGTTTACGGTATGCTTGTTTTCTTTTTTAGCGGCAGCTTTTGTGATACCCGAAATGAACGAGCGCAAATGGAAGGATCATTTCAGAAAACAGGCACTCAAAGCCAATTTTTTTGTGGTTGGTGCAGGTGGTGTAGTGTTTCTGGCGGGGCTTGCGGAAGGCTTCAACTTTACCCAGGTCTTTTTCACCCATCCGGTTAGCATTGCTTGCTTTTTGCTGGCCACTGCGGGTGTGGGGGTGCTTGTTTATACGCTAAGCAAAGAGCTCGATCAACTTTCGCGCATTCTGGCGGGTTTTCAGGTGTCCATGATCGTGCTCGGTTGGTTGGCACTCCAGTATCCTTACATTCTTACTTTCAGTAGTGGTGAGGGCCTTACACTGTACGATGCAGCGGCTCCTGGCAAGGTTATTGCGATACTCGGAATAGCCCTGGCAGCCGGCGTTGTGCTTATATTACCCGCGTTGGCATATCTTATATGGGTTTTCAAGTATCGCAAAGGTTTGCAGTAATTTTTTTCAATAAAAATGGAATTTCATTAAACACTTTTCAATAATATTACGTTAGTATTACAACGAAGGCTAAAAAAAGAATTAACAATATACTAACAGAGGTGAGGGTTCTATAACGAAAAAAGGGGCTAACTTTGCCCCTCGATAGTAGAATCCCCTTTTAAAGGATGTAGTTTAAGTAGGTATGTGTTCTGAGCACCTTAACCCATTGGGTTAAGGTGCTTTTGTTTTATACCCCAATCTAACTGAGATTTTTTCATTTTAGCAACTCTTTTCCTGAAATTTTATCAAAGCAATCGATTGAAGAACGTGCGTATATAATTATTCTGTGAAGGAATAGTATTATGAGCTGAAGCACGTACAAATGCGAACATTTTGCTGCTGAAGTCGGACAGTGGTTAAGTTAATTAATCTCCTGGTATTTCATTTACAATTATGAAACATAGGCTATTATTTTTACGTTTGTAAATCAAATCAAGGCCAAAAGAATGCAAAGAATCAATTTAGGTGAATTTGAAGAGCTTGTGTTGCTGATAACCGCCGTGTTAAATGACAACGCATATGGTATAAGTGTAATGCAGGAAATAGAGAACCAAACAGGCAGGCAGATTAATATTAGCGCAGTGCATTCGGCACTCGACCGGCTAGAGCAGAAAGGCTTTTTGAAGTCGTACATGGGAGGGGCCACCGGCGAACGGGGTGGCAGGAGGAAAAGGCTTTTTTCAGTAACTGCTTCGGGGGCCAGGGCGCTTTCTGATGTTCGTGAAATGCGCAATTCGCTTTACGATCAAATACCTCAAAATGTATTCGGAGTCAACTTCGCATGAA
>CBFGTI010000296.1:0-4570 GCA_965651695.1 uncultured Imperialibacter sp. | reverse complement strand
TCCGGCAAAGAAAATCCTTTTTAACTTTTGCTCCACAGGTTTTCGGATTGATCCAAAATCGGATCAACTGAAAGTTCGACTTTGGCACGAGTCGAGCACCTTGACGGTGTAGCCTTTCAGCTTGTACTTTCCGGGCCTTCCTAAATATTCTTTCCAATCAGTTTCATAAATTCGAAGAGACCGATTGCCTGAACCTCGTTTTTAAGGGGAAAAGCATCGGTTTGCGCATGAATAACAAATTTTCTGCTTGCGTTGATGTCATCACATGCTTCATGGAAGCCTTTGCTCAAGCCGGAGGAAACGCTGCGTTTTATTTCAATCGCCCACGTCTCCCGGGGGCTTCCACCAAATTCAAGCAGCAAATCAATTTCGGCGCCAGCCGCGGTGCGGTAATAGAATGCCTGAACACCCGATGGTAAAACCGACATAATGTTTTCTAACACAAAGCCTTCCCAGCTTTTCCCCGCAACAGGATGCCCCAACAGATCATTGTATGTCTTGATATTTAATAACGAGTGGGTGAGACCACTATCACGGACGTAAATGCGTGGAGATTTTACTAACCTTTTTTTTATGTTTATTGAATACGGCTGCAGTTTTCTTATCAATAAAAGGTCGACCAGCAGATCGATGTAACGGCCCACTGTCACATTCGACACATCTAGCGACATAGCAAGCTTCGAGGCATTTATATTTGTGCCCTGGCTATGGGCAAGCATTATCCATAGCCGTTCCAAAGTTTCGGCTGGAACTCTCGGTCCAAGTTGAGGAATATCCCGCTCCAAATACGTTCTAATGAAATCGTTACGCCAGAGTAAGCTATTCTTATCGTCCCTGGCAAGAAGGCTTTCAGGAAAGCCACCCCTCAACCACAATTGATTCAGCCTGGCAAGCTCCGTTGGCTCGTCAAGGTATTCCGTCGCATTGACCGGGAACAATTCCAGATAGGAAATCCGGCCAGCGAGACTTTCGCTGGATTGTTGAAGCAAATCAATAGAGGCTGATCCCAAAAATAGGAAGAGGCCCGTTTTGTTCCCCTTTCGGCGTTCGGCATCAATCAATCCGCGGATTGGCGCAAAAACCTCTGGAATCCTCTGCACCTCATCCAAAATAATGAGCTTATCACTATTGGCCCGGTGAAATGCCTCGATATCCCTCACTTTTAGCAGATCCGTTCGGTTCTCCAAATCCAGATAAACAGAAGGCATGCTCTCACTGATGGCAAACGCAAGCGTAGTCTTGCCCACTTGTCGCGGTCCCATTAATGCAACAGAAGAGCTATTCTGCAAGCGATCGTGAATTAAAATTGCTAAATGTCGCGCTATCATCCATGCAAATTTAACATTTAATGTTAAATTTGCATGGATGCGGGTGAGTTCCCAAGGACACAAATTCTCTCCTACTTCCCCTTCAACGTCAAAATCACCTCGTTCAGCTTTAGCAGTGCCTCCACCGGCGATACGGTGTTGATGTCGATTTTGCTTAGCAGCTCACGTACTTTCTCAAACTTGGGGTCGGCTTCGAACAGGCTCAGCTGAAAGTTGGCTTTTGGCATGGCGTCGAGCACATCGGCAGTGTCGTCTTTCAGCTTGTCCTTTTCCAGATGGTGCATTATTTCGTTGGCTCTTATCACTACCTGGTTGGGCATACCGGCCATTTGCGCCACATGTATACCGAAGCTGTGGTGGCTGCCGCCTTCCTTCAGCTTGCGCATGAATATCACCCGGTTGTCGAGTTCTTTTACTGATACGTTGAAGTTTTTCACACGTGGCAGGTCGTTGGCCAGCTGGTTAAGCTCGTGGTAGTGGGTGGCAAACAGCGTTTTGGCTTTGCACTTCGGATGGTTGTGCAGGTACTCCACAATAGACCATGCTATAGAAATACCATCGTAGGTGCTGGTGCCCCGGCCTATTTCGTCCATCAGTATGAGGCTGTCGGGGCTCAGGTTATTGAGGATGCTGGCGGTTTCTGTCATTTCCACCATAAAGGTCGACTCCCCACGGCTCAGGTTATCGGAAGCACCCACCCGGGTAAACACCTTGTCTACCAGCCCCACATGCGCATAGGTGGCTGGCACGAAACAGCCCATTTGCGCCATCAGCACAATGAGCGCGGTTTGGCGCAGCAGTGCCGACTTACCCGCCATGTTGGGCCCGGTAATCACCATCACCTGCTGCGCCTGGTCGTCGAGGTACACATCGTTGGGCACGTACAGCTCGCCCACAGGCAGCTGGTTTTCAATAACCGGATGCCTGCCTTCTTTAATATCGATAATACGATCCTGAGCGATCACCGGCTTCACATATTTGTTTTTGCGGGAGATGCAGGCGAAAGAAGCAAGGCAGTCGATGCGGGCCAGCAGGCGGGCATTTTGCTGTACCGGCTCCACGTAGTCGCAGGCAAAGTGCACCAGTTCCTGGTACAGCTGCTGCTCCAGCACGCCCATTTTGTCTTCCGCTGTTAGTATTTTGTCTTCGTACTCCTTCAGTTCCGGCGTAATGTAGCGCTCGGCATTCACGAGTGTCTGCTTGCGAATCCATTCCTGCGGCACCTTGTCTTTGTGCACGTGGGTTACCTCCAGGTAGTAGCCGAACACCTTATTGAAAGCGATTTTCAGCGAAGTAATGCCAGTGTTTTCAATTTCCCGCTGCTGTATCTGCAGGAGCACGTCTTTACCGTGGTAGGCGATTTTCCGCAGCTCGTCCAGCTCAGGTAAAATGCCTTCTTTTATTACCTGGCCCTGACTTATCGACAGCGGTGGGTCTTCCCTGAGCTCTTTTTCAATTTTTTGCAAAAGCAGTTCGCACGGGTTCAGCATATCGCCAAGTCTTTTCAGGGGCAACGAGTCCGTTTTCATTATCAGCTCCTTCAAAGGCCCAATGTGCGAAAGCGCCCTCTTCAACTGCAGCAGCTCTCTGGGATTGATGCGACCGACAGCTACTTTGGAAATTAAACGCTCCAGGTCACCTATCTGCTTCAGTATGTCGCGGGTTTTAATGAGCAGCTCTTCGTCAATGAAAAACACCTCCACCACCTCCAGCCGGTCTTCTATCTCCTTTTTGTCTTTGAGCGGCAGCACCAGCCACTTTCTCAGCAGGCGGGCTCCCATGGGGGTGAGGGTTTGATCGAGCACGTGCGAAAGTGCCACGCCATCCTGCTGCTGCGGATGCACAAGCTCCAGGTTGCGGATGGTGAATTTATCGAGCCATACAAACTTTTCTTCCTCAATGCGGCTCATCGAGAAAATGTGGCCAACCTCGTTGTGCTCCGTGTCTTCCAGGTACTGCAGCACAGCCCCTGAGGCCACAATTGCCAGCGACAGCCCATCCACACCAAAGCCCTTCAGATTTTTGGTTTTAAAATGCTTTGTCAGCTTTTCGGTGGCGTAGTCGAGGCCGTACACCCATTCTTCCAGGGCAAATGTGGAACTGTGGTCCTTAAATTTTTCTTTAAAAACAGCCTTCTGCGACTTGGGGTAGATAATTTCGGAAGGATCGAAACCCTGGATCAGCTTTTCAACCTGAAGAAAAGAGCCCTCCGAGGTCATAAACTCCCCGGTGGAGAGATCGAGAAACGCAACGCCTGCTCTTTCCTTTTCGAAGTAAACTGAGGCCAGAAAGTTGTTGCTTTTCCTGTCGAGCACATTGTCGTTGAAGGAGAGGCCCGGCGTTACCAGCTCCGTAACCCCTCGCTTCACAATGCCCTTCACCATCTTCGGGTCTTCCAATTGGTCGCAAATAGCCACCCTGTACCCCGCCCTTACCAGCTTGGGCAGGTAGCTGTCGAGCGAATGGTGAGGAAAGCCGGCAAGTTCTATGTGTGATGCCGACCCATTGGCCCGTTTGGTAAGCACAATATCGAGCACCTGGCTGGCAGTGACGGCATCTTCACCGAAGGTCTCATAGAAATCGCCTACACGAAACAGCAAAAGCGCCCCCGGGTACTTCGTTTTTATAGCATTGTACTGCTTCATCAAGGGAGTCTCCGTTTTACCGGAAACTTTGGGTTCTTTTGCCTCTTCTGTGCTGGTTTGTTTCACCATGTGTGCTTTCCTGAAAAAGTTTACTTTTGCCGTTGCGCCGGATACATTCCTTCCCTGAAAGAGTAGCTAAACTATGAGAAAAATCAGTAACGACGAGCTCAACAGGCTTTCCGTAGATGACTTCAAAACTACTAAAAAATTTCCGATAGCCGTGGTGCTGGACAACGTAAGAAGCATGCACAATGTGGGTGCTGCGTTTCGTACGGCCGATGCTTTTGCCGTAGAAAAGCTGCTGCTTTGCGGTATTACCGGCACACCCCCGCACCGCGAAATCCACAAGACGGCATTGGGCGCCACCGAAACTGTGGAGTGGGCATATTTTAAAGAAACTACGGAGGCTATTGGACAGTTGAAGGCTGATGGTTACCGGGTAATGGTAGTGGAGCAGACAGATGAAAAAACGTTTCTTCAGGATTTTACACCTTCAGGGAGTCAAAGGTATGCATTTGTGTTCGGACACGAGGTGTTCGGCGTGTCTGACGAAGTGGTTTCGCTTGCCGACGGCGCCATCGAAATTCCGCAGTTTGG
>CBFGTI010000295.1:0-4638 GCA_965651695.1 uncultured Imperialibacter sp. | reverse complement strand
GCTGCCTACCGCCGCCTTTCGAAAAAGTACCATCCGGATGTAAGCAAGGATGCCGACGCGAAGGAACGGTTTATAGAAGTAAACGAAGCATACAAATTTTTGATGCAGGTAGGCCCTTATCCACACCGGGAGCGGGTGGCTTACAACTACGATCCGCAGGCACAGGAGTACGAACAGCGCCGGAGGCAGGCAAGAGAATATGCCCGTGCGAAAGCCCGCGAGGCAGAGCGACGACAAACTGAGCTGATAAAAACCCTGCTCTTCTGGTTCAACCGCATCGCCGTGGTCGCTGTAGTTTTCAACGTCACGCTTTGCATCGATTTCCTGCTTCCATTAACCGAAGTTGAGGAGACGATAAAATTCGAAAAAGCCGTATACGGCGGTGGCCGTAAATCGGCCTCTTATAGTTACGACGACGTTTACTTTAACAACTACAGGATGCGCTTTGGTGGAGGTGAATTCAAATTTCACGATAACGACCGGGCGGCCGTTGTTTATGCCACCGCATTGTTAGACAAACCCATGGCAGTAAAAATAACTTACCACGAGCAACTGGTTACTTACCGCCAACTCTACAACGTGTACCGGATTTTCGGCTTTTTAATACCTCTTTGCATGGCAATGCTAATTATCTACCGTTTCGCTGCCACCTCCCTCGATCTACAGCTTACCCTGGCGCTTTTTCTACTTTTCTTTTTCAGCTTTCAGGTATACATGTTCTTCAAGTTCTAACCCGCAAACAATTCAGCATTTTTTCTACCTTGCCAAGAAAGCTTCGTTGAACCTACTGCTACTCATAGCTACCGGACAGCTCAGCCTGCTTGCGATGGCAGGTTTGAGAAAACTAACGCCCTATGCCAAATGGCTGGCAGCCGTATGGGTTTGGCTCACCGCACTTTGCCTTGGCTTTCTTTTTCTGCCTTCTGCTTCGGTTTACCTACTACTGCTGTATCCGTTTTTGCTGCGGGCACTCCTACTCACATTTTTCGAAAAAACCCTTCCCCGCGCCTACTACCTCCAGTTGCTGCCTGCCGTGGTGCTGGCCCCGGTTGTGTACTGGCTGCCTGCTGTTTCGCAATATGCGGTGCCCCTTTACCTTGTTGTGGAGGTGTTTTCGCTGCTCCGCTTGCTGCATGCACTATTAAAGGCGAGAGGCATCGGCTTGCTGAGCAATGCCAGCAAAAAGGTGTCGTGGCTGCGCTTTTTCGTACTAACCTCCATTTTTTGCGGGGTCTTACTATTGCTGAAGCTTTACGCCGCGATACCCGCAGCCGGCTACCTGCTTCCCCCGCTTGTGCTTTTGCTATCGGCGCTGTCGGGTTGGTACTTTGCCAAAGACGACCACTGGGAGCCGCTGAAAAAGGACAGCAAGTACCACAATTCTACCCTGGACCAGGTGGAGAAGTACCGGATACTTACCCTGCTTGATCAGCAGCTCACCGAAAAAAAGTTTGCACTCGACTCCGCTGCCTCGCTGGCCGGCCTCGCCCGCAAGGTACAGGCCACGCCTCACCAGCTTTCGCAGGTGATAAACGAAACCAAAGGCATGAGCTTTTTTGAGCTGCTGGCATGGCACCGGGTGCAGGAAGCCAAAAAGATGCTGAAAAACCCGCTCTACCAGCACCTCAAAATTGAAGAGATCGGCGAGCAGGTGGGCTACCTCTCCAAGTCGTCGTTCAACACCGTTTTTAAGAAACAGGCAGGCAAAACACCATCCGAATACCGCGACGGTGAGGTTCGGAAACATGATATCGAACGTTCGAATGACGAAAAAATACCTGCCGGCCGCCTGGCACAGGGTACTTTTGGGTCAGTCCAAAACACAAGTATTATGTTCAGCAACTTCCTCAAAGTTTACCTCCGCAACCTGTCACGCAACAAGGCTTTTACCCTCATCAACATCACCGGCCTGGTAGTAGGCCTTGGCAGTGCGTTGCTCATTTGGTTATATATCCAGAACGAGCTGTCGTACGATACCTTCCACCACAGGGCCGAAGACATACACCGCATCGCCTTTATGAGCGACAACCCGCAAACACGCACGCCCCACCCCATGGCGCTGGCGATGGTGCGGGAATTCCCCGAGGTGGAAGCCGCCGTAAGCCTCACGCCTCTGTACGGCCCGGGCCTCAGCAAGCAGTCGATGTACATACGCAACCCCGAAAAAGACGTGATGTTCCGGGAGCCGGACGGCTATGCAGCCGACAGCACTTTTTTCCAGGTATTCGGTTTCGAACTGCTGGTGGGCAATGAGCAGGAAGCACTAAAGGAAGTGGGCGGGCTCATCATTTCGGAGTCACTGGCAAAAAAGTATTTTGGTGACGAAAACCCGCTGGGGAAATTGCTGGAAATCGATACGGAGGGGCACCCTGCAGTGGTGACGGGCATTATGAAGAATCCGCCGGCCAACTCCCATTTCCACCCCAACTTCATTGTTTCGTATGTCACACTCAAATACATGGATCCTACCGACTCGTGGTTTCAGTGGGGGGACTATGGGCACTTCAATTATGTGAAGCTGGCACCAGGCGCCGACGCCCCAGCCCTTGAAGCTAAAATGCCGGACTGGCTACACCGGCTTGGCCACCTGACCGACCAATGGTATGCGGGTTTCGAAAGTGGAAAGCTGCGGTATGCGCTACAGCCGATTACGGATATCCACCTGAAGTCGCACATCCGGTGGGAGCTGGAGGCCAACGGCAACATTGTGTACGTGTACATACTCATTGCTTCCATTGTTTTCATACTGGTAATTGCCTCCATCAACTTCATCAACCTCTCCACGGCCAGGGCTTTTGAAAGAGCGAAAGAGGTAGGTGTGCGCAGAACACTTGGTGCCGGCAAGTGGGATATCACCTTTCAGTTTCTTGCAGAAAGCATCTTCACTTGCTTGTTCTCGCTGGTGCTGGCCTACGGGCTGGTGTTCGGGCTGTTTGGCGCTTTCCAGGATCTGGCGGGGAAAGTATTTACCTACTCCGATCTATTGCTGCCGGAAACACTGGTACCTGCGCTGGGCGCCTGCGTGCTCATCGGCACGGCGGCTGCTGTATTCCCGGCCCTTGCCATTGCACGAATAAAAGCCGGGGAAATACTGAAGGGCAAGTTTGTTACCGGCAAAAAGAGCGAATGGGCAAGGAAAGCCCTGGTGGTTGTTCAGTTCGGGGTGTCGGCCATCCTCATATTTGGCAGCATCATCCTTATTTCGCAGGTAAAATATATGGAGGGCGTACCCCTTGGCTACAGCGACGAGCAGGTGCTGGTGGTAGACCTTAAGTCGGAAAAGGTAGTAAGGAGCCTGCCTGCCCTGACTGCCGAAATAGCCAAACTCCCCGGTGTATCGGAGCTCGGCGCAGTATCCAACCTGCCCGGCACGCAGTTTGACCAGCAGAACATTTCACTAGCCGATGCGCCCGACAGGTTTACCGATGTATCGCAACTTTATATCAACCATACCGGCCAGCAACCGCTCGGGCTGCAGCTTGCCGCCGGCCGGTGGTTCGATCCCTCCAACGCCATGGACTCGCTGGGCAAATCGTACATCCTGAACGAAACTGCCGTGCGGGAGCTGGGGCTAACGGATGCCGTGGGCAGCAAGATAGTGCTGCACGAAGACGACGGACCGCTGGAAGGTTACGTGGTGGGCGTGGTTAAAGACTTTCACTTCCAATCGCTGCACGTGCCTATTCAGCCTTTGATTGTGCAGGTTGGCCGCAGGAGCCTGAATTTTCTGCTGGTGAAGGTGAGTGGCGGAAACGTACCGCAGCTAATGAGCGAGATCGAAACCATCTACACGTCGTTCGACGACAAGTTTGGCTTTGAAGCGTTTTTCCTTGACCAGAAAAACCAGCAGCTGTACGAAGCCGAAAAGCAGGCCCTTACTATTTTTAACACATTCGCCGCCATCGCCCTTTTTCTGGCGGCCCTTGGGCTTCTCGGCCTCGCCTACCTTATCATTATACAGCGCACAAAGGAGATCGGCATACGAAAAATACTGGGAGCCACCATCTGGAACATCCTTTGGAAAGAGAACAAGGCTTTTCTCAAGCTTATCACCATTGCCCTGGTGCTTGGGCTGCCCCTCGCCTACCTGATCATGAACGAGTGGCTGGCAGGCTTTGCGTACCGGGTGGCGGTGGGGCCGTTGCCGTACCTGGCCACCTTTGGCATACTGGTACTCATAGCCACGGCGTGCGTTTCCATTGCCATACTGCGCACGGTGCTGGTAAACCCCGGCCAGGCGTTGAGGTACGAGTAAAACTTGATTTCGGATTTCTCGATTGCGGACCGCCTGGAAGGTTTCGGATTGGCTGTGCCGGGGCGGAGTGCGGCGGAAAAGAGCTGCCGATGCGGCCTTAGCTCTCCGTTCCACGTCGGCCCCGCTGGCGGGGGATTGAGGGCCGCCTGGAAGGTGGTTGCCTGAAAATGGTAGTAAAGTCGGCATTTGGCTGTTCGCTCCTGCAACCTCCCCCAACCCCCTCTTGAGGGGGAGATGCTCCGAAATAGAGATTCCGTTTCAACCCGAGATCCGGCTAGCGGAAAAGCCGCTAAAAGAGGAGCCCATGGAGTCTCAGCTATCCCCCGCCGGCGGGGGATTGAGGGGGCCGCCTGGAAGGTGGTTGCCGGAACTTGCAGCAAAGC
>CBFGTI010000294.1:0-4652 GCA_965651695.1 uncultured Imperialibacter sp. | reverse complement strand
TTTCGGGAGCCCGCTGGGTAATCCGCTCCGGAAGTGAGTCGAATTCGCTTTGGTATGACAAAGTGCCCTGCCTGGCCGCAATTACGACTATTATGTCTGCCGGATTAATTTGCGCCAAAAAAGACTGATAGTCTGAGGGGCTTTCGGGCAAGCTTCCTTTCACAGACACTTTCGTTGCACTAAATCTATTGATGGCGTCAATCTTTTTCCTCGACGCATGATTCCCAAATGCCATGAGGTCGGCACCGGTAATTTTCGCCAGCCGAAGTATCTTTATCACAGCATCTTCAAAACCTTCTTCCAATTCCGCATTTTCCGGTATAAAAAGTCTCACCCGCTGAAAAACATTTAGCGGAGCAACAAACCGGCATACAAATATATTCTGGGCACTTTGGCGTAGCAGCAAATCGAGCGTAGTACCAAAAATGCGGTCAGCAGTTTTCATTTTTGAATGCCAGCCGATCACAATATCACTAATACCCAACTCTTTGGAAGCACGGCTGATTGCGCTTGATGTATTGACGTCTATTCGGGTTATTACTTTTACCACACTATCAGTAGCGGATGCGTAAATTTTCGCCTTCTCCAGGATTTCCATGCTATGGACCATGCTTTTTTCAGCTTCGGCGTCATCCCTAACTACCGTAAAAGGAATTACAGGCTCCTTGCTTTCGGGCGTTTTAATTATCAAAGCAAAGTCGATCAGCTTTTCGATTGTAGAAGGATTGGAAATGGGTACCAAAATCCTCTCCACAAGCTTCACATCAGCAGCCGTTGGCTGCTGGCCCTGGAGAGCGATATTTTTTCCCGCCCGGGCGGTGACAAACGATGCAATAAGACAGGTAATAAGGATAAGCAGAATAGTGCCGTTAAGCGCATGCTCACCTATTATTCCAAGCCTAAACCCAACCAGTATTACAGCAATTGTAGCAGCTGCGTGGGCGCTGCTAAGTCCGAATATCAGGTTGCGCTGATCGAGACTCAAACGAAGGAGCTTCTGTGTAACAAACGCCGACAGCCATTTGCTGAATACCGCCACCACCGTGAGCGTAACCGCGATGTAAATAGCCATGGAGCTTGAAAAAATAACCTCCACGTTGATAAGCATGCCTACGCTGATGAGAAAAAACGGGATGAAAAGCGCATTACCCACAAACTCGATGCGGTTCATTAGCGGCGAGGTATTGGGAATGAGCCTGTTTAGCGCCAGTCCTGCCAAAAATGCCCCGATGATGGGCTCCACACCCGAAGCTTCGAATAGCCAGGCTGCTATAAATACGAGAGTAAGCACAAAAATGTAGTGCGAGATCTTCTCACCTTCAATCCTGCGGAAAAACCACCGCGCCAGCATCGGAAACACAAACAAAACGATGAGTGATGACAGCATGAAAAAGCCGATGAACTTCACCCAAACCATGGCACCGGATTCGTCTTTTGCTATGGTGGAAATAATAGCCAGCAGGATCAGCACCAGCACATCGGTAATAATGGTGCCGCCGATGGTTATAATTACGGCCTCATTTTTTGTAACACCCAGCTTTTGTACCACAGGATAAGCTATTAGCGTGTGGGTAGAAAACATGCTGGCAATTAAGAGCGCCGGCAGGGCATCGTAGCCAAGAAAATAATAGCACACCGGAAAGCCGATGCTCAGCGGGATAATAAAAGTGAGCAGGCCAAAGGAGAGGCTTTTTAACCTGCTTTGCCTGAACTGGTTCATGTCCATTTCCAGCCCTGCCATAAACATAAGATACAGCAGGCCAACCGTTCCGAACAGGCGAAATGCCGCATTGTTCTCCAGCACATTTAACCCGTGAGGCCCGAATACCACCCCGGCCAGTATCATACCGATAATGCCGGGCATGCGCAGACGCTCCAATACCATAGGTGCCAGCAGAATGATGAGTAGCACGATGGTAAACACGACTACGGGGTTATAACCCGACGGCAGTATCTCAAGTAAAGTCATAGAAAACCGGGATAGCACTACTAGTTAGGAGGAAAAAGTAACAGTGCGAAAGCGCATCCGGTAATTTAACGGCATTTTAATCTGATTTTATCTGAAACAGCTAACCGTTATTTCTCATTTCGAAGTCTCCTCCTTCAGCTTCACGTCCCAAAGCATCCTGTTTACAATACCCGCCCAAATGTAGGTGCGATGGTAGCCCGCCCAGGTAGTATCGGGACTGTAAAACTCCCACAGGTTGTGGTTTTGCTTCAACTGTTGGATCATACCCGCTGACACCCTGCTTACCAGCTCGTTTGCTTCCTTTTCGTAGCCATAATGCTGCAGACCGCGCTGCACGAGGTAGTTCCATTCTACCCACACAGGGCCGTTCCAGTAGCCTTTGTCGTTGTAAAACGGGTCGTCGGCTGCCAGGCTGGGAATGCCATACCCCCGCCAGAATTTAGCAGTATCGGTTAAATGCTTTACCAGCCGGTTTGCCTGCTCGCTACTGGCCACTCCGGCCCACAACGGCAAAAACCCGATAATCTCCATTCGCTTCAGGTCATCAGGTTTTTCATAGGTAAAGTCGTTATCCCTCTTGTCGGCCTGGTAGTAGAAGCCCGTCTCTTCATCCCAAAAGGTTTCGTTGATCAGCCTGGCTCTCAATTCATGGTCAGCTTTCCATTTCGCTGCCTCCTCCGTTTTTCCCAGCGCCAGTGCCATCTGCTCCAGCGACTTCGCCTCCATCACCAGCATGGCGTTGAGGTCCACTGCTTCAAAATTGGCCGGCCACCCCACCTCGTCCCACACAGCTACCGAGGCGTCCCTCACCGACTCCAGCACGGCATGGCCACCCCACTCACACAGGCCATCGCCGTCTTTATCGCGGTTGCTGACATAAAACTCATAAAACCTGCGGCTCGATTCGTACATCTCCGTCAGAAAGGCCCGGTCTTGCGTAATCTGGTATACCTCCCAGTTAATCCATGCATACCAGGGTGCCGACGACGTAAGCTCGCCTTCATGCTCAATAATCTCGTCCAGGTAGCTCCCCGTGCGGTAGTTAATGTAGCCGTTGGGGTACTGCCGCTCCTTAAACACTCGCTGCGAGTTCATTGCCAGCTCAGGATCTTGCAGGGCGAGCGCCAGCATGGTGAGGCTTTCGTGAAACACCTGCCCTCCGTGGCCCCAACCCCACACTGGCTCCCGGCTGAAAACATAGTAGGGGTAGCTGCTCTTGCCTTCCGGCGGATAAAAGACCTGCTGCATCATGTTCCAGCCGGAGAGATATAGCAACTGCTCGTCTTTCGACAGACCCTCCAGCCGTGGGATGCTGGCGATATGGTGTGTGTGCTTCTCATTTACCAGGTCAAAATCCTTCTGTAGTAGCCGGTACGCCTCGGTCCAGTCCCCCTCCTGTCTTTCAGGCCTTACCGACCTCACAAGCCTGATGGTTTTGGATTCCCCGGGAGTCAGCCGCAATTGTTTGCTAAAGGCCGCCACTTTAAAGTAAGTGCTGTTACTTTCGCTCCATTGTTTGCCAATCGATTGTTCAAACCCGGCTCCGCCCATCGTGTTTACCTCGGGTGTGTGCATTCCTATGTCGCCTGTTTGCGGGTCAGTCGCCACGGCAACAAAGCTGTACAGCCTGTCGTCGGGCAGTTGCACCATCAAATGGGTGTTTTCAAGCTCACCGGTAAACTGCGTAAAATAAGACTCATCTTCCGCCCGGCGGTAAATAATCACCCTGCTGCCGCCGGCGGGCTTCTTCCAACTAAGCGCTGCCTTTCCCTTCCCTTGCATTTTTAGCTTAAAATCGGGTGGTGGCGAGGGCAATTTTGGTTTTTTTAAGTGCAGGTCTCTCCTGAACTGTCTCATATCTGTCGGTATGGCTTCGGTAATCCGGGCAACAGCGCCTTTGTCGTCAATTGCAGAAAGCGTAAAGGATTTCGCCTCCGCTGCTTCCGGAAGATTCGCGAGTTCCATTCTGAAATACCCGTCGGAATTTAGGGCACCTTGCATGTTGCCAAAAACGGGACTGCTTTCTGTGATAAGAAACCGCCTGTTGTTGCCGATCCACGCCTGCAACCGTATTGCTGGTATGGGTTTCATTATCCGCTGCCCACTACCGTCAAATAACCGGCCATTCACCTCTCTTACAGGCTTCCTGGCGGGAAAAACCTTCCATGGCAGGTAGCTGCCGAGAGAGGTAAAAAAAGCCGTTTGTTCCGGATTTTCAGAGATCAGAAAGATATTCTGAAGGGAGTCCTGGTAAGGCAGTTGATGGCCCACGGTCCATCCATCCGGGTACTCCTCGTGGCTGAAGGCGATCTGGCGCCCACCTGCAACGGGATTGCGAAACAACCTTTGCCCGGCTTTAACAAAAGGAATGAAATCAAATGCGATAGCGGTGTCGGCTGTATTGGTAAGCGTGATTTCCCACACGGCAGACTGTGAGCTATACACCCAAAATACACATTGGGCTGACAGGCCCTGCAGTGGCGAAAACGAAAAAGACACCTGGTCGGGAAACGAGGCACCTATTTCTACCTGCCTGTAAAAGCCGGAAGTTTTGTACAGCCAATTGTCGTTGTGCAAAAAACCAAAGCCGATCTCTCCCCCGGTGTCGGTATTGAACCCCAGGCCCAATGAGTCGTGATAAAAAACGAACTCATACCCCTCATCCAGTACAAAGCCGGATCTT
>CBFGTI010000293.1:0-4779 GCA_965651695.1 uncultured Imperialibacter sp. | reverse complement strand
TACTTATCTAGTAGCTTTTCTAACTTCAAGTCCATAATCGTTAATTTTTAAAAGGCCTTCTTTCAGAAACTTTCTTGCCCGGTGGAGATTCACTTTTACCTGGTTAAGGTCAATCTCCATCATTTCTGAAATCTCATCGTACGAGAACCCTTCCACGTCGCGCAGGCGTAATACCTCCTGTTGCTTTTCGGGCAGTTTTTCCATCAGCTCCCCAATGTGCTTAAACGTATCGGTTCGCTCTGTGGTCTGCAGGGGCGAGGCGTGGTCGGTAGCCAGCCACATGGCCGCTTCGATCTGCTGATGGTTGCGGCCAGCAGCTTTTAAGCGGTCGAGTGCCATATTGCGGGTAAGCGTCATACACCAGGCTTCTACGTTATTCACCTGATGCCACGATTCCCGCCGGTCCCAGGCCTTCATAAGTACCTCCTGTACCACATCGCTTGCTTCTTCCTGATCTTTCAGAAAAAAGTAGGCAAAGCGATACAGTTTGTTCTTTGCCGGCAAAAACCTGGTTTTGAATACCTCTAGAAACATTTCAGTGGGAAGACGAGTGATCCGGGGGAAAGTTACAGAGGAAAATGAAAATAAGTTTGGATCATTTCGAATGATAAGGGTCTGGTCGACTTTCTGAAGCTAGTGCTGCGAGCACTCCGCCCCCTTGGTCTGAGTCTCCTCAGACTAACAGTAGCCCTCTGCCACTGGCCTTTTTGCGGGGTGGTTAGGAGGCCTCAGCCAACGGCCTGTGAGGCACGAGGCCGTGGGGAACGCTGTCGAGACCGCCGCCCTTCCCCTTGTCTGAATCCTCTCAGACCAACAGTTGCGCTCTGCCACTGGCCTTTTTGTGCAGTGGTTGGAGGCCAGCAAACGGCCTGTGAGACACGAGGCCGTGGGGGATTAATTTTTCCTTACAAAAGTGAATAAAAACCTGGCACTTCTGCTGTATAATACTTACAATTGTGATAAATATGCAAAGTCTAAAGCTCGGAAACTTCGAAGAACTGGTGCTGCTGCTCGTAGGAGTGCTGCACGACAACGCCTACTCCCTCGCCATTGTAGAAGAATACAAGAAGCAAACCGGGAGAGGAATAAACATCAGCGCTATACACACGGTGCTTTATCGCTTGCAGGAAAAGGGCTTCCTCGAATCGCGGCTCGGAGAGGCGGGCGATTACAGGGGAGGTAAGCGCAAAAGGCTTTTTTACCTGACGCCTTATGCCAGGAAAACGCTGGATGAAATGGCTGAGCTAAGAGAACAGCTTCGCAGGCAAATACCGGCTATTGCAAACTAACACGGCTTGTATGAACCTTCCGAATAAACAAAAGCCTACCGCGACTGTTCCGCTCCTGGCGCTTAGAATTTTCAGGTGGTATTGCCGTAAAGACCGCCTCGAAGAGCTGGAGGGCGACCTGGAAGAAAGCTACCTGAGCGCAATACACGCAGGCATGTCTGTCAATCGGGCTCGTGCATTATACTGGTGGAACGTGCTCAGGTGCTTCAGAGGCTATGCATTCACACGATCGGCTTCCAAATTCCAATATCTAACATATCCAATGCTTGCAAACTATTTCAAGGTAATCGTCAGAAATTTCAACAGGCAGTGGACCTACTCACTGCTGAATATCAGCGGGCTGGCAATAGGTTTTGCGGCCTTTCTGCTGATAAGCATTTACGTTCATTTCGAAACAAGCTTCGAAAACTTCCACTCCAAAGCGGAAGATATTTACAGGCTTACAGTTCACTATACTTCATCGAACGGCTACGACACACACTTTGCCCGGATTGATAAAGACTGGACGAAGGACATTCCGAAGGAAATACCCGAGGTGGAAAAGCTCATCCGTTTCCAAAACCATGCGCCGAAGTACATCCGCATCGGGCAGGAGAAATTCAAGCATGAAAATGCATTTTCTACCGACAAGGATGTATTTGAAGTGTTCGACTTTAAACTATCGGCTGGCGATCCGAAAACAGCGCTCGAAGAACCTTTTTCTGTAGTGATATCGGCGCAGCTTGCGGAAAAATACTTTGCCGGTGCCGATCCGCTGGGCAAAGATATTTTTGTTACGGGTCACTGGTCGCCAGAGGAAACTACCTACCTGGTAACGGGCATAATGGATAACCTGCCTTCAAATACGCATTTGCCGGTCGATATACTGTTTTCGTTTCAAAACGAACAGGAGAGAAGCTGGTGGGCATATACTTACCTTCTTTTTCAACCGGGCACCGACATGGCTGCAGTGAAAACAAAAATTGATGCCATGGCCGTGAAAGCCGAAGGCAAAGATGCATTGAACGGCACGGAATACGTCCTTCAGCCGCTCGCCGGCATCCACTTGCACTCCGACCTGGCCAGGGAAATAAAGCCCAACGGCTCCTACGCTTATGTGCGAATATTTGCTGCAGTCGCTGTTTTTATTCTTGCGCTTGTGTTGATCAACTTTATGAACCTGACAAGCGCTATGTCGATGACCCGGGCAAAAGAAATGGGCATGCGCAAGATACTTGGTGCCGCACGTAAGCAGATTGTGTTTTATTCGCTCACCGAATCGTTGTTGTGCAGCATTTTTGCCGCTGCAATTGGGGTTTTGCTGGCGTTGCTCGTCCTTCCCTGGTTGCGGCAGATAACCGGTGCCGAAAATCTTATGCCAGCGGGCCAGTTGCTCATTATGGTGGTTTTGCTTGCGCTGTTTGCCGGCATACTTGGTGGCATTTATCCGGCAATTGTGGTGTCGGGTTACCGGCCGGCGCACATTATCAGAAGTGGGAAAGCTGTAGCCATAGCGGGGAGTAGCCGCACCTTCAGCATGAAACGGATTTTGGTTATGGTTCAGTTTGCCATTTCTATCCTGCTGGTTGCCAGTGCATTGATCGCCCGGCAGCAGTTTGTGTTTTTAAATGAAAAGAACCTTGGAATAGAAAAGGAGCAAGTGGTGGCGCTGGCGGGAGTG
The DNA here is from genome assembly GCA_965651695.1 of uncultured Imperialibacter sp. Classification (GTDB taxonomy): domain Bacteria; phylum Bacteroidota; class Bacteroidia; order Cytophagales; family Cyclobacteriaceae; genus Imperialibacter. Next base: position 1,830 of record CBFGTI010000293.1, on the reverse strand, counting down.
CCCGATACCGTGAAAGATAAATTCAAAGTTTTTAAAGACAACCTGGAAGGGCGCCCGGGAATAAATGGCGTGAGTGCCTGCCTCGAGGTACCATCGCGCGAAATAAGGGACGGCGGCAATATTACCGCTGAAGGCATACAGGAAAATTCTGAAAACGCACCCTCGGCAGATGTGCAGGTAATAGACCACGACTTTACGGAAGTAATGGGGCTCGAATTGGTTGCGGGTGAGCCGCTGCCCAAAAGCCTGACCTACGAACCCCTTCCGGAGTTCGCATTCAACGGCGATGTGGAGATATACCTTTCAGAAAAAAGAAGAGCATATATTTTGAATGAAACCGCCCTACACCAAATAGGGTGGCAAACGCCTGAAGAGGCCATTGGTAAGAATATAGAGTTTACCGTGGGCCCGTATAAACTGCAAAAAGGCCCCGTAGTAGGAGTGGTTAAAGATTTTCACCAGGAGAGTCTGAAGAATAGAGTTGATGCTATGGTGATGGTTTTCGAGCCGCTGTGGCTCCGAACGTTCCTTGTTAAAGTGGAAACTGCCAATGTAGCAGAAACCCTCGGGACCATTGAAACCACCTGGAACGAGCTGTTTCCACTGTATCCATTTGAGTACAGTTTTATAGACGAGCTTTACAACAGGCTTTATGAAACCGAGAGGCGGCAGCTTCAGTTGCTGTATGTGCTGAGTAGCCTGGCGGTGGTAATAGCTTTTATTGGCCTGTTTGGCCTCATTGCCTATTCCCTCAAAACCAGGGTAAAAGAGATTGCTATCCGAAAAGTGCTTGGTGCGGGTTTTCCGGATCTTATCCGGCTGATAAGCAGGGAATACCTTATTGTAATGGTGGCCGGGGCCTTTGTGGCCGTGCCATTGAGCTACTTCTGGGTAGGCAAATGGCTTCAGAACTTTGCCTACCGCATCAATATTTCTGCGGGCAGCTACCTGCTTACACTCGGTTTTGTCGGCCTGCTGCTTTTGACTACCGTGGCACTTCAAACGTTGAAAGGGGCTGCTGCCAACCCAGCAGATACCTTGAGGGAAGAATAAAGGAAGCCTGGCTTGAGCAGAAAAAAAACGGGGCTAGTCGGCTGTTGCTTTCCGCTTTACCTCGTAGCCCTTCCATCCGTAATAAAACAGGTAAAGGTAGCACAGTACTGGCAGCAGAAACGAACTTTGGATGCCGAACTCATCAGCGAGTAGCCCCTGAATGGGCGGTACAATGGCGCCGCCCAGCACGGCCATTACCAGCAGCGACGAGCCCTGGCTGGTGTATTTGCCAAGATCGCGGATGGCCAGGGTAAAGATATTGGACCACATGATGGAGTTGAAGAGCCCAATGAACAGCAATACCCACATGGAAATGGCACCGTTGAATACCACGGCTGTGAGCAGTAGCACAATAGCTGAAAGTGAAAAAGCGGCCAGCACCCAGTTAGGCCTTGCGCCAAAGAAAACGAACACGACGTAATTGAGCAGAAGCCCTGCCACGTACGGCAACGAAGCCAGCAAGTCGACCCCTGCAATGAACGAAACCAGCACGTAACCCACTACGCCAACGAGCAGCATGCCCGACATCTTTTTGGAGTTTGAATACCTGTCGCTCATCATAATGGCGCCCATAAAACGGCCGATCATGGCGCCGCCCCAGTAAAACGAAAGGTATTTGCTGGCGGCAGCCTCCTCCATTGCCATAATGTTGCCCAAGCCCACAAAATTGATAAGCAGACTGCCAATAGCCACCTCGGCACCCACATACATAAATATGGCCACAATGCCCAGCCGCAGATGGCTGAACCCGAGCACTTTTGCGCCCTTTTCAATGAC
>CBFGTI010000292.1:0-4885 GCA_965651695.1 uncultured Imperialibacter sp. | reverse complement strand
GGGTTTCCATTATCATTGCCTGGTCTCTTACCGGCGATCCGTACGTGTAGTAGTATTCTTGCTGATTTTTTTCTGTTATTTCTGACGAGAGTCCTTCCACCAAGCTGGCCGATTGCTGCTCAAACCCGGCGAGCGCATAGGCTGCTGCCAGCCGCCACCGCGCATCTCTGCTCAGGCTTGTTTTTTCTTTCATCCTGTTCATGGCGCCCATGGCGGGGTTGCCCACCAACGCCAGCGTATACAACCGGTAGGCCTGAACGAGGTCATTGTCTCCTTCGCCGCTCAGGTCACCCCATCCGTCTGCTTTCTGCGTTTGAAAGCTTACCCAGGCCGATAGCATACTCTCGGGCACGCTGTAGCCTTTCTTTTTGGCCTCGGCCAGAAAATGGCCCGCGTAGTTGGTACCCCAGAAGTTAGGATAACTGTTGCCCGGCCAGTAGGCGAAACCTCCTGAAGCAAGCTGAAACGACTTGAGCCTGCTTATCGCCGCTTCAATATTTCGCTGGATCTCAGGTTTTTTGTTTTCAGGCAGCTTTATAAGCTTGTCGAGGTAGAGCTGGGCAAACACAGCAGAGGTAGTTTGCTCTATGCAGCCATGCGGATACTGCACCAGGTAGTTGAGCCGCTGCTCGATATTAAGAGGAGGCAGTGTGCTCAGCTCCAGTGTGCCCTCATTTTTGCCGCCAATGCCCACGGGCGAGTAGGAGAGGTCCCACGATTCGCCTGCTGCCAGCACTCTCTCAGCAACTTCGGTGATTGCCGGATTGCGGGGTATCACATTCATTTCTACATCGTAGGAGGCGCTGAGGTTACCGGATGTTGCTGTTACCTTCACTTTTCCCACACCAAGCGTTTCTTTGGCCTTTAGGTCGAAATATATCACTCTGTCGCCGGGGCCGTTGAAGCTCACCGTTTGCTCGGCGGCACCGGCCACACCAAGCGCACCGCTGGCGTCCACTTTCACTTTTGCCGTTTTTACGTTGTTGTCCAGTGCGAAAATGTTCACAGGCAATTTCATTGCTTCGGTGGGGCCGGCTACACGAGGCAGCGTTGCCAGCAGCATCATCGGCTGCTTAACGGGCGTCACCTTGTGCGTGGCACCATAGGCACCATTGCCAGCCGCCACTACCATGGTTTTTACGCTGCCAATGTACTGCGGCATTTTCAGGTTATGCTTCCCTGTTTTGCCAGCTTGCAGGTAGAAGGGCCCGAGGTACATGACTACCGGTTTGAAACGGCTGGCTTCTGTTTCTTCTTTGGCCTCAAGTTGATCGTCGCCGCCAATAGCCAGCAAGCGGTCCATCTGTCCTGTAAAGGCGCCCATCACGTCGTCATATACATCCCATGTTTTTATACCAAGCGCTTCTCTTGCATAGAAGGCAGACCACGGGTCGGGCGTTTTAAAATTGGTGATGTCGAGCAGCCCCTCGTCTACCACGGCAATTGAATAGGCCATGGGCTTTCCTGATTTTTCGGAAACACTAACGGTGAAGTTTTGCTCAGGTCGCAGTTCCTCTTCCATGGCAATTACCGGTTCCAGCCGGGTTTCCGTGTCCAGCACTTTGATCGACTGCACGCCATACAGCCTTATGGGGAGGTCGTTTGCCGATTGGCCATGTGGCTGCAGCATTGTGAGGTGAGCGTACACATTGGGGGCCATGTCGCTTGTGGCTTCAAAGTCTACGGCAGTGTTGCCTTCCTTAGCCTCAACCCAAAAAGTTTGCAGCACTTTGCTGCCCGACTCCAGGCTCACAAGAATGCGATTGCCCGCTGTTGTGGGGATTGACAGTGCAATTTTTTCGCCCACCTTGTATTCTTCTTTTTCAACGCCAAAGTCCAGTGCAGTGGCGCCTCCAAGCTCGCCACGCTTACCTTTGCCTGCCCACCCCGGCCAGTCGATGTATACGACCTGGCCTGCCGAGTGCCCCGATACAGGGTCTTCCACCCTTACAAAGTACCTGCCCCATTCAGGATAATTTATCTGCAGGTTCCAGCTTCCTTCGCCGGAATTGGTGTTTACATATTCTTCTTTCAAAGGCCGGTGATACGACTGGCCGACATAGTTGCTTATATAGTCGTAGGAGTTGTCCCACCACCACTTCCAGTCGAGTTTATACAGCTGAACCTTTACATTGCGGCGGCTGATGGGGTTGCCGTCCGAATCGACCGTCGCAATGCGGATGGCGTGGTCTTTGTCGGTAAGCAGAATTCCTCTTTTGTCGCCTTCGGGTATCTTTACGCCCACAAAGCTTTGGTACGGATAGTAAGGAACAGAGAAATTGCTGATGCTGAAGTCACCGCCTTCTTCATATACTTTACCCAGGAAGCGGGCATTAAGAGCGCCCGGTGCATTGCCCCTGTCTCCAAGATTTATATTTACCCGGGCGTAACCTTCCGCGTTTACCCGCCCCTCGTACACAAACTCCCGCTCGCTGTAAAAGTCTTTTGAGGCGTCGTCAAAGCTGAAGTTGGGGTATTTTTTAAAGGTTGTTTTGGCCGGTGAAAGGATGAGTTCGAACTCAGCACGCAAGCCGTTGGCCTTAGCTCCCGTTAGCCACCGTACGTTTAGGTCGCCCGACACGTTAGCATCCGAGGCAGTGAATACATCTTTGCCGAAGTCCAGGTCTACTTTGAGCCGGTTTGGCTTTATTGTTTCTATCTTCACTTCTCGCGAAAACGAAGCGCCACCAACCTTGGCTTTGGCCGTCCAGTTGCCGGTGGGGGCCTCGGCATCGGTAAGCATGTCGAAACGGTAGATATCGCCTACAGGCTGGGCGCTCACTTTTCTCGCATAGAGCTGCCCCATGGGATTCCACAACTCCATTATCACGGGGTGTTGCGCCGGCAGTTCGTCTTCAATGTCTTCCAGAATAAAGCCGAGATGCAGGGTGTCGGCAGGGCGCCATACGCCTCGCTCCCCGTATATGAAGCCTTTCAGTCCATTTTGAATTTTTGCTCCGCTTACGTCGAAGTTGCTTAGTGAGAGAGAACTTCCGTCATCCACCTTTAAAAAGCCGAGTTGCTGATCTTTTTTGCCTACTACTACAAAAGGCTTTCCTTCCAGGGCAATTGAAGCCTTGCCTTGCCCGTCTGTTTTGCCCGTAGCTATTATTTGCTGCTGATAGTCGTATACGTTTACCTCAACTCCTGCCATAGGAGCAGCATCGACCAGGTTGCTGGCAAATACAAGCAGATCTCCGCCGTCGCGCTTTTTTGCAATTAACCCCAGGTCGGAAGCAAAAACCATTTTGTTCACCGACCGCCTGTTGCCATAGTAAGAGTTGCTGCACGGATTATCGCGCTCTTCCCAATCGTAATCTTCGTAGTAGTAATCCTCGTAATTGTCCCAGTAGGAACTTTCCTCCGCAGCGTCCCAGTCTGTCGACATATCGTCCAGTCCTTCGATGCCGGCATCGCTTTCCGAGCAAAAGTAGAGCGAATGTTGTTTCCTGAAGCCAATCTGTATCTGGTAAATGGCTCCCGGTTCCGCACTAATTATCTCTTCCAGGTTAAGCGTAAACCTGTTCCATTTGTTGAGGTTGGTTACGCCCACAGTATTAAGAGGAATCACCTTTTGTGCAATCGGCCTGCCTACACGTTTGAGCTGGTATTGTCCGCCCATATTATTTACCTGCAGGTATTGGATTACGTTGTCTTTAAAAATGCGAACCACCGTTACATCCACTGCGCTGAGCCCTACGGCTTCAAAGGGTAGCACGAGACCGCGGGTGCTGGGCAAAATGGATTTGTCGCTTTGGTCAACCAATTTTACCTCGGGCTTTACCTGCACCATTACCAGGTTGGCGGCAAAATCGTCTTTAAGCTTAAAGCCGGCAATATTTTTCACGCCGCTATTCACCCGCACTTCAAATTCACCTTCCAGCATTTGCGTGGGGTAAATCTTCACCTCGTTCAGGTTTATCACGGCCCGGTAGTTGTTGTCGTACCCGGCGAGCTGGATCAGCCCCTGCAGCCCCTGTTTTTCGTCTACCGGGTCCGAAAACATAACAGAGATATAGTCTTCCGTGCCCGAAACGAACTTGCTTGAGATCACGCTAAAGTCGTCGAGCGAAGGCACGGGGAGCTCCTGTGTTTCCTTTTTGTCGATACCTATCGAGGAGCCGTCGAATGCCAGCTGCACTTCGCCTTTTTTATCAGTGCGTGCCACATCTTCCACCACAAACAGGTGTATGTTGTTGGCGCCCGAGTGGTCCCAGGTTATTTTTAATGAATTGCCGTTTTGCGTTGCATTGAGGAGCGCTTCTACACTCTCATTGCTGGCATAGTCAGCCGTTTGTACCTGTCCTTCAATTTTTACCCTTTTAAGGTTGGTTTTGTCGTAAGGAAGCAGGCCTTTGATACCCGCTTCGTAGTTCTGGACAAGCGTTTGAAAAGTAAACTTGAATTGGCTGCGGTCACCGGGGAGGTCGTTCCATACTTTGCCAAGCTCAAACACTGCCTCATACGAAGTGCCGCTTGGCAGGTTTTCGGCCGGAGTAAAGGTAATGGTGCGATTGTCTTCCCATTGCGCGGTGCCTTTAATGGTGGGCGAAAATTTGAATAGAGATTCCGAAATTTCCTTTCCGGCGAGAGAGTCTCCCGCAGCTTTTGCCAGCCGCACCCTAATGGCGGATGTTCTCGGCACAACGCCTCCCGTGAAGGAGGAAATGTAATCGACATACAAATTTTTTGGACTGCTGAAGTCGTCCTTTCTTGCAGCTGGTGCCTTGTCTTTTCCGCAGGAAAATAAAACTAAAAAAATAGCGGAATAAGCTAGAAACAGAGAAAAATTCTTTAGCATAAAAGTGGATTTAGAAATAAGAGCAAAAATAGCTACTTAAGAATACCTTTTTTTGGAGACAAGGTGAAAATAATTTTAAGAAAA
>CBFGTI010000291.1:0-4916 GCA_965651695.1 uncultured Imperialibacter sp. | reverse complement strand
ACCTCGGACATCCCCGTCTCCGACCGGGTTCAAACGAGGATGATGGGGGTTTCCAACCGGGTTTCCAACCGGGTTTCCAACCGGGTTTCCAACCGGGTTTGGACGATGGGGGGAGGATGGGGCATTTCGTTAGTGCGATACAATCGCATACCTCGGCCATCCTCGTCTCCGACCGGGTTCAAACGAGGATGATGGGACTTTGTTGGCTCGTTGGAAGGCTGCTACTTTCGGGCGACACTTTTTGGGGGTTTTCGTTAAGGCGATACAATCGCATACCTCGGACATCCCCGTCTCCGACCGGGTTCAAACGAGGATGATGGGGGTGTGCAGGATAACCATTTAGGGGGATTTTTACTTTTTACACCTTTTTTTCGACGCACGGTTCCAACTAATTTTAGTTGTGTACGGTCAGGTGTACATGCGTTGCAACTCTTGGGTGGTAATTACGTACGTAAGGCCATTGCTTTGCCGGTTAAAGAACCCAGTGTTTCAGCGGGCATGTAAGTTTTTTTGTAATTTTTTTTAACTCGTCCATCTAACCAGTTATGCTGACAAACACTCGCACACTTTGTAGTGCCCTATTTGTTTTTGTTTTCGCCAGTACTTCCCTTGCATCTCCTGTCGACAGTCTGAAGATTCGGCTTGAGTCCCGGAGTTCCTTCACAAAAAAAGATTTCTCTGCACATTATCTCACTTCCGATCAATTTGGGGCTTACGATCAGGGTGGTCCTTCAGGCGCTTTTCTCCGGGGCAGCCTGGTGGTTCCGTACAGCAGTAAGCGGCCGTTTGCATGGTCGGTGGGAGCCGACGCCGTGGTGAACCGCTACTACCAGGCACACCTGCAGCAGTTGTATGCAAAGGCACGGTTGAGTGTATTCGAGCTGAAGGCAGGCAGGTGGGAAGAAACCATCGGGATCGACTCTCTGCTTTCTTCGGGCTCGCTGTTGCAGAGCGGCAACGCTGCGCCCATTCCAAAAATCACTTTAGCTATTCGGGAGTTTACCCCTGTTGCCTTTACCAATGGATGGCTGGAAGTGAAAGGGCAGCTTACCCACGGCTGGATGGGGGAGGAGCGTGAGGTAGCAGACGTAAAGCTCCACCAAAAATCACTGGCAGTGAGAACGGGCCGGCACCTGCCTGTGAAACTTTCTGCCGGGCTTACCCACGTTGCATTGTGGGGAGGGAAGCACCCCACGCACGGGCAACTGCCCGATTCATTTCAAGACTACCTGTTGGTATTTCTTGGCGAAAACGGCGGGGAGGGCAGCCTGGACCCGGAGGCAAAAAATGCTTTGGGCAACCACCTTGGTGTAGTGGAAGGTGGGGCTGAGGTTCTGCTCGGCGACTATAAAGTGCTGCTCTACAACCAGGTGCCATTTGAAGACCGTAGCGGACTCGGCATGATCAGGAAAGATGGCCTGAGGGGGATTACCATTAAGAGCAACAGCACCACAGGGCTTTTTCGCGCCTTCACTTACCAGTACCTCTCCACCAGGCATCAAAGCGGCCCAAGCTGGCTGCCGCCTGCAGCACCAGGTGAAGAAGGAAAGTTTAATCACCGTGGTAACGACAACTTTTACAACAACTACCTATACAGCGACGGCTGGACTTACAAAGGAAACATCATCGGGTCGCCGCTTTTTCACACGAGAGGGCAGGCGGAGCAGTTTGGTCTGGGGGGAGTTGCCGGGCCGGGTGTGGCAAACAACCGCATACAGGCCCATCACATCGGTTTGGAAGGCTATCTGCTTCCTTCGCTGCGGGTTACGACCTTCGTTACTTACTCCCGCAACTACGGCACCTATCAAAATCCCTACCGGGTGGATACACGGAGAGAGATGGTGGCAAACCAGGAATCTAACGACTTCGTAGCGCAGTGGAACTTAATGGCTGAGGTTGATTACCAGCTTACTCCGTCGCTCGACCTGGTGGGCAGGCTTGCTGTAGACCGAGGCGAGCTTTCCAACAATATGGGATTCAGCCTGAGCCTTATTTTCACCAGGCCCGTGGGTTTTGTTGATGCGAACTCATGAAGCAGCGGGGGAAGCGAGTCAAAAATCCAATGTAGTTTGGTTAACGCGTTACGATCCAGACATCCGGCGGCATGTGCGACTTATTTGTATAGCCGGCCAGCGATGTCATTTTCAAATTTCTCCATGCCTTTCCTGTCTTGCAGGGTTACAAACACCGTTTTGCCTTTCGGCCCGCCGAAAACAAGGTTACTGCATTTTTTTCCTTTGGTAAGAATTTCGCGCATAAGCACTCCCTTAGGAGACAGCACGGCAATTGTACCTTTGCCATAGCGGGTGACGTAAAGGTTGCCTTCTCTGTCGCACTTCATCCCGTCAAATCCAAAATCGTTGAATTCGGCAAAAAGCCTTTTGTTGGAGATATTGCCAGCGGTGTCAACATCGAATGCCCAGATTTTTCGCTGCACGCTTTCGTTTACATAGAGCGTTTTTTCGTCGGGGCTCAGCTCAATGCCGTTGGTGGTGCCCATGGCGCTGTCGAGAAGCTGCAGCGTGCCATCCGGGTCGGCCCGCCATAGCTGGCCGGTGCCTTTGTTCCAATTGGGATCCGAGGCAAAAATCCGGTTGCGACTGTCTATGCAAATGTCGTTGGGTTGGTTAAAGGCTTTATGATGGGCAAAAACGCTGACCTCTTTTGTTTCCATATTTACTGCCAGCACATTGTGGCCGGTGAAGTCGGCCAGGTACATGGTGCCGTCGCTGCCAAACTGAATGCTGTTGGCCGTGCTGCCGGCCGGAAGCGTAAGAAACAGCTCCGCACTACCGTCGGTTTTCACTCGCCCGATTGTGCCGTCGCGCTGAAAGTTTACAACGTACAGGTTGCCGGCGCCGTCGATTGCCGGGCCTTCAATATTTTCTGAAAACACATTTTCCGGTGTAAAATCTCGTGCTTCAAAAAGCACTTCCGGAGATTTTTGAGCTATGCCTGCAATAGAAAAAATAACGATTGGGAGAGATATAAGCAGCTTTTTCATAGTGGCGGTTATTGAAAAGACAGGTCTAATATCCGTACAAATTTTTTTTGGAACAATCTTTGGCATTGCCTAATCCGAAACCAAAGACTCAATCTATATGAAGAATTTTACAAGCTTATTTTTTCTGGTTATCCTTTTCGCCGCGCAATCTTGCATTGGTCCTGAGGGGCCTCAGGGCCCTCCCGGTCCACAGGGAGTCGACGGACTCGACGGTCTCAATGGCGAAGAGGCCTACGTTTTTGAGTATATTTTTGATTTTGAAGCCCCCGAATACAGCGTACTGCTGGAGTTTAGCAACGACTTTGTGGCGTTGGATTCGGACGTGGTGCTGGTGTATTTGCTTTGGGACACAGACGGTGACGTAGAGATATGGCGTATGCTTCCCCAAAACAGCATGACAGATTTCGGCTTCCTGAGCTATAATTACGATTTCTCCAAGTATGATGCGAGGCTGTTCCTGGAGTCTGACTTTGACCTCAACCAGCTGGGATCGCTTTACCTGTCGAATTGGGTTGCAAGGGTAGTGGTGGTGCCGGGGCAGTTTGCCGGCCGTGTGGACTACAGCGATTACCACGCGGTGAAGGAGCTCTTTAATTTACCGGACAGGGAGCTTCCGGCGGGGTACAAAATTACTGCAAGACCCAACTGATACAACAGGTGTGTGAATAAATGCAGCAGTTGGTTTGCAGGGCCCGGTCGAAAGACCGGGTTTTCTTTTTGTAAGTATTCCGTTTTGGGCAACAATAGCTTGTGTCTTGATTATTCGACGGAAAGTTTATAAATAACAACACGTCTGATTTTCTAAAAAGAACTTAACATCCGCACACATGCAATTCAAAACTGTAAAAATCGGAAACCAGGAATGGATGGCCGAAAACCTTGATGTTGCTCATTACCGAAACGGTGACCCAATTCCTGAAGTTCAGGACACGGACGAGTGGGATGAGCTTACATCGGGTGCCTGGTGCTACTACAAAAATGACCCTGCCATGGGGGAGACCTACGGCAAGCTTTATAATTGGTACGCCGTGGTTGACCCGCGGGGGTTGGCGCCTGAAGGGTGGGGGGTAGCTACACTGGAAGACTGGGAGCAGCTGATCGCTTTTGCAGGAGGCGATAAAATGGCTGGCGGCCTGCTTAAGTCTGCCGGCTTGTGGAAATTTCCGAACGAGGCCGCCAGCGATGCGTACGGGTTTGCTGCATTACCCGGCGGATTGTGCGACGACGACTGCTCGTTTATGGACCGCGGCAGCATTGGTTACTGGTGGAGCGGCTCCGAAACCGACCCGAAAAACGCATGGAGTTTTGTGATGGCTTACGACAATTCGTTCGTTAATCGCAGCAACTTTGAGAAGAAAGACGGGCTTTCGGTGAGATGCATCAGGATGGGGTAAGATGTTTTGCTCGTGAGACGTCAATCGTCTTTAGGGCGAAAGGGGGTACGCCGAAACCCGAATTTGCAGTTGCCTGTATCAATTCCGGTGCTTCCAGCGGTCGTGGAGCAGCATGCCGAGAAACAGCCCGTAGAACCCAAAGGCCATATAGCCGAAAAGGTCGCTGAGTGCCCGGGAGCTTCCGTAGATATAATTGAGCAGTGCCAGGGCGATAAAAATCCACACCGCCGAGTGGCCGTAGCGCAATACAAGAAAAGCCAGCTTTGATTTCCCTTTCGGTTTTGGCCAGTACATGAAGTAAAGTACCGCAATGGCTAAACAAACAAAAAACCAGTAAATGAGGCCGACGCCAAGGAAATCCGTCATGAGTTGTTTTTTTTGAAAAGGTCAAAGGTAGGAAGTGAAAAGTGTAAACTCAAAAACTCACGTGGCTCCTTCGCAATGACGGTTGGAACTGGCCGTGGCTGTGCCGTAGCTTTGGTTCACAGCCGCCTCACGACTACCCCGTCATTGCGAGG
>CBFGTI010000290.1:0-4931 GCA_965651695.1 uncultured Imperialibacter sp. | reverse complement strand
GCCATCGACTATCGACAGTGGACTATCGACTCTTCTCACACCCGCTGACAGGGTGAAAAACCGCTGTCAGGGGCTTCTTGAGTAGCCTATTTTTATGAGGATTGGCTAAACATCAAACTGCAACGAGTTTTTTACATGAGTAGCCTCTTTTCTCTGAGAATCAAGATCTTCCACAAGCTTCTTCTCCCTCATCTTGATAAAAGATTTCCACCAGGTTACCGCTGAGATTGTGTGCCCGCAATGGATCTCAAGCCGGTAAAACAACCTGGGTTTGGGCTCATCCCGGTTATTAATGATCCGGCTCAATTTGGTTGGGTGGATATCAATTTCGGCTGCAAAATCTTCCTGCTTCCGATTCAGCAGCTTAATGTATTGAGCTAAAAAGGCTCCGAAACTCATACCTATAGTCACATTGCTTTCGTCCAATGGACTGGAAACAAAATCTTCAATCTTATACTTAAGCTGCATTAATCTTGAGAATAACTCATCCTTTTCGGAATATTCGCCCAATCTTCTCTTTCGAAACTTCAGGAGGTTTTGATCAGCCTGCTTTTTTTCACTATCAGTCAAACCATGGCTGGGTAAATTAATGTTTTCTGAATATGTCATGGCTTTTTATCTTAAGTACTTATCAATCAGATTCCTTGAATTAACGAGTTCAGTGACCAGGTGCCGCCCCGCCTGCACAAAACCATACTCGCTTATGTAATGGTCAATTAATTCCGTTTTGGGAATGAGTGAAACAAAACCATAGAATCCTCTCAGGAAGGATTCCCGACAGGCAAAAGCTATTAGGTCTCCCGCAATTCCACGATATTTTTTACCTCTTCCAATATTCTCTTTACTCGATTCAAGCAATTTTATTTCAATCCTTAATTCACTTGGAACGGCTTCGAATGAAATTAAACCCAGCGCGGCACCCGAGTTTTTTTGCCTTAAAGCATAGACTTCAAACACCAGTTCGGTCTTCCAGTCAAAGCTAAATCTGCTATTTTTCAGAATCGACGACAATTCCGACGCACTGTTGACCTTATGTATTTCACATTCGACAAGACCGTTTGAGGCTACATCTTGTACATACGCCCTGTTCAGCAGCAACAGAAAGGTTTTTAAGTTTTGTAAATTTACTTTACGAAAATAGTAAATTTTCCCCACTCTTGCCAGTTCCAATGGCTAAAAACGCTGTAAATGTCGTGCCCACAGCCTCGTACGATGGCTTGCATTTGCTCAAATGTGCCATCGACCATCGACCATGGACCATGGACTATTCACTCTTCTTGTTCATCAAACTCCTTGTTCTTTTTTCAAACGGATTGTGTATTATTAATGTCAGGCATTAAATCAACCTTGAAAAACGTGACCATCAGAACCTGCCTCTTGCTACTCAGCCTTTTCGCTGCCTTCACCATCACCCGCTTACATGCCCACGTGCGCCTCCCTGCCCTTGTAAGCGACGGTATGGTGCTTCAGCGTGATACTAAACTTAAAATCTGGGGATGGGCCGACCCTGGAGAAAAGATCCGTGTCAACTTTAAAGGCAAAAACTACAGCGCCACCGCCGCGCCTGATAGCAGCTGGCTCGTACAGCTTCCCCCATTGAAAGCGGGCGGCCCATATTCCCTGCAGGTTAACGGCAGCAACAACACCATCACCGTGAAAAACATTCTTGTGGGCGATGTGTGGCTTTGTGCTGGGCAGTCGAACATGGTGCACTACCTCGAGCTGCACAAAGACCGGTACGCAGCCGATATAGCAGCGGCAAATTACCCAAACATCAGACAGTTTGTGGTTCCCACCAATCCACAGCTTTCCGGCCCAGCCAAAGATATTCCCGCCTCGGGGTGGAAGGCAGCTACCCCCGGCGATGTGCTCAGATTTTCTGTAGTAGCTTACTTTTTCGCAAGGGAGTTGTACGAAAAATACGATGTGCCCATCGGCCTCATCAACGCCAGCGTGGGCGGACCCCCCGCAGAAGCGTGGACCAGTGAAGAAGGTTTGAGAACTTTCCCTGATATGCTTGCCACGATTCAGCAGAACAAGGATACGGCATGGGTAAACCGGGTCAACAGCGAAGCAGCCGCACGCCGGCAAAAAATCACCAATGCAAGGCCTGACGACCTCGGATTGGCCGGCCCCACACCGTGGTACGACACCGGCTACGAACCCAGAGACTGGAACCCGATCATCATTCCGGGCTACTGGGAAGACCAGGGGCTGCGCGATCTTAATGGTGTGGTGTGGTACCGCCGGGAAATTGACGTACCAGCCGCTATGACGGGAATTCCTGCCCGAATTAACATGGGCCGGATTGTGGATGCCGATTACGTTTATGTGAATGGCCAGCAAGTAGGCAACAAAACCTATCAGTACCCACAGCGGCGTTACGACATTGCAGCCGGCGTGCTGAAACCGGGTAAAAACAGCATTGTGGTCCGTGTGCTGAACTACGCAGGCAAGGGAGGATTTGTACCCGACAAACCGTACCACATCGCTGCCGGGGGAGACACTCTCGACCTGAAAGGAGAATGGCAGTACAAGGTGGGCGCTGCTTACCCGCCTGAACCGGAAAATGTCGGCAGCATTTCTGCTCAAAATCAACCTTCGGCCCTCTACAACGGCATGGTAGCGCCTTTCGCCAACCATGCAATTAAGGGCGTGCTTTGGTACCAGGGAGAAAGCAACGAAAGCCGGGCGGAGACCTACGAGACTTTACTCCGGGCATTGATCCACGACTGGCGCGGGCAATGGAATGACGAAGACCTCCCCTTTCTGTACGCACAGCTACCAAACTACATGGATGTAAATTACCTGCCATCGGAAAGCAATTGGGCCCTGCTGAGAGAAGCCCAGCGAAAAGCACTCGATTTACCACATACCGGCATGGCGGTAACTATCGACCTCGGCGAGTGGAACGATATTCATCCCGGCAACAAAAAGCCGATTGGAGAACGGCTGGCATTAGCAGCACAAAAAATAGCATACCACGAAGAGAACATTGTTTATTCCGGGCCGCTTTATAAAGAAGCTATCTTCAGTGCAGGCAAGGTGGAGCTGGACTTTGACCATACCGGCAGCGGACTTGTTGCCAAAGACGGTGAAGCGCTCAAGTGGTTTGCTGTTGCCGGTGAAGACAAAAAGTTTGCCTGGGCAAATGCTGCTATTGAAGGCGACAAGGTGGTGGTTTGGAATGACGGTGTACCCAACCCGCTATACGTACGCTACGCATGGGCAGATAATCCGGACGGCGCCAACCTGTACAACAAAGAAGGCCTCCCCGCCTCTCCTTTTGAAGCCGCTGCAGGCCGTGCGGATGAACTGTGGTACGGCAAAAAAGCGGCCGTGGTGCTTACCTACGACGATGCGCTTGACGTACACCTCGACAACGCCATCCCTGCCCTTGATTCACTCGGGTTCAAAGGAAGCTTCTATTTGTCCGCGGCCTTTCCCGGGAGCAAAAACAGGCTGGCGGATTGGCGGCAAGCTGCTGAAAACGGTCATGAGTTGGGTAACCATACGCTTTTTCACCCCTGCGATGCTTCCAAACCCGGCCGCTCGTGGGTGTCGACGGATAATGACTTGAGCAAATACACTACGGAGCAGATAGTGAGAGAAATAGAAATGACAAATGTATTTCTCGAATCGCTGGATGGCCAAAAAGATCGCACCTTCGCCTATACCTGCGGAGATACAACCTGTGCGGAGGGATCGTTTGTAGATGCCATTAAAGATAAGTTTGTTTCTCTTCGCGGGGTACACGGTGACGTTAACCAGTTCGGAACGACCGACCTCACCAACCTCAACTGCTACGTAGTAGACGAAAGCAATGCCGATCAGCTTGTTTCGTGGGCGGAAAAAGCAAAGGCGGAAAATGCCCTTCTCGTGGTATTATTTCATGGCGTGGGTGGCGGACACCCTATCAACGCAACGCTGCAGCAACACAATGACTTTTTGAAATACCTGAAAAAGAATGAAGGCGACTACTGGGTAGCTACCCTAAAAAGTGCTTCAAGTCATATTATTCAACATTCTGGAAATGAGTAAAATAAAAATATTTCTTTTCCTCTCCTTCCTTAGCAGCGGCTTTTTGTGTGAGGCGCAGCTATCGCAGGCCGCAAGAGACAGTATCAACAGGCTTTCGGCAGTCGACCACCAGCAAATGAAAGAACTGTTGGGGATTACGATTGCTAACCGGCCCGGTCCTTCTGGAAATCCCACCGCTAAGAATGCGGCCAACAGCGACGAGTCGAAAGTCAATAACTACACCCTGCCCGATCCGCTAGTACTGAATGACGGAGCGCCTGTAAAAGATGCCAGCGTATGGTGGGACAAGCGCAGGCCGGAGCTTGCGGAGCTTTTCGACCGGGAAATGTATGGCCGTGTGCCAGAGAACGCACCCGCAGTTAGCTGGAAAGCGGTGTTGGTTAAAGACACAACGGTAGGGCCATATGCCGTAAATGAGAAACTGTTGGCTGGTGTTGTGGACAATTCCACTTATCCGGACATACAGGTACAAATAGAGCTGATAGTTGTAACACCGGCCGAAGCCACCGGACCGGTACCCGTGGTGCTTGAGTTCGGCTTTATCCGCTGGCCGTTTGGTCCCGGGCCGGTTGACAATACACCACCACTTTTATCACCCCACGAGCCTGGTTGGAAAGAGCAGCTCATTTCCCGCGGCTGGGGATATGCCATCATTGTGCCTTCAAGCATACAAGCCGACAACGGTGCCGGCCTTCGCTCGGGTATTATTGGCCTTGTAAACAAAGGCGCACCCCGTAAGCCCGACGACTGGGGTACCCTCAGGGCTTGGGCCTGGGGCGCCAGCAGGGCTATCGACTATTTTGAAACCGACAGAGACGTGGACGCCTCACGGGTGGCTATCGAAGGCCTTTCGAGGTATGGCAAAGCGGCTTTGGTGGCCATGGCTTATG
>CBFGTI010000289.1:0-4943 GCA_965651695.1 uncultured Imperialibacter sp. | reverse complement strand
TGAGAGACGACCGGATAAAACACAGCTGGAGGGTGAACATAGCACCCTTTTTAATGTCGAAGTATCTGGTAACACAAGAGCTGTATCTGGAAATAACCGGGGCGGCGCCGTCGGCCTTTACCGGAAGCAAAAAACCAGTGGAAACTGTAACCTGGCGGGACGCGGTGGCCTTTTGCAACAAGCTCTCCGATGTAGCCGGGCTTCCCCAATGCTACTTTCGGAACAAAAACACTAGCGACATTGATTTCGACCCTACTGCCAGCGGCTACAGGTTGCCAACCGAGGCCGAATGGGAGTATGCGTGCAAGGCGGGAACTACAGGTGCAAGATACGGCGACCTTGACGAAATAGCCTGGTACAAGGCCAACTCGGCAGGAAATACACACGAAGTGGGAGCAAAAATGCCAAACTCCTGGGGGCTGTACGATATGCTTGGCAACGTATGGGAGTGGTGTACCGACGTTTACGACCAGTCGGTATATGGCGCATACCGCATCATACGGGGCGGCGGGTGGAGCGACGAGCCCAGAAGCTGCCTGGCCACAAACCGGCGGCGCAGTCATCCATCTTCTTTCAAAATTGACGATCTTGGGTTTCGGGTAGCGAGAAATCTAACATAACGCCATGGAAGCAGACAAAATACTGGAGCTAATAAGCCGGGGCCGCACCGACTATATTTTTCATCTCCTCAAACAAAACAATTGGCCGGAGTTGCTAAACCACGGCCGCATTAAACCGTTGCAGTGGCTGGTATACTACAACGACACCACTGCACTGCGGGCTGTGCTGGAGGCCGGCGGAGATCTGACCAGCATCAACCTGAACGACGAGCTGGGCAATGCAGCCTTCTTCGGGCACTGGAAAGTGTGCGACTTCCTGATCAGGCATGGCGCCAACGTAAACGCACCGGTTGCCGAAACCTACGAAACGCCGCTACATAGTGCCCTGGCTAAAGCCGGCCGGCCTTACTACTTCTACACTGTGAAGCTGCTGGTCGAAAATGGCGCCGATGTAAATGCCAAAACCGTGGTCGGCAAAGAAACCGGCGCTTTCATGCGGGAAGTAAGAACCAAAGGGGAAACACCGCTGCATCGGGCGGCAGCTTATGCCGACGAACGAACCATAGAGTTTCTAATAGTAAACGGCGCAAACAAAGAAGCAAAAGACGCCCACGGCGACTCCCCGTTAAGCTGGGCCAGCATGCACCTGCGCCCCGGCAGTATCCTTTCGCTACTCGCATTTGGTGAGCACCGGATTGGCGAAGGCCACAAAACAAAAAACACCAGCGATCATGGTCAGGGCTGGGGAAATGGCATGGATTGGAACCTTTTCGGCGATTACCTGCCGGAGCAAACGGAACAGTGAATTCGGAAAGTGCCCGGTATAAGATCATTAAGCAACGGAAGGAAATATCTTTTTCAGCTCATCTGCAAGCTCGTCAGTAGCGTTTTTAATGATAAAAGTATAATCAGGTTGTTTCCCATGCTCCCTGGTTTTCAGGTTAACAACAAAATCACGCCCCTTCCAGTCAGTTGAGTGGAAATAGAGAGAAGAGGCCGGACAGAAACGGGTTGGCTGGTCTTTGCCCCCTACGAACAAGAAACGGGGAGCGCTGTCGAGCACCACATCAAATTGGGCGTAAATCCCCGCCGCGTTATAGTGCAGGGCTCCTGAAAGATCCCAAGTGTAGCTATCGAACAGCACCTTAAAGGAAAGTATTCCTGTTTCATGCACGGGCTCCCCGTGAGACTGGAGGTATGGCAGGTATTCCATTTCGATGAAATCCCATTTTCCGTCGGCCTTTTCCTGCCTTATTTTGGCTGTTTTCTTATTCTCTTTGTAGAACACAACGAGCCCGGCTACTGCGGCTACCGCTATGAATCCCAGAAAAATATACATACAACAATATACAGCCCGATGTTCAGAAAACAAGGCATCGGTTTCTATTGCACCTCAAAGCTGCCGTACCTGGCCCTCACCATCATAAATACACCGTAGCAAACAAGCCCAAAGGCGACGATGCCCAGCAACCAGGGCCCAAACCCGCTTTCCAGAAAGGTAAAAACACCCTTCGTATCCCGGGCTTCGCCGGAGTTTTCGTGCAGTGCTGCTCGTACAAAGAAATAGCCCACTACGGCCAGTACCACACCTCGTGCGGCAAAGCCAAAAACTGCCGCCCGAAACACAAGCTTGCTTTGATTTTTCGGGAGGTAAAGACCGCTGTCCAAGTTTCCGGTGAAAGCCCGGTAGAACTGGTAAAAGGCTTTACCTATTACAACAAGCGCTGCGATTCCCACGATTATTTTGCCGAAAGGCTGCTGCAGGGCTTCGGCAACGGCCGACTGGGTACCCCCGCCATTCGATCCCCCGCCGCCTGTTGTGGCTAGCAATACAGCTGAAACACCCATTGACCCGTACAGCAACCCGCTGCCAGCATAGCCGAGGCGGACGATGGCCTTTTTGCTGGCAGGGTTTTTCGTTGCCTCATACAATCGCCAAACGGCATACGCAAAGAGTCCCAGTGCTGTGGCAGCCAAAAGTATCTTTCCGAATGGTTGTTCGTAAATCTTTTGAAACATCGTCACGGCTGGCTTTTTCGCCACCAAATCTGAAAGCAGAAAGCGTCGTCATGGTACCGAGCAGACAATACACAACCCCTTTGGTAAAAAAGCCAAAACGGGCAAACCGCTCAAGCCATTCGTCGTTGCTTTCTATTACCCTCTCAACTTGTTGCTTTAATTCCGCCATAGCGAAGCTTATTGTATACAGGCATGCCGAGTTGCAATCTACCACCACAAAACAAGCCGGCTGCCACGCAGGCTAAAATCGCCTGCAAAATGTTTTGCTTTTACAACCGTCAATACCAGGGTTTCTTTTGTAAAATCACTGACCAGTCTATCTTCAAAAAAAAGCCATCACCAGCACCCCAAAGGGCGCCGGCAATGGCAAATCCAATATGAACAACTGGTTTTTTAGGCGCTTGCTGCCTCCGCTTCCGGAGCCAGGTGGTGTCTTTTTCTCCATACTTTGATCTGGCCGCCTTTACCCATCCAAAACCGCAGCTTGGCGGGGTCGAAGTTCAGGCCGATCAGCGACGAACGTATTTGATCGTTCAGCTGCGTTTTCAGCCGTTTGCGGCTGGGCAGGCGGCCCAGTTCATCGTAGGCTCTTATCAGCATTTTGCTCAGCTCACGGTTCAGGTAATCGGGCTCTTCCATTATTTTCTTCATGTACAATGGCTGTGGCCCCACATCGTGGTAGTTTTTCTCATCCCACAAAAACTTCAGCGCTGTAAGCGACGGCACCATTTCAAACTTCAGTTTCGCCTTGAGGGCATCTCTGAAAAACTCCGTACGTGGATAGGCATAGGTCTCGTGTATGTCTTTCCAGTACCCGATTTTGTCTACCACGTCGCGGCGGTGTACCACAGCTGTGGCTTCGGGCGGGCGGGGCAAATTGGGAAACAGCGGAATGTCGGGGCGCGAATAGGTGAAGGAGTAAACCCACTGCAATATGGAGAACACAAAGTCGGTGTCGGACCGCTCCATGTGATCAACAGTGTCTTCCAGGTGGTTTGGCAACCAAATGTCGTCGTGGTTGAGGTAGGCAATGTATTTGCCCGATCCCCTCTTGATGCCCTCGTTGTTGGGCCGCGACTGATAGCCACTGTTCACGGGCATATTGTACCAGTGCACCCGGCTGTCCGACAAGTATTTTTGCACCACCTGCTCGGTGTGGTCGGTACACCGGTCGCCTACAATCCACAGCTCAAAGTTGGTATAGGTTTGCCAGAGTATGCTTTTGATGGCATACTCCAGCGTATCGGCACGGTTGTAGGTAGCTACAACCACCGTTACCAACGGCTTATTATTTTTGGTGTTACTATTATTCTCCATAATGCTACGCTACTAATGTCTCAACGCCGTTTGAAACAATTTCGGAAATTGGCGAAACAACCTTAAGGTCGCCGCAAGCCTGCAGATACAACTCGAACGACGGATCGTTACGGTTGAACTCCACGTCCTGAAGGTTGATCTTTTCGTCTTTGGGAATTGCCCGCTTCAACTTCATGTTTTCGGCAATGCAAATTGGAATACCGGGGTTCTCCCTGTTGTCTTCCAGGTTTTCGATAAGGCCGTAAGAGGCAAATCCACCCATGCCATCAAGCATGTCGCCTTCCTTCAAGTCTTTTTTGGCATAAGCAAACACGTTGGTTTTCATGCCATAAGTGGGTTGCAGGCGGGCCGACTTATGCAGGTACGCCTCTGCTACGCACGCCATCGCTTCTATGTGGCCGAGGTGATAGGGCCGGTAGAAGAGGTAGAAGGGTCCGGGGCCCATGTTGGGTGGGAACCAGTCGAGCGTATACTGCTGAAATTTGTCCTCGGTATACCCCACGGCAAACACGCCTCCCTTTGGTTCGGCACCCAGCACGTAGTCTACCACTCCTTTTTTGTCTTTGTAGATCTTCTCAAAGTCGTAGTGATCGAAAATGTCGTAGATGCTCTTGATCTTCGCCCCATGCATGCCTGGCACATCGGCTCTCAGGTTTAGTGCGTTGGCTAACACCGCCATTTCCACACAAAGCTTGCTGCCATCGGTGTACGACGAGCACATTTTGTGATCGAGGTTGCGCTTGTCGGCTTCCGGAGCAATTTTTATGGGATCGGTGTATCTGTCCATGAAGCCCTTCATATTGCCGGCCATTACCAGGTCAAAGCCCCATAGCGTCATTTCGTCAACAAGGGTTTTGATAACCGTGGGCTGGTCGCCATCGGCACAGGTGTAAACCACGCCTGCTTCCGTGGCTTTTTTCAGCAGGTAGGGTCCGTACATCAGCTCGGCTTCGTAGTTCATCATCACGATGTGCTGGCCATGCTCTATACCTTTCAGCACATGTTTGGCACCCTGCAAAATGGCGTTGGAGGACTCGATTAACACAT
>CBFGTI010000288.1:0-4971 GCA_965651695.1 uncultured Imperialibacter sp. | reverse complement strand
AATAAATCTCACAGCCATGAACAAATTCAAACTTTTAGCCGCTATTGCTTTTATGCTTATCAGTGTAGCGTCGTTCAGCCAAAAAAATAAAACCATCGACTGGTCTTCGGCCAATATTGCTGAAGACTACAAAATGAATGTCTCCAAGCTTTCAGGGGGCGTTGTGAAGTCGCTAAAAGCCGTACCTACTTTTGTATGCGACTACAAAGTGAACCAAAGGATTGAACAACACGCCGCCAACCACAAGGGCGACGGGCCTTCGGTGTTTTCGGGAGCTTCGTTTCAGGGGGTGGAGCAAGCGGCCTATCAGAAGATGATCGACGACCTGCACGGTCATTTGCTGAGTGGGCTGGCGAGTGCCGGGCTTAGCATGGCCGATGGCAATGCCATTGTAAATGGTGAGTTTGCCGTGAGCCAGAACGACGGTAAGAACGACTTTGCGGGTATCCACGACGGAAGCATAAAAGAAGAAAAGGTAGACATGACCAAGGACCGGCAGGTAATCTTCAGACCAACTGAGCCCCTTTATTTCACCGACCGCACCATACCCGGCACTTACTATATGAAGTTGGCGAAGAAGGAAAACGTAAACTTACTGTATATTACTTACTGGGTTACATTTGCCGGTTTCGATGCCGACAGGGGATACAAGTCGAAGTCGCTCAGCACATTCCCGCTACTGTCGGTTACGCCCATAGTTACCATCATCACCCCCAAAGGTTTGTGGTCTTCCATCACATTCGCCAAAGGACCGATTTACGGAAACGAGGGCTGGAGCACCGGCGTAGAAGAGGTAAAAAGTCGCGATGGTAGCTTCTGGGGCCTTTCCTCATCAGCCGATTATGTAATCAGGGCGAAGCAAGCGGAATATGTGCAGGAGCTAACAGCCATGGTGCAGGCAGTGCAGAAAGCGATGACAGATGCCATTGCCGCCGAAATGAAATAAAAATCAAATACTTTTTAGAAATGCAGAGCCCGGGAGTGATTCCGGGCTTCTCATGTTTGGCGGTTTAAGGTTTAACAGTTTAAGGTTTCGGAAAACCACTGGCGTCCTCCGCAACCAGCCTTTGGACGTTGCTGTTACGATTGATGGCTTAACTACAAAAAATAGAACAGCAGATTAGCTTGAAGCCGGCAGTCGGTTCAGGAGCTACGCCAAAGCTCTGAAGCAGGGCTTTAACATTAAACATTAAACCCTAAACTTTTAAACCTCCTCCCTCCAAACTGGCACAAAAAGTGTCTATCTTCCGAACATGATGGATTTTTTTATGAACAGACGAATCTTCTTTGCCGGTCTCGTACTGGTATTCTTATTTGCCCAATGCGCCGACAACGCCTCGCGTGAAAATGTAGCAATGGATATGGCAGCACCTGAAGCCGCGCAGGGCTTTGCCTCCAAACGAGCGATGGAAGGCGGACAATCGCAACCTGTGCAGACCGACCCCTCCATCGAGCGCAAGCTGATACGGGAAGGCAGCCTGCGCTTCGAAACCGGCGATGTAGCTAAAACCCGAGGCTTTCTCGACAGCCTGGTGGCTATTGTGGGCGGCTACGTGGCCAATGAAAATATTTACAATTACGGAGGAACGCTCGAGCAGAGCATTTCAGTGCGGATACCCGAGGGGCGTTTCGACAGCTTCCTGGCGGCGGTTTCATCCTATGCCGGGCGGCTCGAAAACCGGAACATCAATACCCTTGACGTAACAGAGGAATTTATTGACGTAGAAGCGCGCCTGAAAAGCAAAAAAGAGCTGGAGGTCCGCTACCTCGAGCTGCTGAAGCAAGCCCGCACCGTAGAAGACATGGTGGCCATAGAAACGCAGCTAAGCCAGGTGCGCTCCGAAATAGAGTCGATGGAAGGCAGGCTGAAATACCTGCAGAACCGGGTTGCCTTTGCTACCCTCAACATCAGCTTTTACCAGACAAAAACGGAAGGCTTCGGCTTTTGGGACAAGATAGGCGACGGATGGGGAAATGGCTGGGACAAATTTCTTGGCTTTACCGTGTGGCTGGTTACGCTGTGGCCGTTTATGCTGCTGATAGTGCTGGTGGTGGTGATATTCCGGGTGAGAAGAGCCAGAAAAAGGGATCGGATGGATTGATGAATGTGAGTCCTAAAAAAGCTTTGAGTATTTGTCTTTTCAGCAACTCAAGCGGTGAAGTCTAAAATGAGATGGTTTATCCCGGGTAAATAATCTTCATAACTTTTCTTATCTTTACAATATGTCTTTGGTAATCGACAGCGAGTTTTTAGAGAATACAGGCTTAAGTGAAAAAGAGCTAAAGCTCGAACTGGCCATAGCTTTATATAAGCATGGTAAACTTTCGATAGGGCAAGCGTGTAAATTTTTAGGGCTCAACCGAATAGAATTTCAAAGGGAACTGGCTTTGAGAAAAGAGTATCTCAATTACGACATTGACGATCTCAACGAAGACCTTAAGACTATCGCGGAGTTCGAATCCTAATCCTTTGATTGTAGTAAGCGACAGTTCTGTACTCACTGGTCTTCTGGCTATCGACAAGCTTTCGCTAATTCCAATTCTTTACGCAAAGGTACTAATATCGCCTTCGGTATATGCTGAACTCTCGTCTCTGCGACAATTCGGGTATTCGGTTGAGTCTTTGAATGAACCATGGATTTCTGTTAAAGATATTGTGGACGTAAAAAGGGTCGCCAAACTAAAGGAAGAATTGGATGACGGCGAAGCTGAATCTATCGTGTTGGCTCAAGAACAAAAAGCAAGCTATTTGCTTATTGACGAAAAAAAAGGTCGTCGGATAGCAAAACGAGAAGGTTTGAAAGTCATTGGTCTTTTGGGCATCCTCATACAGGCAAAGCAGACCGGCCTAATTCCTCTTCTAAAACCGGAGATCGAAGCCCTCACTTCAAAGCTGGAGTTCCGTTTACACGATAAGTTGATAAAGGCTGTCCTCGCAGCTGTGGGAGAATAATTTTCCCTCACCCGTGCTGCATCACCTCTTTCGGGAATTTGTCTGCTATTAGGTTGAGGTTAATGTTGTACTCCATGTAGGCTTTTAGTCCATCGAGCACCGTAGTGAAGCCGCCGGTTACGTCTTTAATGACGTTGAGCAAGTCGTCGCCGGTTTGGTGGAAGCCGTAGTTTCTGATAACCACGTAGGTGGAACCGTCGCTCAGTGTTTTGAACAGAAATTCCACCGTGGTCGACGGAACATCCCATTCTATCACGATACGTTCGTTTGGTATAATCTCCTTTACCACCACCTGCGTGGATACCCCGTACATTTCCCATTCCCAAAGAATTGTTTTTCCAACCTCCAGCCTGCCACTGGCCCTCGTAAACCAGAAGTTTCTGGTAATTGAGGGTTCAATAAATGCCGCGAAGACCTCTGACACAGGCTTTCTGATCAGCATTTGAGTTTCCACAGTTTGTGCGTTGTTTATTTCCATGGCGGAGTGGGTTTAATTTTTGTCTGTTGTGTTATAAAGTTAAAAAAGAACAAAAGATGTCTTTGAACAATTCCGAACAAATCGCCCTCTTGCCAATGGTGAAATGATAACGCCCTGGCCGTCTTGCCGCCGAACGTGCGACCCCGTCGGGGTCGAAATGCATTTCGCAGATGGTTTCTTGCTATAAACATGTGAACCCTTCGGGTTCAGGATTTTCAAACGGCAATTGGTAATTATTGCGGCCTATCTGTATATCGGCACTCCGAGATCGTCCAATGTGCGAGGGCCGCGATACATCTATGATCCCGGAGGGATCAAACGTTTATAGATCGCAACAAATTCCTTTACAACAACCTGACCCCGAAAGGGTCACACGTTCCTTGTGAAAATGCCACCGTCGCGCCAGGATCTCGATTCACCTCTCCCCCCAACTCCGCTTGATCACGCTACCCGTTTCGGGGTGGTTCTCTATTTTCAGGAATACATCAATCTCCTGCTGAAGGTCTTCTACATGAGAGATGATGCCCACAATGCGGTTCTCTTTTCTGAGCGATTTGAGCGTATCGAAAACAATTTGCAACGAGTCTTTGTCGAGTGAACCAAACCCTTCGTCGAGAAAAAAGAAGTTCTGTTTGGCCCTGTTCTGGTGCTGCACACTTTCGGCTAAAGCCAATGCCAGAGAAAGTGACGCCTGAAAGGTTTGCCCGCCTGAAAGCGTTTTTACGCTGCGTACTTTGCCGTTGTTGAGGAAATCGCGCACCTGGAAATCGTTGCTATCCGTTACCTCCAGCCTTAGCTGTTGCCTGGTGAGTTTGTAAAAACGCTCATTGGCGGCTTTGCAAAGGTTGTGCATGTAAACCGACGAAATGTAATTGATAAAGCCACTACCTTTAAACAATTGGCGGAGTACATTGAGGTTGGCTGCCCGGTGCTGTAGCCCTTCCATCTCCTTTTCCAGCTTTGCTTTTACCTTCAGGTCGTTTTTCAGCCGCTCCAATGCCGCCTGCTCGGTTACATATGTGTCGTTTACCTGCTGCGCCTTGTCCTTCAGATCAATAATTGAGGCTTGCAGTTCAGCATAGGCTTGTGTATCGAAGGTTTTGCCACGGGTTTGCTGTTCGAGGTGGTCGGTGTCGTGCCTGGCTTTGTACAGCTGCTGGTGGTATTCGGCAATCTCGCGGCGGTGTGCATCAATATCGAGTTGGTTTTTCAATATAGCTTCAATCTCCGCCCAATCGGCGTAGGAGGATTTCAACAGGCAATCGGTAAGGTCGGCTTCAAGGGCGTCGAGCTGAGCTTCCTCTTCCGCCATCACCAGCCTGGTAGTGTCGATCCGCTCCTGCAAGGTCGCTTTCTGATGCCGCTG
Source organism: uncultured Imperialibacter sp. (assembly GCA_965651695.1). GTDB lineage: Bacteria > Bacteroidota > Bacteroidia > Cytophagales > Cyclobacteriaceae > Imperialibacter. The sequence goes on along the minus strand of CBFGTI010000288.1, from coordinate 174 downwards.
CTCTTCTATTTTCTTCGCCAACTGCTCATGCTTTTCTTCGGTAGTGCGGATCAGGCTGGCAAGCTCCGCGGCCTTTTCCGACAGTACTCCACCAGGCAGCCGGTTTTCTTCCAGCTTCAAAACCTTTAGCTGACCACTCAGCGTGTCAACCGAAGACCGCCGGGCAATGATCTC
>CBFGTI010000287.1:0-4981 GCA_965651695.1 uncultured Imperialibacter sp. | reverse complement strand
AGCAGGGAATCGACCATTTCACCAAGGTAATTTCCTTTCTCGAAACAGCCGACCGTTTTCATGGCGTATGGCCGCACTGGCTTAATGGCAACACAGGCAATGTGCAGCCCTTCAGCACCAAAGACAACGGCGGCGACCTGGTAGAAACCTCTTTTCTGATACAGGGACTTTTAACAGTGCGCCAGTACCTCAACGCTGCCGACGCCACGGAAGTGGTCCTTATCAGCCGCATCAACGCCCTGTGGGAGGCGGTTGAATGGAACTGGCATACCAAAGGCGGAGAAAATGTGCTCTACTGGCACTGGTCGCCCAACTATGAGTGGGAAATGAACCACCAAATACGGGGTTACAACGAGGCGCTCATCACCTACTTCCTCGCAGCAGCTTCTCCTACACACCCTGTCGACGCGGCAGTTTACCACGAGGGTTGGGCGAATAATGGCAGTATAAAGAATGGCAAAAGCTACTACGGCATTCAACTGCCTTTGGGATTCGACTACGGTGGGCCGTTGTTTTTCGCGCATTATTCATTTCTTGGCCTCGACCCCACCGGGCTTACCGATACCTACGCCAATTATTGGGACCAGAACGTGGCCCACAGCCGTATCAATCAGGAGCATGCTATCGCCAACCCTAAAAACTTTGTGGGCTATAGTGAAATGAATTGGGGGCTCACGGCCAGCGACAATCACGAAGGATACAATGCGCATTCGCCTACCAACGACCTGGGCGTTATTACACCCACGGCGGCATTGTCGTCGTTTCCATATACGCCGGAAGAATCGATGAAGGCACTGAAATTCTTTTACTACACGATGGGCGACAGGCTGTGGGGCGACTATGGCTTTTACGACGCATTTAACTTGACCGAAGGGTGGACGGCCAGCTCGTACCTGGCGATTGACCAGGGGCCGATTGTAGTAATGATTGAAAACTATCGCACAGGCTTGCTGTGGGACCTGCTTATGTCGGCACCCGAGGTGCAGACAGGCATGGAGAAACTCGGCTTTTCGTCGACCAGATAAAAGATTAAATCCCGCCCGGTGGCGTTTTAACCAGGCTGCCAGCGGCGTAAACATAAAAACAAGACCATGTTAAGAAACCTGTTTATTCTACTTGTATCAACGGTTTTGGGGATGTCGGCCTGCACAACGGTGCGAAATCAGCAGGACGAAACTGATACCGCTCAAAACATAAGCGACGATTCGCTGATGACGCTCGTGCAGTACCGCACCTTCCAGTATTTCTGGGACGGCGCAGAGCCCAACTCCGGGTTGGCCCGTGAACGTTACCACTCCGATGATGTGTACCCGCAAAACGACAAGCACATTGTAACTTCCGGAGGAGGGGGTTTTGGCGTAATGGCCATTCTGGTGGGCATTGAGAGGGGCTTTATAACCCGCGAGCAAGGCTACGAACGGATGGTGAGGATTGTTGATTTTCTCGAGAAGGCCGACCGGTTTCATGGGGCGTGGTCGCACTGGATAAATGGAGAAACAGGCAAGGTGCAGCCGTTCAGCCCCAAAGACGACGGTGGCGACCTAGTGGAAACAGCTTATATGGTACAGGGCCTCATTACGGTGCGGGAGTACTTCAAAAATGGCAATGAAGAAGAAAAAGCCCTGGCTGAACGTATTGATAAGCTTTGGAAGGAAGTTGAGTGGGATTGGTACCGCAACGGCGACAAGAATGTGCTGTATTGGCATTGGTCGCCCAACCATGCCTGGGAGATGAACTTCCCGGTGGAGGGGTGGAACGAATGCCTGATTATGTATGTGCTGGCAGCTGCGAGCCCTACACATGGCATACCTGCGGAAGTTTATCACGAAGGCTGGGCAAGAAGCGGCGGCATCGTTAATGACTCCACTCACGAGCAGTACGGCTATCACCTCAATTTAAGGCATAACTATGCTCAGCAATTTGGCGGGCCGCTTTTCTGGGCACATTATTCTTTCCTTGGGCTCGATCCGAGAAACCTGAAGGACAGGTACGCCGACTACTGGAAAGACAACCGCAATCATGTGCTTATCAACAGGCAGTGGTGCATAGAAAACCCGCTAGGCTACGAAGGATACGGCGTAGACTGCTGGGGGCTTACCTCCAGCTACAGCATGATTGGCTATGCCGGCCATAAGCCCAAAGACGAAGACCTGGGTGTGATCTCACCAACCGCTGCACTGTCGTCTTTTCCTTACACACCGGAGGAATCGATGAAGGTGTTGAAGCACTTTTATTTCGATCTCGGAGATAAGATTTGGGGTGAATTCGGCTTTTACGACGCCTTTAGTGAAGAAAGCAACTGGTACATTCCGCGATACCTTGCGATCGACCAGGGCCCCATTGTCATCATGATGGAAAATCATCGGTCGGGGTTGCTGTGGGAGCTATTTATGGGAGCCCCTGAAGTGCAGCAGGGCCTGGATAAGCTGGGATTTACTTACACCAGGTAAGCGATAACGCTCAACACCTACAGCTTTACTAAATTTTCAAGGTTTGGTAAAGCCTTATAAGCCGCTGAAATTGGCTTGATACTTAACGAAGCGAAGATAAAAGGAGGTTTAATATGAAAAATGCGAAAGGGTTTATCAATATTTTACTGGGTGCTGCCGTGCTGTGGTCCTGCGGGGGAGGAGACAGGCCGGCAAAACAGGCGCGGTCCGAAAAAGACAATTTTATAGACTCGCTGTTGCAGGAGATGACCCTGGAGGAGAAAATCGGGCAGATGACGCTGTTTACCAGCGACTGGGATGTAACAGGCCCTACCATGCGCGACAATTATAAAGACGATATAGTAAGCGGCAAGACGGGAGCGATATTTAATGCCCATACAGCTGCCTTTACAAGAGAGCTGCAGCGCATGGCTGTTGAAGAATCGCGCCTTGGTATACCGCTTATTTTCGGATACGACGTTATTCATGGTCACAAAACCATCTTTCCCATTCCTCTGGCTGAGGCAGCATCGTGGGACCTGGCCACCATTGAAAAGTCGGCCCGTTTCGCCGCGATGGAAGCAGCAGCGGGTGGGCTCCACTGGACGTTCAATCCCATGGTCGACATTGCCCGCGACCCTCGATGGGGCCGCATAGCCGAAGGTAGTGGCGAAGACGTGCTGCTGGGCAGCCTGATAGCACAAGCCAAAGTAAAAGGCTACCAGGGCAACAACCTGGCCGATCCGTTAACTGTAGCAGCCTGTGTAAAGCATTTTGCCGCCTATGGAGCAGGGCAGGCTGGCCGCGACTATCATTTTGTAGATATGTCGGAAAGAGTGCTGCGTGAGACCTATCTGCCGCCTTATAAGGCAGCTATAGATGCCGGTGCCGTTACCGTGATGACGTCGTTTAACGAGGTGGACGGCGTACCCGCCACGGGAAACAGCTACCTGCTGGAGCAGATACTTCGCGATGAATGGGGCTTCGACGGCTTTATTGTGACCGACTATACCTCCATCAATGAAATGGTGAATCATGGCATAGTAAGAGATGATAAGGAAGCCGGCGAGCTGGCCGTGAATGCCGGTGTGGATATGGATATGCAGGGAGCGGTTTACTACAACTACCTGCTGCAGTCGGTAAATGAAGATCGGGTAAAAGAGTCTCGCATCAACGAGGCAGTGAGGAACATCCTGAAAGTAAAATGGGACCTTGGGCTGTTCGAAGACCCCTACCGCTATAGCAATGAGCAGAGAGAACAGGAGATTACATTTTCAAAAGAAATTATGGAGCACTCACGGGAGGCCGGCCGCCGCTCCATTGTGCTCCTGAAAAACGATTCGGTGAAGGGGAAGCCACTCCTGCCGCTGTCAAAAGAGCTTAGAAACATAGTAGTTATAGGTCCTTTAGCCGATAGCCCCATGGATATGCTGGGCACGTGGCGTGCTGCTGGCGACGAAACCAAAGCCATCACGCTGCTTGCTGCACTCAGGAGCGCTTTGCCGGGTGCCCGGGTTACGCATGTAAAGGGAGCGGAGGTACGGGGCGATGATACATCAGGGTTTTCCGCCGCCGTGAGGGCAGCTCAGGCTGCCGATGTTGTGCTACTGGCTGTTGGCGAAAGTGCCGACATGAGTGGTGAGGCAGCAAGTCGCTCCGAGCTCGACCTGCCTGGCGTACAGCAGCAGCTGGTAGAAGCGGTTGCTGCCACCGGAAAACCTGTGATACCGGTAGTAATGGCAGGCAGGCCGCTTACCATCTCGTGGATGGCCGAAAACATGCCGGCCATTGTGTGGGCGTGGCATTTGGGTACAATGGCGGGGCCCGCGATTACCGATGTGCTTTTTGGCGACTACAATCCGTCGGGCAAGTTGCCGGTAACTTTCCCTCGCAATGTGGGCCAAATCCCGATTCATTACGACATGAAGAATACCGGCCGGCCTTTTAATGCCGAAAACAAATACACCAGCAAATACCTCGATGTGGAAAACACACCGCTGTTTGCCTTTGGCCACGGGCTAAGCTACAGCACGTTTGCCTATAGCAATTTGAGGCTCAACAAATCCGAATTTAACATGGGCGATGCCATAGAGGTAAAGGTGAAAGTGAGCAATAGCAGCGACCGCTCCGGCGAAGAAACCGTACAGCTTTACATCCGCGATATGGTAGGCAGTGTTACTCGTCCGGTATTGCAGTTGAAGGCATTTCACAAAGTGAAGCTGGCGGCAGGGGAGAGCCGTGACGTGGTTTTTAACCTAAGCACCGACGATCTGAGATTTTATACCCGTAGCATGGCCTTCAGGGCCGAACCGGGCGATTTTAAAGTGTTTGTGGGCGGTAGTTCTGCACAAACAATCGAAGGCAATTTTGCATTGACTCAGTAAAGGGTAATGGCTGCTTTTTGCAGCTGTTACCGTTGGTAGTTGTTTCATTGTGTGAACAGGCCCCGCGGGGGGCCTGTTTTTCAAGAGCTGCCCTTGGGTTTTCAGTCATCTTTTGTTACCTCCTCCACAAACTCGAATAACACGGTGCACCCCTCGTCTACTTTAGGT
>CBFGTI010000286.1:0-5226 GCA_965651695.1 uncultured Imperialibacter sp. | reverse complement strand
GCCAACAGCCAGGTAAGCAATAAATTAATGTGCCATTTGGAGAGTTTGGGCCATAATATCGCCCGCATCGAGGTTTTCGATCTGTAATCCATGGTGTAGGTGGTTGGTTGATAACTTAATAAAACATGCTGACGAACAGCGTGGTGAAAGCAAGTAAAAAAATCTTATATATCAAACAAACTCACCCCCTTATCATACAAAATAGGTGAAAATTGTTACTGTACGAACAATTAATCTTTTAAGGGAATGCAGCTTCTGTGTCCGCGGCTTTATGGGGGTTGGTTGTTAACTGTTATCGGTTAATGAGCGAGGTGTTAATCGTTAACTGTTAATTGTTAACTGTTCCATGAGTCTGTGTAAGAAGTTAATGGTTAACTGTTATCTGTTAATGGTGGGTTGGATGACCAAGCTGTACACACTACCTTCCCACGGCTTTGTGTCTCACAGGCTGTTGCCGTAACAGAAGTTAACTGTTATCTGTTAATTGGGGCTGTTCCGCAGCTTTGTACGCTGCTACAGGCGATAGAGGTGGCCGGCTTAAACAGCCACCGCCTGAATCTCCCGTCATTGCGCCTGTCCGCCCACTGGCGGAATGGAGCCAACGGCTGTTAATACTCGATTCGAATCCCGACGCGACAGTGGCAATCTGCCCCGGTGAGTACTACCCGCCCGCAGGTGAAACACGAAAATCCTATAGCAACGCCGGTGCTTTTGAGGAACGTGTCCCCCTCTTTTGCAGCCGACGTGGAACGGGCTTGAGGGAGGTTTTTGGAGTCGTTAAACCCGGCTGTTAACATCAGCCGCCAATAGGCAAGCCCGTCCTCCTGGTGTGTAAGAAAAAATTTAAATGAATAACTTTATTATTTCCCCTTTCATGCTAAATATTCGGTGCCATACCCACAGCGTGGCCCCTTTTGTGTGTCGATTTATCTCATGTATATTCTATTTATCGAAAAATAATTGCTTACCACATGTTGATTCCCTTCTAAAAATTATCTAAATATGGGTAATAATATAACTGTAGTATAACCTTCTTATATTTCTGTGTAGCTTAATCTGGTCTAATTTTTACACCTTAATTATCTCTAATGAGTTTCCAGATCATCAACCATGAACTGCAGACAGTGGCAGGAAGCACGCCATCGGCCATTGTAGACACCACTACCTACCGTGCCACCCATAAAAACACCGAAAAGTTCAAGGAAGGCCGGCCCGATAGTATTGTTATTCACTACACTGCCGGCCGAAATGCGGCAACCTCGGCCGCTTTTTTAGCAGGCGACGTAAAGGCTTCGGCACATCTTGTGATTGGCCGCGATGGGGCAATTTTTCAACTCGTTCCATTCAACATCATTGCATGGCACGCCGGGGAAAGCAGCTACAACGGCATCAGCGGCTTCAACGCCTACGCCATTGGTATCGAACTCGACAATGCCGGACCGCTAACGCCAGTGGGCAATATTTTCGAGTCGTGGTTCAAAGGCAAGTACCCCGCCAATGAGGCTTTTTATGGCATCCACCGAAACGAAAACACCGCCCGCTACTGGCATACCTACACAGAAAAGCAGGTTGCCGTTTGTGAGGAAATATGCGGGCTGCTCATCAGAGAATATAAGATCAAAAGCATTCTGGGTCACGAGGAGATTTCAGTCGGGCGGAAAACCGACCCCGGCCCCGCCTTTCCGCTCGACACCTTCAGGGAACGACTGCTGGAGCACGACCGCAGCGGCAGCCAGGCCGAATTCGTTTCCTTTGCAGCAAGAGTGGCCGCAGACAAGCTTAATATCCGGGAGGGAGCAGGCCCCACGCACAAGCTCACCGCGCAACCGCTTAAAGAAGGGCAGGAGGTTACCGTGCTGGCCGAAGAGAACGGCTGGTACAAGGTGAAAACCGAAATTACGGGGTGGGTGAGTAAAGGCTACATTAAAAAATCTTAACCATGAACCGCCTCATCGTACTCCTTTTTATTGCTGTACTCACGGCTGCTTTGGTGATGCTGTACACCAATCCGGGTCTCTTCGAAAAAGTCTACCTCTACATCCTCGGCCTTTTCGGGTTTGTAGTCAAAGCCTTTCAGCTTTTTATCCAAAAGCTGAAAGCAAGCTTCAAAGAAGCCACTGGCGGTAGCCCCGAAGCGGCCCGCCCTGCACGTACAGAGACAGTAGCGCCGGCCGCCGCCGACTATTTTGGCGCACACGGCGACTACGCTGATCTGCACAGCACACCTACACCCCAACAACCAAATCACCCGTAAAATGGAACTAACTGTTGACACAATCGTCAAGATTGCCCTGGTAGCGGTAATAATTATACTTACCGGCGTTATTATCTTTATCGTTAGCCGCAACAAATCGGCCGATGCCGTTCATTGGAGAAGCATCATTTATATGGTCTTTGGCTTCTTTACTATGCTGCTGATTGTGGGAGCCGCTATCAAACTTTTCTCCGACGAAAACATCCTGAAACACATTGGCGCGGCCATTATCATCAGCTGGATCGTGGTGTTGCTTGGCTATTATGTGTGGGCCATCTATTTCTACAACGTGAATTTCGGGTGGCAGGAAAGCGACTGGAAAAGAAACGAAGAAAAAGCTGAACACGCCGGGGTGATTGTTACCGACGACGAGCCAACCGAAAACCCCCACGGGCGTGACTCCCTCGGCTTGCCACCGGGCACCGTACGGGGTACTATTGCGCTTACCGTGTTGGTTACCGGTATGGCTATCACGGTTTCCGCCCTTAGCTTCCCCGACCGATACAATGGCAACGAGCTGATTATCGACCATTTTGATTTCTTTAAACAAGCCTTTCTTATGATGATCGCCTTCTATTTTGGCACCAAAGGGCTTGAAATACTTCAGGGTAGCACACGCAGTGGTGTGCTGCACAAGCCTGACGCCCCGTCGCAGTCTGCAGCGGCCAACAGCCAGCCGGCCACGCAGCAGCCACCGGCGGCCAACGCCACTACACCGGCACCGCACCCTGGGCAAACGGAAAATACACCGGCGGCACCGGAGGCGATCCAGCGCGACCTGGCAGACCCAAACGCTAAAGGCTAGGGTATGAGAGCCTGTATCATATTGCTGGTGCACGTGCTATTGCTGCTGACAGGCTGCAAAGAAGACCGCCGGTACCTCGCTGTGAGCAAAATAAAAGGGGCTGCTAAACTGGTTACCACAGAAACCACCATCGACAAGGTGATACTCGCCAACCAGCAGCGGAAGTTTTTGGGCGTCGTTCGTTTGGGCAACGCCCAGTTTGCCGCCCGTACCAAGGCGTTTGTAAAAGCCGGCATCGACCTGCAGGAGCTTCGCAAGGAAGACGTTACCATTACCGGCGGCATGATCGAAGTAGAGCTGCCCCCCGTAAAGGTGCTCGATTTCAGGTACCCGTTCGACCATTATGAAATCGACTACGAGATTACCCGCGATGGCTTTATGAACAAGATTACCCTCGAAGACCATGAGCGGCTTTACCGAATGGCCGAGCTCGACATCCGGCAGAAACTCAATCTCACCGGCTTACAGCAATCTACCGAGGCCCGTACCCGCCTGCTTATGGAAAACCTGCTGAAGGGGCTGGGATTCAGGGAGGTGCATATCACATTCAAAAAAGGTGTGTTCATTGAGGCGCCCACGCTTACTGAAGAAGAAATCATGAAGGCCGGATGATACCTTTCAAAAGCATAGTGATTTTTGCTATTCAGGCCTTATTGGTGGTGGCTGCTGTACTGGTGTTTAGCTACTTCGATCCTTTCAACATCTTCAATACCCGCAAGCTAAGGGTAAGCGATACCAGTCTTATTATTAACAGCACCAAAGACATGGGCGAGCTCATCACTGCAGAGTTTTACGGTGAAGTGCTTACAAGCTCGAGGGAGGCCGTTGAAATAAAGTATACGGAAACACAAACCGCCCTTAACAACAACCTGGCGGCAATCCACAGTGACTTTGTAACGGCACTCAAAAGTTTTCCTGAAAAACCCTTTTTTGCCACATGGAAAAAGCACTATGCCGATTTTGCTGCTCATCATAGCGCTATTGTGGCCTCCGAGAGTTACCCCACCTATTGGCAGGTGCTTGAGGTGCATGCGGGTAAATCGCGGCCCGAGCATGTATTCGAGAAGGTTTTTAAGGAGGTGAAGTTGAAGCCTCAGGAGCAGCCTCCTTTGGGACCGTTGGTAGAAGGATATATGAAAGACCGCTACCAGGATGCAAAGCAGCAAAGGATAGAAAAAAAGCAAAAGCTGGTGCTGCTGGGGCGGGGCTGGGTAAAAGCAGGTATCGACTTTAACGATTTCAGCGAACGCAGCTTTATTTACCTCGAAAACCAGGGAAGGATTATTTTGCGCAGCAGCCCTAAGATTATCAGCGCTACCATCAATCCATGGCTTTCCCCCGAAAACAACATTGCCGGCTGGGAATTGGTAGAAGTAAACGGAAAAGCCGAAAAGGAGGGGCCTGAGCTGATAGCCCGGGTAAAGGCTGCTGCCCTGGAGAAACTGGTGAAGCAGGCGCACGATGCCGGTATCATGGAGAAAGCACTGTATTATGCCAAAGAAAACCTGTCGGCATTTTTCACCACCATTCTCGGTAAAGACATCCGGGTGGAGATCTACGGCCATCCGCTGGAGTACTATGCCATCGACTACAAAGAGAATCTGAAAAAGGATACGCTCACCGTCGAGGAGCTTCATTCGGCTGCGGGATTGTACCTTAGCTACACTGCCGACGCACCGTCGCACCTGCCGCTACTGGCATTTACCGAGGCCTTGAAACGGCTGGAGGAAGACACCACTCTTTACCGCTCCCGCAGCCTGCAACTGCCGGTGCACTACCGGTCGGTTTACCACAGGCTTTTGGCCAGGGAGCTGAAAAATCCGAAGGCTGATACATTGCTTGCCAAAACCCTCGCCGATACGGCATTCAGCAAACAGGATTACCTTCTCTACGGCCTCACGGCTGCTGCTGATAGCAGTTGGTTTAGAAAAGCCATCCGCAACAACGTCGACCTCGACAGCCTCTACCTGCTTCAGACGCAAAACATTATCCCCTCGGCAAAATGGCTGCGAGCCAACAGCGACAGGTTCGGGGCGCCCGTCACCGGCCTGAAGTTTGCGGGCGGCGCTCCCGGTACGCTGAAAAGGCGGTGGCTAAAAACCCTGACCGACGCATACAGCGGCATCCCGGGTGCCGGATATCAGTGAAAAGAAGTTAACTGTTATCG
>CBFGTI010000285.1:0-5261 GCA_965651695.1 uncultured Imperialibacter sp. | reverse complement strand
AATTTCATGCAAAGCCTGCTCTAAATGCTCGTTCACATCCTCCACATTGAGAATGGCGGGGTGCTCCGTTGATCCGCACACCGGGCAGGCCTCGCCCGCATGCAACTGCTGGGTAAATTCTCCCAGCTTCACCTGCACCTGGTAGTGGTTAACCTGCTCCTGAAGTTCGGCCATCCGGCCGTTGGCGTCTGCAGCGTATTCGCTAATCATTTGCTGGCAGGCTTCCAGGGTCATTTCTCCGGCTGCCGCGCCTTTTTTTCTAAGAAAATCCGGCAGGTATTCAGCCGGGCCACCACTACCTGGCATGTTGCCAGCATTTCGCCGAATGTCTTCTTCTATTTCCGCTACCGCTTTGGTGAGGTGGCTTTTTGTCATAAACCAGCCGTTCAGGTCGGTTAGCATCTTCATATTGGGCAAGGCTGCTTTTTTTTCCTTCAGCGTATTTTTCAGCGCTTCGAGCGCACCACCTATTTCCTCCCTTTCGGCGGCGGCTTTTTTTACGTACTCCTCCCCTGCCGCTCTTCTTTTGTTGAGCTCCTCAATGCCAGCTTCCAGCTCTAGTATTGAGAGCATGTGCCGGTAGTCGTTAAGCTGGTCCTTGCGGCTGTCTTGTTTCTTCAGCTCGCCTTTTACCGTTGCAAAAACTTCTTCTTCGTTTGCAAGGTCGTCTGTAAGGGTGCGCAGCTGAAGGGTAAGGCTTGTTACCTGGTTATTTTTAGCTTCAATGCCGCTGCGCAGTTCCTTTTGCCGGGCAAGCTTACTACTGAAGTGGCGCAGGCAATATTCATAGTCACTCAGCTTTTTTTCCTTCTCCCTAAAATGGTCTTCCTGCAATGTCAGCTTTTGCAGTTCGTCCCGCTTTAGCTGTAGTTCATTAAACAGCCGCCTTAGCTCGTTCTGGTCCTTTTCCTGCTTTTCCTGCTCACGCAGCTTACTGCGGACAAGCGACAATTCTTCTTGCAATTCGTTCACCCGAAGCTGGGTGGCTTCGAGGGCATCGGGGCTGGTTTCCCGGTACTGCTCCATTTGCCCCTGCAGGTGTTGCAGCTTTTCGTTGTTCTTTTTCTCCAGCGACGCAGTTTGGTAAAAGAACTCGTACTTGCCCAGATGAAATATCTCCTTCAGCATGTCGGTTCGGTGTTTGTCGGTGAGCTGCAGAAACTCCTGGAACTTACCCTGCGGAATGATGATGGTGCGCCGGAAGTTGTCGTACGACAGGCCAACGATCGGCTCGGCCAGCGTTTCCTCCATCGGTTGCCACTCGCCCTGCACTTTTTTGTAGGCGCTGCGCTGAAAAGTACGCACGGTATCGAAATCGTTGCTGGCACGCCTGCCCTTTACTGTTATGCGGTACTCCTGGTTGTCGAAGTTGGCAAAGGTGAAGTCGATGAGGAGGTCGTCCGACTTCAGGTTCATCATGTTGTAGTTGCGGTTGTCGCGCTGGTTGAGCCTTTCTGTTTCGCCATAAAGCGCAAAAGAAATGGCCTCGAGTATGGTGGATTTCCCCGAGCCCACAGCCCCGAAAATGCCAAAAACCTGGCCGTCGAGCAGCCGGCTGAAGTCGATGGTTTGCTCTGTTTGGTAAGAATATAGTCCTTTTAAGGTAAGGGAAATGGGTATCATTGCTCGGTTTGTTCTGCTCTTATTTCTTTAAATAATGCCAGTAGCTCTTCATTGGGCGCCTGGCCCTGCCGGTGCAAAAAATACTCGACAAACAGCTTCTCCATGTCTTGCGACAGGTCGATAGATGCGCCTGCGCTTTCGAGCAATGCCGGATTGGTTACCTCCGGAATAAGGGTAACGATGCCGCTGTGAGCCTGAAGCAGCCGCTTTCGGTCTTGTGAAGCCAGGTAATTTTCGGTTACGATGGTTAGCTCCACCAGGCAGTTGGGGTTTTCGCTGAGCCACGACAGGGCCGTGTCGATGCTGCTGAACTTTTTGCGGCACAGCGACCGGCCTTTGGTAAGCGCTATCTTTGAGTAGCTCACCGCTTTGCCCGGCGCTGCATCTACCACCACCACGTATTTCTCCTGGCTGGCTTCGCTGAAGCTGTAGCTAAGCGGACTGCTGCTGTACACCATGGGGCACGGCTTGCTGTCCATTTGCTGGTGCCTGTGCAGGTGGCCTAGCGCCACGTACTGCATTTGGGTTGGAACGTTCTCAGAGAAAATGGCCTGTGCGCCGCCTACGTGCAAAATGGGCTTTTCGTCTTCGGGTTCTTCAGGCGGCTTTTCTCCTTTTTTTATGAGGAAGAGATGCGCCAGCAGCATATTTACCCCCTTGTCGTCGCAGTACTTGTTTGCCAGCTGCTTCCATTGCTCCTGCAGCAGCTTTCGCAGCTCCCTTTCTTCATTTTCGAGGCCGAGGAAAGTTCTTACCCGGAACTCGTTGGCATACGGTGCCAGCAAAATCCGCAACGGATAGTTTTGCCCGGGCAGCTTTAGCTCAATAAAGCCAGGTTCGCTTTTTACAACGCACAGCCCGCTTTCCAACTGGCACTGATCGATTTGTGAATAGGGGTAGCCGGCAAAAAAGATCCCGCACTCACGGGCCAGCGGATCGGGCGCTTCGATGCGGTCGGGGGAGTCGTGATTGCCGGCGATGGCCACGACCGGCCGCTTGCCGTTGGCGGTGAGTTTTTTGGTTGTTTTATAGAAAAGCTCTATGGCTTCGGTGGGCGGATTGTAGGTATCGAACAGGTCGCCGGCAATTAGTACTGCATCCACCTGCTGCTCGTCGGCAATGTAGCAGATTTCGTTTAGCACCTCTTTTTGTTCTTCAATCCGCGGCACATCTTCCAGTCTTTTGCCCAAGTGCCAGTCGGCCGTGTGCAGAATTCGCATAGGGGTTGAGTTCTGTTTTTATTGAATGGTTGAAGATGGGGCAAATTACTTTTAGTTGCCATTGGAGGGCAGATTATTTTAGGGCGCTCTTCAGTTTCGCCGCGCTCTCTTCCATACCTCCGGACTTTCAATACTTAAGAATCGCTTTCCACATCCACCGCAGATTCTTCAATATTTAGCGGGTGTTCTTCAATACTTACCGAACTTCCTTCCATACATTAGAATTTTCTTCCATCTCTACCGAACCTATTTCCATACTTACCGAACTTCTTTCAATACTGGAGAATCTTCTTCCATACCTACCGAACTTTCTTCAATACTGGAGAATCTTTTTCCATTCTTACCGAACATTCTTCCATACTTACCGAATGTTCTTCAATGCTTGAGAATCTTCTTCCATACCTACCGAACTTTCTTCAATACTTGAGATTCTTCTTCCATACCTACCGAACCTCCTTCTATACATACCGGACTTTCTTCAAACTTGAGAGTCTTCTTCCATCGCTAGGAATCCAGCCTGCGGCTTAGACAAATTTCCCTTAAATTTGTTACTATCAATTCCCGCGACTGGGATTTCACTGCGCATGGAAGCATCTGACGACAAGAAAAAAGTTTCAGTAAAAATATTTCAATCCTACGAGGAAATGAATCACTCGGATATTGAGGAAATGGCCTCCATTCCGCCCGAAGAAAGAATACGAAATACAGTGAACCTTATATTGAGGGCGTATGGTGTAACCCGGGAAGAGCTCAACCTCAGAAAGAATAAAACAAAGGTTACCATACTGAGAAGTTCATGAAACTGCTGGTTCTATAAGCTTTACTAAACTTGGACGGGGAATCGCAGCAGGTAAATCAACAGCCGGTAGTATGACAGACGTCCCAGGTTTCAAAACTTTTAAGTTTAGTAAAGCTGCTGTACTGCCTACTGCCGCTGCTTCCTGCCTACAGCCTTCCGGACTCCCGACTATCGACTATCGACTTCTTCAAAAGCCACTCATCCCTCATTCTTTTCGCTGTTCTATTCTGAGTTTCAATTGACTTGCGTGTCTCATAATTTAGAAGCTTACTACTACTATTAACATCTTACATACAAATGACAAAATCTACTAACCCAAAAATGTACTGGCAAAGCCTGATAATGGCTTTTTTGGTAATACTGGGCTCAGCCGACACTTTCGCGCAAAGAAGGGGCGGCAGCACAGCAACCACCGCATCAACCAAGTACGACGAATCGCTCTACAATGCTATCCAATGGCGGTCGATCGGGGCGTACCGCGGTGGCCGGTCGGCAGCGGTTACCGGCGTGGCTGGTAAACCCAACCTTTTCTACTTCGGCAGTACCGGTGGTGGCGTGTGGCGCACCATGGATGGCGGTCAAAGCTGGGAAAACATCTCTGACGGATTTTTTGGCGGCTCCATTGGCGCTGTGGCCGTTAGCGAGTACGACAACAACGTGATCTACGTGGGCGGTGGCGAAAAAACCGTCCGTGGCAACGTGTCGTACGGCCACGGGGCGTGGAAGTCGATGGACGCGGGTAAAACCTGGACGGAGATTGGACTGAAGAACGCCCGCCATATTCCCCGCATCCGCATTCATCCTAAAAATCCCGATTTAGTCTACGCAGCTGTGCTTGGCGACCTCTTCAAATCATCTGAGGAAAGAGGTGTTTACCGCTCGAAAGACGGCGGCAAAACCTGGGAGCGGGTGCTTTTTGCCAACGCCGATGCAGGCGCTGTCGATCTGATTCTCGACCCTAACAACCCACGTATAATTTACGCCAGCACCTGGCGCATTCGCCGTACGCCCTACAGCCTCGAAAGCGGCGGCGAGGGCTCCGACCTGTGGAAATCGACCGACGGCGGCGATACCTGGAAAAAAATAACTGCCAACAAGGGACTTCCGAAGGGGCTGTGGGGTATTGTGGGCGTTACCGTGTCGCCAGTGAACTCCAACAGGGTGTGGGCCATTATTGAAAACGACAATGGTGGCGTGTACCGCTCCGAAGACGGCGGCGAAAGCTGGGCGCTGGTAAACAGCGAACGCAGCCTGCGCCAGCGGGCGTGGTACTACACACGCATTTATGCTGACACGCAAAGTGAAGACATTGTGTACGTGATGAACGTGAACTTTCACAAGTCGAAGGACGGCGGAAAGACGTACGAAGAGTTCGAAACACCACACGGCGACCATCACGACCTGTGGATAGCCCCCGAAGACAACCAGCGGATGATTGTTGGTGATGATGGCGGCGCACAGGTAAGCTTCGACGGAGCCAAAAACTGGAGCACGTACCACAACCAACCAACCGCGCAGTACTACCGGGTGGTTACCGACAACAGCTTTCCTTACCGCATTTACGTAGCACAACAGGATAACTCAACCCTGCGCATCAAGCACCGCACCGATGGCCCGGC
>CBFGTI010000284.1:0-5286 GCA_965651695.1 uncultured Imperialibacter sp. | reverse complement strand
TCAAGGAGAATTTAAACGCTCAAGGCCTTTTCGCGCGTCGCCCGCCAAATTCTCCGGCCTCCCTCCGTAGTGGGCGCTACTCCTTTTGGAGATTTCTTTTACCCCTAGATTTCTTTTTCAAATCTTTACCGGACAATAGTAGGTCTGAGTTTTTAGTTTTTAGTTTGAGCCTACATCGCCGCGCGTTACGGGGAAGTAACAGTAACCTCCTTTTTTTCCTGGAGAGGGCCAGCCGCCTTTTTTACATAAGGCCTGATAATGAGGCGGGTGCTACGGTCGTAGGTAAAGTAATTCCATATCCAGTTGCTGAGTACGATCCACTTGTTCCGGAAGCCAATGATTGAGAGAAGGTGGACGAACATCCAGACCCACCATGCAAAAAAGCCTCCGAACCTTATGTTTCCCGGCAGGTCTACCACCGCCTTGTTCCGGCCAATGGTGGCCATACTGCCTTTGTCGAGGTAGCTAAACGGGACCACCGGCTTCCCTTTTTCAATGCTCACCAGGTTTTTGGCCAAATGCACGCCCTGCTGTATGGCTACCGGTGCAAGCATAGGCAGCCCCTGCGGATAGGCCTCGGTGGGCATCCAGGCAATGTCGCCAATAGCAAAGATGTTGGCAGCGCCCTCAACCCGGTTGATCTCGTCGACCTTGATCCTGCCCCTGAACACCGACTCCGCGGGCAATCCTTCAATCAGGTTTCCCTTTACCCCGGCAGCCCATACTACCGTGCGGGCAGGTATCTGCATACCGTCGTCAAGTATCGCCTTCCTGCCATCGTAGCTCTTCAGCCGTTTGTCTACCAACACATGCACGTCAAACTTTTTCAGGTACTTATAAGCGTTTTCTCCGGCCTTTTCGCTCATGCCATTTAAAAGCCGCGGAAGCCCTTCTACCAGGTAGATGTTCATCTTCTTAAAATTGAGCTCCGGATAATCTTTTGGAAAAACATGCAGCTTTAGCTCGCCCAAAGCCCCGGCCATTTCTACACCGGTAGGGCCTCCGCCTACTATCACCACATTCATCAGGCCCTGCTTTTCCTCTACGTCCGACTGCAGCACGGCCTTTTCGAACGACTGCAGCAACTGACTGCGAAGGTCCAAAGCCTGTGGAATTTGCTTCAGCGGAAAAACGTTGGCGGCAATGTCGTCTCTGCCGAAATAGTTGGTCATCGACCCGTTGGCAATTACGAGGTAGTCGTAGCTAAGTACGCCTATCTCGGTTTCAATTGTATTATTTTCAGGATTGATGGACTCGACGGTAGCCATGCGAAAGAAAAAATCGCCAAAATCTTTAAGCCTCCTTCTCAAAGGGCCGGCAATGGAGTCGGGCTCGAGCGTAGCTGTGGCCACCTGGTAGAGCAACGGCTGGAAAGTATGGTAGTTGTGCCTGTCAAAAAGTACAACCTGAAAATTTTTATTTCTCAATCCTTTGGCTAATTTTAATCCTCCGAAGCCTCCTCCTATTATTACTATGCGCTTTTTTGGGGAGTCCGGTATCTTGATGTCGCCGAAACCTTGTTTTTGTGTGGTCATATCTCAGATAATATTACATGATCGATTTTCTGGGAAAAGTTCAATAACAAGCGGAGATAATACCAAAATTTTATTTTGCTCTCGCCTGTAGCGCAGTAGAATCTTCTTCCGCACTCCTTTTTTACATTTTTTGAAAACGATAGCTCTGCCGGAGACTCAGAATAATTCCGACCCCGGCCGCCTTTCGAAAATTTTATAACTTTTTCAAGATTAACTCCCAATTTCACCGGCATTTCCTTCACAATTACCTTATATCTTACCTGGGCGGTCGTCAACTCCATAGCGGGTTCAGTAGATTAACGAAACTTAGAATATAATTTTGCGTTCGATTCACAGACACACAAAAAACAGAATTTTATTAAAGGATTATGGTATTCAAAGCTATGAAAAAGCATTTTTTTAGGATTATTTGTTTTGGTCTTGTTAGCACGCTTGCTGTTTCGCAGGCAGAAGCTAAGAACCCTAAGGAGTTAACGCATGATCAGATCGTAAAGTTGGCGAGCAACATCAATAACGAACTGCTGGTAAAAGACATTCCCGAGCTGGACAACAAAATAGTGGTAGTTGATATTGAAGGCAACGTAGTACTTGAGGAAACGCTGGCCAATATTGAAGCTGAAAAGGCTACATCAGAGGTAAAAAAGCTCATCAACAAGAGCTCGTTTCTGATGGAGTATGCCGGCAACAGCTATTACATTCTTGAGAAATAAATTGGTATTGATAGTAAGTAGTTAGTTAAGTAGGTAGTGTTACCCCGTAACTGCGGGGTAAAAACATGGTAGGTTTAGGTGTAAAAGTCCCGCTGTTTTCGGCGGGATTTTTCATTTTTAGCGGGGCTATCGCTCAAGCTCTTCCTTCAGGAAAACGGAGGTGTATCCCAAGCCGCTGGCCGCCACTTCTTCCGGCGTGCCTTTTGCCACAATCTGGCCCCCTTTGTCTCCTCCCTCAGGGCCCAAATCAATAATATGGTCGGCCACCTTGATGACGTCGAGATTGTGCTCGATAATCAGCACTGTGTTTCCCTTGCTTACCAGCTTGTTGAGTACATCGAGCAAATGCTGTATATCCTGAAAATGGAGACCGGTAGTGGGTTCATCCAGAATGTAGAGGGTTTTACCTGTGTCCTTTTTTGAGAGCTCGGTGGCAAGCTTTACACGCTGCGCCTCGCCGCCCGACAGCGTGGTGGCATGCTGGCCAAGCGTAATGTAGTCGAGGCCCACCTCGTGCAGTGTTTGGATGCGCCGGAGAATCTTCGGTTGAAACTCGAAGAACTCTACGGCTTGTTCCACGGTCATGTCAAGCACATCCGAAATCGATTTGCCTTTGAACCTGACCTCCAGCGTTTCCCTGTTGTATCGCTTGCCTTTGCAGGTTTCGCAGGGCACATGTACATCGGGCAGAAAGTCCATCTCTATTACCTTCATGCCGGCGCCTTCGCAGGTCTCGCAGCGGCCACCTTTTACGTTGAAAGAAAACCGGCCTGGCTTATAACCCCTGATTTTAGCTTCGGGCAGGTTGGAAAACAGCGAGCGAATGTCGGAAAATACGCCGGTGTAGGTAGCGGGATTCGACCGTGGTGTACGGCCAATAGGTGCCTGGTCTACTTCAATTACCTTGTCGATGTGCTCGGTGCCGCCAATGCTTTTGAACGGAAGCGGTTCGGAGCGTGAATTGTAGAAATGCTTGCGCAGGATCGGAAAGAGGGTTTCGTGAATAAGCGACGACTTGCCGCTGCCCGAAACGCCGGTAACGCAGATCATCTGCCCAAGTGGAAGCTCGAAGGTGACGTTTTTGAGGTTATGGCCGGTTGCACCCTTTAGTACGATGCTTTCGCCTTTGCCTTTTCTGCGGGCTTCCGGCACTGCAATTTTCAGCGCACCATTAAGGTAGCCGGCGGTAAGCGATTTGCTGGCAAGCACCTCGGCCGGTGTGCCGGCCGCCACTATCTGCCCGCCGTGCCTTCCCGCCCCCGGGCCAATATCCACCAGGAAGTCGCTCTCCACCATCATGTCTCTATCGTGCTCCACTACGATGACGGTATTGCCCAAATCCCTGAGATCTTTCAGTGCTTTGATCAGCTTCACATTGTCGCGCTGGTGAAGGCCAATGCTCGGTTCGTCGAGAATATACAGCACGCCTACCAGCTGTGTGCCGATTTGTGTTGCCAGCCTTATCCGCTGCGCCTCGCCGCCGGAGAGTGTTCGCAGTGGCCGGTCGAGGTTGAGGTAGTCGAGGCCTACATCGAGCAAAAAGCCAATTCTCTTTCTTATTTCTTTTAGTACCTCCGCAGCAATAATATTCTGACGTTCGTTAAGGCGCTCTTCCAGCCCATCGAACCACGACGACAGCTTTGCAATGTTCATGAAAGCAAGCTCAGAAATATTTTTCTCGTCGATTTTGTAGTGCAACGCCTCTTTCTTCAGCCGTGCTCCGTTGCACGCAGGGCAGGTTTTGCTGGCTGTAAATTCCTCCACCCACTGCTGAATTTTGTCGGAGCCGCCTTCCTTTTGCTTCTCCAGAAAGTTGATGATGCCTTCAAACTTGGTGTTCCACTCGGTGCCGGGGTATTTTACTGAAGCCACTGCCACCGGCACTTCATCGCCAAACAGTATTACCTTTAAAACGTCGTCGGGTATATCTTTGATCGGTGTGCTCAGGCTGAGTGCATAGCGCTTAAGAATGGCTTCCAGCTTTTTGAAAATCCATATATCGCGGTACTCGCCAAGCGGAATAATTCCTCCCCGGCTAATGCTGAGCGTGTTATCCGGAATTACGGATTCCACAGAAATTTCTTCTATTACGCCGAGGCCATTGCACTCGGGGCAGGCACCATAGGGGGAGTTGAAGGAAAAGGTATTGGGAGCCGGGTCGTCGTAAGCAAGACCTGTTTCGGCATCCATCAATGTTTTGGAGAAATGGTGCACCATGCCATTTTCTTCCAGGATCATCATTACACCTTTGCCCTGGGTAAGGGCCGTGCGGGCTGACTGCGTAATCCGGTTGCTGTCTTTGGCACTCACCCCCACCCGGTCGATCACAATTTCGATGTCGTGGGTTTTGTAGCGGTCTACCTGCATTTTGGGTGTTAGCTCCATCAGCTCGGCATCCACTCTCACTTTGCTGTAGCCCGACTTCCGTATCTGCTGAAACAGCTCGCGGTAGTGGCCTTTTCGGCCTTTAACCACCGGTGCCAACAGCGTTATCCGGCAGCCATCGAACTGCCGAAGTATCTGGTGGATAATCTGCTCCTCCGTTTGTTTGGTCATCTTTTTGCCGCTGAGATAAGAGTACGCCTCACCCGCCCGTGCATACAGCAGGCGGAGGAAGTCGTATATCTCGGTGACGGTTCCCACGGTGGAGCGGGGATTTTTGGAGGTGGTTTTTTGCTCTATGGAAATAACAGGACTGAGCCCGTTGATTTTGTCTACATCGGGCCGCTCAAGCTCGCCGATAAACGACCGGGCATAAGCACTGAAGCTCTCCATGTAGCGGCGCTGTCCTTCGGCATAAATGGTGTCGAAAGCCAGCGACGACTTGCCACTGCCGCTTATTCCCGTAATGCACACCAGCTGGTTGCGACGAAAACGCAGGTCGATATTTTTGAGGTTGTGCTCCCGGGCGCCAAAGATCTCCAGAAAATCCAGGCTCTCCGGATCAGCCATGTTTCCGGATGGTGCTGCAGTTGCATTGCTGGTATTGAGGCGATCGGAAGGTTGCGAGGTTTAGAGTGTAGATCGGAAGAGCACACGTC
>CBFGTI010000283.1:0-5297 GCA_965651695.1 uncultured Imperialibacter sp. | reverse complement strand
ATGAATAAACAGCTCGTAACCGATCCGCCACGTTGGGCTCTCAGGCTGCTGCGGTGGTACTGCAAGCCACGCTATCATGAGGCAATTGAAGGGGATCTGTATGAGCTTTTTGACGAAAGAGTAGCTCGCCTGGGTGTAAAGAGAGCGCGGCAGCTTTTTTCGTGGGACGTGATCCGCTTCATGCGGCTTCGGTATATAAAAGGACTGGAAAACTCAAAAGGACTAAATCAAATAGATATGTGGAGGAATTATTTTAAAATCTCGGTACGGAGCCTGTGGAGGCATCGCTTCTACACCCTGATAAATGTAACGGGCCTTTCGGTAGGTGTAGCCTGCTGCTTGCTCATACTGCTCTTTATTAAGCACGATCTTAGCTACGACAAATTTTACCCCGATCATGAGCGGATATTCCGGGTGGCGTTGAATGGACGTGGGCCATATACGCCTGCACGATTGGGTAAGCAGCTAAAGGAAGATTACCCGGCGGTGGAATCTTACACCAGGATAAGCGGCCTTTTTCCCGCCACGTTTGTGGTGGGCGACAAGGTTATTTCGGAGCCCGGTGGTGCCATGGTCGATTCTACAATTTTCCAGGTATTTAAGATGGAGTTTGTAGAAGGTAGCCCCGAAAAGGCCTTAACTGAGCCCAATTCGGTTGTTTTAACAAAATCGGTCGCTGATAAGTATTTCCCCGGTGAAAGCGCCATCGGTAAAATTATCAAATCGTCGGGTGAGTCTGCAAAGGTAACTGCCGTGGTTGCCGATGTTCCTGCTAATACACACTTCCCTTTCCGGTACCTTATTGGTATGTCGCGGGAGGAATGGGCTACTAAAGGCTGGTGGACGGGAAACAATTTTTACACTTACCTGAAACTGCAAAGTGCCGGCGATAAGCTGCCACTGGAGGCGCAAATGCCTGCGTTTGTGGAGAAATACATTGGGCCTGAACTGATTTCGTTTTCAGGGCACGCCACCTTTGCCGAATACCTGGCCGCCGGCAACGAACGGTTCTTTACATTTCTTCCCCTGGCCGACATTCATCTGCACCACCCCCGGTTTTCGATGGGTAATCCGGGCGATATCAGCAATGTATACATTTTCGCCTCTGTGGCTTTCTTTATACTGATTATTGCCTGCATCAACTTTATAAATCTAACTACTGCCAAATCGGTCAACCGGTCAAAGGAAGTAGGCATGCGAAAAGTGCTGGGGGCCGCCCGGCCGGAGTTGGTGCAGCAATTTCTGGTGGAGTCGTTTCTGGTAAGTTTAGGGTCTATTGTTATCGCCGTGGTGTTAGCGTACATAATTCTCCCATACTTCAATGAACTCTCGGGTAAAACCTTTTTGCCGGCCGACCTGTGGGCTACCGAAACGCTTGGTTATCTCGCACTGCTGTTTGCAGTTATTACTTTGCTGGCGGGTAGCTATCCGGCATTTCACATATCCGCTTTTGCACCAGTAAAGGCCCTCAAAGGCGAGATAAAAGCGGGCAGAGCCAGTGCTTTTCTACGAAAGGGACTTGTTAGTTTTCAGTTCGGTATCTCGATTTTCCTGGTTATAGCAACGGCTGCTGTTTTCAGCCAGCTCAGTTTTTTGTCCGATCAAAAGCTGGGCATGGAAACAGCTCAGGTGATGGTGGTAAAAGGTGCGCAAGCCGTGGGCGAGAGGTCAGGCGTATTTAAAGACCGGCTTTTATCAGACCCCAACATCTCTTCAATAGCCCTTAGCAATTTGTATCCTTCACAGCCCCACTACGACTGGAACTACAAAACCGTGGAGGATAACCCCACTACTTACGGGTTTAGCAACCTGTTTACCGATGCCAATTACCAGCAAACGCTTGGTATTGAGCTGGTAGCCGGCCGGTACTTCGACGAGCACCGGGTAACGGATACCGCCGCTATAGTACTTAATGAAGCGGCTGTGCGGGAGCTGGGATGGGAGAATCCGCTGGGGCAGAAGCTTTCTCGTGGCGATGGCGAAGACTATACGGTGATTGGCGTGGTAAAAGACTACAATTACTATACCCTTAAGACCCAAATCAGGGGCCTGGTGATTCGCTATGACCCAAAATTGCATCTCAAATATTCGAGTTACATCATTAAAGTGAATGGCGACTACGCGGCGTCGATCGACCTGGTAAAGGAGGCGTGGGCATCTTTGGCACCTGAGGAGCCGATCGAATACACCTTTCTCGACGATGCGTTCGAGCGATTGTACGAATCGGAGCAGCGGTTTGGGGAAGTTTTTACCTCCTTCGCTGTGCTAGCTATTTTAATTGCATGTCTTGGACTGTTCGCTCTGGCGGCTTTCACACTTGAAAAGAGGTTTAAGGAAATGGCAATCAGGAAGGTGCTCGGAGCAGGTGTCTTTTCCATCACCCGGCTGGTATTAGCCGATTTCACCCGGCTGGTGCTGATCGGCGCAGTGGTGGCTGTGCCGCTGGCATACTACTTAATAGGTGTTTGGCTGGAAAACTTCGCCTACAGGATGACAGTGAACATATATCTTTTTCTCATTCCTGTAGTTGGCGTTTTAATAATCTCGTGGCTTACCGTTTCGTACCAATCTGTAAAAACGGCTTCGGCCAACCCGGTAAAGGCGCTGAAGCAGGAGTAGATAAAGCTTTTAGCTGAGTTGCCAAATTCTGCTTTCCGGGCTGGCACTCATTTAGTTTCTTCTGTTTATGCTCATAGGCTCACCAGGGTTTTCAAAAGCTGCTATTTTAGAATATCTTTCTATTTTTAAGTGCGGGCGCAACTAAACTTTCTGATGCGATGACCAAAAGGAATTTGTCAAGACATCGACAGATAGCAAAGGTTTCTAATTCCGCCTGTTAAAATAAAAAGGACATGTGGAAAAATTACCTGAAAACCTCATTTAGGAGCCTTTGGCGGCACCGGTTTTATACATCCGTTAATATTCTTGGCCTTTCGGTAGGAGTGGCATGCTGCCTCCTTATAATGTTGTTTGTAAAACATGAGTTGAGCTATGATCAATTCTACGCCAACAGCCAGCGAATATACCGTGTTGCTTTGGACGGGCGAGGCCTTTTTACACCGGCGCTTCTGGGCAAGCAGTTTAAGGAAGATTATCCGCAGGTGGAAGCCTATACGCGGGTCAGCGGGCTTTATCCCAATACATTTGTAGTTGACGATAAAGTAATAAGTGAGCCCGGCGGATCTAGCGCTGATTCGACAATCTTTCAAGTGTTCAGCATGGAGTTGCTGGAAGGAGACGCCAACACCGCTCTTTCACAGCCCAATTCAGTGGTGTTGACAAAGTCTTTGGCCGAAAAATATTTCCCGGCCGGCAACACCGTGGGCAAGGTTGTTAAAATAGGTGGTGTCACATCTGTGATTACTGCTGTAGTAGCTGACCCACCAACCAGTACGCACTTCCCCTTTCGATACCTAATGGCGATGCCTGCAGACGAATGGGTAACAAAAGGCAACTGGACTGCCAACAACTTTTACACCTATGTAAAGCTGCAAGAAGGCTATGCCAAGGAAGAGCTTGAAGCGCAGATGCCGGACTTTGTAAGGAAATATATCGGTCCTGAACTTATCTCCTTTACTGGTCATGCTACTTTCGACGAATACCTTGAAGCAGGAAATGAACATTTTTTTCTGTTTCTCCCACTCACTGACATCCATTTGCGTTACCCCCGTTTCTCAATGGGGAACGGCGGTAGTATCAATAATGTGTACGTTTTTTCGATAGTGGCCATTTTCATTCTGGTAATTGCGTGCGTCAATTTTATCAATCTCACAACGGCTAAATCGGCTGGCAGGTCTAAGGAGGTGGGAATGCGGCAAGTGCTGGGCGCCGTAAGAAGCGAGCTGGTTAAACAGTTCCTGCTCGAGTCTTTCATTGTCAGCCTTTTTTCGGTTATTCTGGCGGTTGTTCTGGCAATGTTGGCAATGCCATTTTTCAACGAACTTGCAGGCAAAAGTTTTGGTGCGCCCGACCTTTTTACCAAACAAGCACTGGCTGCTCTCGGTGGTCTTTTTCTGGTGGTGGCCTTACTGGCTGGCGGTTATCCGGCGGTTTTTCTGTCGGGCCTGAAACCCGTGGTGGCGCTAAAAGGCGAATTGAAAGGAAAAAAATCGAGCGCTTTTTTAAGAAAAACTCTTGTAGGCTTCCAGTTTGGCGTCTCTATTTTCCTTTGCATTGCCACATTCACAGTTTTTAGTCAACTCAACTATTTATCGAATCAAACGCTGGGTATGGAAACCTCGCAGGTGCTTGTGGTGCGGCGAGGACATGTGGTAGGAGAGAAAGCTGAATTCTTTAAAAATCAAGTGGAGGCCAATGCCAACATAGCGTTTGCTGCTGTGAGCGACAGCTATCCCTCGGAGCGCCACTCCAACCGCAGATATCTTTCGGTAGGCGAAAGCACGTCCGATTATAATTTCACTACAGTGTTTACTGATGAGAATTATCTGAAGACCCTGGGAATAGAACTGCTTGAAGGACGTTTTTTTGAAAGCAACCGCACTACAGATACTGCTAACATAATGGTTAATGAAGCGACGGCGAGGGAGTTGGGTTGGCAGTCGCCAATCGGGCAGAAGCTCTCCCGGCGTGGTGAAGGTGAATTTACGGTGATTGGAGTGGTAAAAGACTTTAATTACAATTCGCTAAAAAGCAAGGTAGGAGGCCTTGTTATTCATCGTTATTCTCGAAACGTGCCTTTTTCAGCGGCCTATCTGGTCCGAATCAGCGGAAATTACAATGATGCGTTAAGCCATATAAAGGAAGTGTGGGAGTCTACCGTGCCCGAAGAGCCGTTTGACTATACTTTTCTTGACGACTCCTTTAGCCGGTTGTATGAAGCGGAAGAGAGGTTTGGGCAGGTTTTTACCACCTTTTCTGTACTAGCCATTTTAATAGCCTGCCTCGGGTTATTCGCGCTTGCGGCTTTTACGCTTCAAAAACGGTTTAAAGAAATCGCCATCCGAAAGGTTTTAGGAGCAAGTACCCTTAGTATTACAACCCTGGTGTTGATGGATTTTACAAAGCTGGTACTGCTGGGAGCTGTAGTTGCCGTACCGCTGGCCTTTTATGGAGCTGAGGGATGGCTGAAAAATTTTGAGTATCGGGTACATCTCAGCATGTTCCTATTTCTCTTGCCTGTTGTAGCTGTAATAGTTATTGCATGGTTAACGGTTGCATTTCAATCTGTAAAAACAGCAAAGGCCAATCCTGTTGATGCGCTAAAGCAAGAGTAGCAGAGTAACAGGGGCTCCGCATTTAAAAATGTCGGATTAGAGCATCCCTGAAGCTATCGTCGA
>CBFGTI010000282.1:0-5304 GCA_965651695.1 uncultured Imperialibacter sp. | reverse complement strand
GACGATAGCTTCAGGGATGCTCTAATCCGACATTTTTAAATGCGGAGCCCCTGGCAACCAGCGCAGAATGCTGGTCTACACGCCACCCGGCTTTTCCAAGCGGAAGAAGTATCCGGTGCTGTATCTGCTGCATGGCATCGGCGGTGACGAAAAGGAATGGCTGAATGGCGGCAGCCCGCAGGTGATACTCGACAACCTTTACAAACAGAACAAACTTGAGCCCATGATTGTGGTAATGCCCAATGGCAGGGCCATGAAAGACGACAGGGCAGGGGGGAATGTGTTTGAACCCGAGAGGGTACAGGCTTTTGCCACTTTCGAAAAAGACCTGCTGAATGATGTGATCCCATTTGTCGAGAAAAAATATCCTGTACTGGCAGACAGGGAGCATCGGGCCATTGCCGGCCTTTCTATGGGCGGAGGGCAGTCGCTGAATTTCGGGCTGGGCAACCTCGACACATTTGCCTGGGTAGGTGGGTTTTCTTCCGCGCCGAATACCAAAATGCCCGAAGAGCTGGTGCCAGATCCCGAAGCCGCGAAAGCCAAACTGAAGCTGCTGTGGATTTCCTGCGGTGATGAGGACGGCCTCATTACTTTCAGCACGAGAACACACAACTACCTTTTGGCCCACGGCGTCCCCCACATTTACTACATTGAGCCTGGAATGCACGATTTCAAGGTTTGGAAAAACGGCTTGTATATGTTTTCGCAGCTTATCTTCAAGCCGGTTGACACGTCGACCTTCACCAGCTACCACACCGGCATCGGCGAGCCCGCTTCCACCAACGTGCCCAATGCAAAATACCCGCAGATTTTGCCCGACAACCGGGTGGTGTTTCGGGTGAAGGCCCCCGAAGCGCAAAGCGTGCGGATCGACCTGGGCAAGAAATATGAAATGGTGAAAGATACCGCCGGATACTGGAGCGTGACAACGGACCCCATCGTGATAGGTTTTCACTACTATTCGCTGATCATGGATGGGGTGGCGCTGGCGGATCCTGCGAGCCAGACGTTCTACGGAATGGGCAGAATGGCCAGCGGCATCGACATTCCCGAGCCGGGCGTTGATTATTACCTGCCAAAAAATGTACCTCACGGCCAGATCAGATCGGTGAACTATTACTCGGAAACCACGAGGGCATGGCGCAGGGCCTTTGTGTACACACCACCCGGATACGACGACGATGTGGCCAGACGGTACCCGGTATTGTACCTGCAGCATGGTGGCGGCGAGGACGAAACCGGCTGGCCAACGCAGGGAAAAGCCGACTTTATACTGGATAACTTGATTGCTGGCAGTGCTGCAGAACCCATGCTGGTTGTGATGGACCGCGGCTATGCGGTGGACCCCACCAGGCGAAGGGCACCGGCTCCACCCGGCGACTTGCGGGCGGCAATGGCCAACAACGACTTCCCTGCTGTGCTGGTAAAAGACATCATTCCCATGATTGATAAAACCTTCCGGACCATTCCCGACCGTGACCACCGGGCCATGGCCGGCCTTTCCATGGGAGGGTTTCAAACTTTTCAAACTACCATGACCAACCTGGACAAGTTCGCCTACGTGGGCGGCTTCAGTGGCGCTGCTTTTCTCGACCCCGACACCAACATTACCGAAGCCTTTGATGGCGTGTGGGCAGACGCGGATGGTTTTAACGAAAGGGTGAAGGTGATGTACCTGAGCATAGGCACGGAGGAGCCGGAAAGAATGTACAACAGCGTGAACGGATTTCACAAAAAGCTTGAGGATGCCGGCATAAAACATATTTATTACGAATCGCCCGGCACGTCGCACGAATGGCAAACCTGGAGAAGATCGCTGCACCAATTCGCGGGGATGATTTTCAGGAATTGAGTTTGCTGGTGCAGGGTGTGGCGAAAGACCGGGCAAACTTGCCGTGGGCATAGGGAACTGTAAGTTTAAGAGGTTAACTCCGTAGCACTCATAATTGATCGTCCCATTGCTACCATAATAACGCAAAAAAACAATGTAATGGCTTTTCACCCGTCATCATAGTTCAAGCGTCGCGCTTGGACTCATTTTCCTGAAGCGTCTCGCTTCCTTTCACTTAACGGCCTGTCCGCCCGTCATCGTACTGTAAGCGTCTCGCTTCCTTTTAAAGGAGTTGAGAACGCAGCCTAAGTGTAAGCCAGAATCATTTCGCAGTTTGAGCTACAGCTGCGGATTGTAAACCAGCGTGACGCTGAACTAAATTAATGATTATTGGGCATTTATACAGCAAAACTGACGGACTAGGGCATTGGACGCACTCCGTGCTCTATTACTGATGTGTATTCGTTGATCTCATTCTTTCAGCTCCCGGCTTGAGTTAAGCCTTTCTCGTCCATCCCATCCTACAAGCGTTTGCCCGATCGGGTCTATTTCGAAGTGCGGATTGTCCACCTGAGCAAGGGAAATTAACCTGCTACCAAAAAGCAGGTGATATCGAGCATTTTTGGCAATGGTGTCCAAAATAGTATCGGCTGTTGCTTTCTCGATACTGTCCAGATGTCTGAAAACAATTACTAATCCAGTTTTGATAATATTTAAGTCTGAGAAGCAATCTGATAATGCATCGAAGTTTTCTCCATAATAATCTGGAAACCCAAACTTCTCCTTAAGCTGAACATGGATGATTTTGTCACTATTCCAGGTCCTGCAGTCGAAGTTGACAATCTCGTAACCCGCTTCCTCGAGCCATTTTAAATCCTCACTAAGAATACGTGTCCGCCAATAGAGACTTGCCCAGCCGTTTTGAAGTATGTACCAGTCTAATCCATCAGGGTCAATTCGGCCATTCCTTTTAAATGCTCCTATTTGTTCTTTCAACTGTTAATTAACGATAATCGGATCTCCAACCGATTATCAGGGATAACGTTGTGCTCGAAGGTGCCTTCGCCTTCCGAAATTCCGTGGGTGTGGTTGGGATAGGGTACGAACTGACAGATGTGCTTTCGCTCGACCTTATTTTTCAAGCCGGGATAAAAGCCACGTCGAATTCAGAGGCAAGTCGTGCTTCAATAATCAGCAATCAATGATTCGTAGGGTATCTTTAATTTCTCATGGAGATTCCTGATCATCTTGAGTGTAAGTTTTCTTTTCCGGCTAAAAATCTCCGACACCCTGCTCTTATATCCAATAATATCAGCTAAATCCTTATTATCCATTCCCATTTGCTCCATTCTAAACTTAATTGCCTCAATTGGATCCGGGGCTTCAATTGGGTAATGTTCATCTTCATACTTTTCAATAAGTATAGACAAAATTTCAGCTTCGTCACCTTCCTGCGAGTCAGCCGGAGCATGAAATATCTTTTCGAGCCTACTCAGAGCTCGGTTATAATCTTCTTCGGTTTTTATAGCCTTAATATCCATGGGTTTAAGTTTTATCTGCGTTACCTCAAGATATCCAAAAATTACCAAAAGGGTAATTGCTGAACGTCCGCTGGTAAAACTACTTTTTCCTTGTTCGTTATTAAAGAGCTGCGTTTTCAGCAACTCCGATGGACTATGGCTGTAAATACAATCCCAATCACATTCCCCCTGGCGGACAATGTTGCCTTAAAAGTTGGTGTAAGGTGGCAGGCCACAAATGACAACTGTCCACACTTCCTTATTCCGTCACAAATCTGCCGGTGAAAAGAATGGTGTTCGCTCGGTTGTCTAAAATCAAAAAAAGAAAAGGGTGATCGGCATTAAACACTTTTGGCGGTGGTGGGGGTGGTGGATCGCCTCCAGCGTACCCAGTCACGATCATTTCAACTAGTGACATGGCTGCGGCTTCAGTCGTTTTTTCGTTTACTTCGATGAATGTTTTGTGCGTTATGCTACCGATTTTTAGCGATGTCGAGGATGATATACCCGAAAAGTCCGCTTCGTCTGTGAACATATGCGAATATCCCATTTTTGAAATCTGTTCTTTTGGGGATATCTCTGACTCGATTTTGAATTTAGGCAATGAAAGGATCACCTCCTCGCCGTTGCTTAGTTTTTTAATATTTTGGAGGTAATCAGGGGAGAATTTATTCTCGATAGCCAGGAGCCCATATCTTTCTTTAGGAAGAATGACTACCATCGAAAACTTGTCACATTTATATGGCAAAAAGATTCCCTGCAGTTCATCATCCTCGTAGTATTTGAAGTGAGATCGTTCCTGCATGTATTTTATCTTCACTTTCTCTTTGTCGATGGTGTAGAATTTCTTTTGCTTCGTCCTTTTCTCGTCAAATGCCACATCCCAAACGCCGATAAAATAGATCACATCTACGATGTTCAATTTGGAGTCTGCAGTAACTCCTGAGATATCTTTGATTTTGTCGTTGGTATCTTCAGCGATCCAACCATTGAGTCTTTCATTGGCCTCTTTCAGATTAGCCGAGTTAAACTGGAACAACTCAGCGTGATACTGTTGACTCACAACTTCTTTATAGTGATCGTTTATTTGCACATCATCGTTGATCCATAGAGAGTTGGAGATATTGAGTTTATTGCTGGTGGCGGTATCATTGTTCCACCTTGTGCAATAAGAGTACGTTGAATCTCTCAGGTTTCCAGTGCTGACGATTAGCTTGTCGAAGAGTTCTCCTCTGTTGCTCTCACCGCGGATAGACAGAAGACGGTCCATTGCCAGCCGGGTTTCCGATCCGGCGCCTTCATTAGCAATAGAGAGGGCGATATAGAGCCCAAATGGTGAAATGAAGAAGTTTGAGGAGTCCGGTTTTAGTGCATTATAAAGCTTGAACGAGAATTCGTTATTTGACTCGACCAGGACATTCTGCGAGTAGCACATAGTGCTCGTCTGTGCCAGAATAAATAAGGTTATGGCCACTCTGCGCATCTTCTATTTTTTTTGTCTATTGCCGATTATGTCAATCCTCATCACCGTCCCCCCGGCGGACAATGCTGCTTCAAAAAGTTGGTGTATAGCGTGCTCAGATGCTCGAAGGTGCCTTCGCCTTACGAAATACTGTGGGTGCGGTTGGGGTAGGGCATAAACTGAAACTGCTTGTTGTGCTTAATGAGCTCGTTGAGCAGCAGCTCGGCATTTTGGTAGTGTACATTGTCGTCGCCCGTGCCGTGGATGTACAGCAGGTTGCCCGCCAGGTTTTTGGCGTGGGTAATGGGCGATCCCTGTATAAAGTCCGCGAGGTTTTCCTGCGGCAGGCCCATGTAGCGTTCCTGGTAAATGTTGTCGTAGGTGAGCTGGTTGGCCACTGCTGCTATGGCAATACCGGTTTTGTAGATTTCCGGGTACTGAAACAGCAGGTTGAGCGTGGCCGAGCCGCCGCCACTCCAGCCCCACAC
>CBFGTI010000281.1:0-5316 GCA_965651695.1 uncultured Imperialibacter sp. | reverse complement strand
TGGGTGCGGGGGTTATAGGTTGCGAATTCGCCACCATTTTTTCCAATTTCGGAACCACACAAGTAAACCTCATAGATAAGGGAGACCGTATTCTGCCATTTGAAGATGAAGACATTGTAAAGGTGATTGAGGAAAACCTTGAGGCCAAAAATGTGCTCATCCACCGCAATTCCAAACTTATTTCCATGCAGATAGTGAACGGTGAGGTAGAGTATGAGCTGGAATATGACAACGGCGACAAAAAGAAATTTACAGTAGAAAAGGCGCTGGTTTCCGTGGGCAGGGTGCCTAACTACGAAAACCTGGGATTAAAGGAAATTGGCGTTAACATGGATGCCCGGGGTATTATCGACGATCTAACGCAAACAAGCGTGTCGAATATTTATGCTGTGGGAGACATTACGGCCGATATAGCGCTGGTAAACGTGGGCGAGCTGGAAGGCCGCTACGCGGTGGAGAGGATATTCGGTGTGCCGCGGCACAAGCTGATCTACGAAAACATTTCAACAATCATGTTCCTTGCACCCGAGGTTGCCGGCGTGGGGCACAACGAAATTCAGGCCAGGCAGAACGGAATAAACTACAGGGTTGCCAGCCTCAAGTACAGCAATATTACCCGAGCCACCGCCATGCGCAACACGCAGGGCTTTATAAAGATACTGGTTACCAACGACGACAAGATGAAGATACTCGGCATGCGTGTGGTGGGCGAGCATGCCTCGAGTGCCATACAAGCGGCGGCACTGCTTATTTCGATGGACAAAGGCGTGGAAGAGCTGGCAGAGCTTATTCACCCGCACCCAAGTATTATTGAAGGTATACAGGAATGTACGCGGATGCTGCTGGGGAAATCGGTGTTTAAGCCCAGTGTGTTGCAAGACTCGATGGCCTGCCGCACGTGCATCAACGGTGTTTACGACGACATCATCTACTAGCGGTAAGTTGCGGGCACGCAGCGGCCCCACGGGCTTCAGAGGGGTGTTTTATTTTCCGGCAGGCTGAGAAGCAGCAGGAATTTATTTCAGCAGGCTTTCAATTTTAAGGCCGGGCACAATCTCTTCTTCCTTAATCTCCGGGGTTACGGCCTTGCCTTCTTTCAAAATTTTCACTTGCTCCTGCTTGATAAAGAATGTTTCCAGGCCACCCTCCAGGAACTTAAGGAAAAGTGCAATGCCCCCTTTTACGCCGAGGCTTAGATAAAGGCTATTGTTGAAGAGATCGTCAAGAATCTTTTCGAGAAACAATTCTTCTGATAAAAACAGGATGATGGCAACGGTTAAGATAATGGTTGAGGCTTTTCTGCCCACCCGGGCCCTTACCAGCTGGCTGATGGTATTTTCCAGCAGCTGGTTCTTTTCTGTAATCTCCTCGTTTTGTTCCCTGATTTTGTCGTTGGCTTTGTTAAGTTTCGACTGCAGCCTGTCGCTTACTCTTGTAATCACCTTGCTTTGCGCCAGCAAGTCTTGGTAATGCTCGGTAAACTCCAGCAAATCCTTCCTGGTCAGATTTTCATACCTAATCTTATTTCGGAAACCCTTAAGGGTTTCTTCTTCTTCATGATACAAATCTCTTAACTCAGCCATACACACTCAAGGTTAAGCGCACCGTTGCCGGTATGCCTTAAAGGTTATCAAAGCTCCCTTTCGATAAAATTAAACTCGAGGTCCATCAGATCCCTAAAGTCTTCTCCAGACTCTTTCATGTCCTCGTCATCCTCTTCGTAGAACCAATTTACCGTTACTTTTTTTCCTTTTTCTCTAATGATAATCAATTTTTTAAAAACATCCCACAAACACTTAGACGAACTGGAATTAAAGTAGTCGAATTCAAAATTCACCACCAATTCAGCGCTGCCGTTCTCGCTTTGAATATACTGGTCTAGTTTTTCGTTGATGTGGGAATAAAACTGGATCGAATTTTCCGGGCTGGAACGGCCTTTAAACTCAAGTATTCCCTGCTCCGAATTGAAGTTAATTTCCGGAGTTAGTTTGGTTGGTTCTACATGAAAAAGCATCAGTTATTCAAAAGTTTTAGGCAATCTGATCTGAAAAGTAAAATAAACCACATCGTCGTTAACCGGAGAAAAACTGTATCTCAGCTTTTGGCCGGTTTTGCGGGCGATGTCAATAAATCCAAGGCCGCCGGTTCCTTTGTCAGAAAACGGATCCTCAGAAAGTACTTTTTTGTAGAGAGCCCTTAGCTCATCCGGTGGATGAGAGTTTATGTCGTCTAACCGTTGCTTAAGTGTATCGGTTTTATCTGATGGCACATAGTTGCCGGTGAGTAGCGTATAGTATTTTTTGCGTGCGGTGATCATCACTACCGCCGACTTGGAGTCATATTTAGTAACCGATATATCGTCGGGTTTCACCTCGTCTACATGGTAGTAAAGGTTTTGGATACATTCAGTGGCCACACTATGAAACTTCTTTTTGAATTTCCTGTCCTCCTCGAGTTCCTCTATCTTCTCCTCAAGTGTCTCAATCATACTCGTGATTAATTCGAAGGAAAGCTCGCCTTTATACATCAGAAGGATGTTCTCGTCATAAATATTCTTGTACTTCCTTAAGTAATCCATGGCAATTAAGTTTTACCTATTTTGATCAAACCACCGAAAAATTAACCCTTTATTTTTTATGGCGGATAACAAAAATAGGATTTTTTTAACAATTCGGGTAAAATTTTACTTTGCAGGGTTAACTTTATTCTTTTTTCGGTATAAAAGTATCGACCGGCCAACTGCCGGATAAAAATCTGCTACATCCAATTCTTCATCTTGCCTTCCCTTTGAGAATTCGGTTTTGACTGTCCGGCTTTCGTCCATTAATTTATTAAGGTACTAAGGATGGATAACTTATGAAGGGAGCAATTGTTCAAGTGGTTAAAAAATATTACGCCTCATTGTTATATTTGCAATTGAGAGCCTATCCATACTTTTAATTTACATGCGCGGGGATTCCCGATCTCAAACCAAACATGCCTGCCGGATTTGGGGCCAGCGTTTTTTTTGATGAAGGGTAAACGCCTTCTGTTTGATGTGCCTTATCTTATATTTTTCTAAGAAAATAGAATCGATATTTATGTATATTTCCTTTACTGTTTCTTAGAAGTTGATTATTATGAGAGGCCTTTTAACGCTATGGATGCTTCGCCAGCGGCAAGCTATTTATGACTTGATCTAACTTTGAGCTGAATGGAAAAACTTTTACATGAACCTACCAAAACTACGCCGTGGATTTTATTCGATCCTGAAGAGGGCGTGCTGGAATTAAAAGGGGTTTCGAGCCCAGAAAGTGCTACCGTATTTTTTTCGGGGTTATTCCGGGCTATGGACGACTTCGTGCAACAAGGCGAAACAAGCCTCAAAGCTACTTTTGACTTTGTGTACTTCAACACAAGTACTTCCAAATGCCTGTACGAGATTTTGAAAAAGGCCAAAAGCTACCAGGAGGCGGGCCACGAGGTAGGCATTAGCTGGTTTTATGAAGAAGATGATGACGACATGAAGGAGGTGGGCGAAGATTTTGCGGATCTGCTTGACTTGCCATTCACGTTTTGCGAGAAAGAAGAGGTTTAAGTTCTTATTCATAAAAAAAGGCCGGGGATACCGGCCTTTTTCACTCAGGCAATTCTGAAGCCCAAAATCAAAATATCATCTATTTGATTGTTCTCGCCTTTCCATTTTTCAAATTCTTTTTCCAGTACACCTACCTGCTCATCCATGGATAGTTTTGCCATTTCGCCAAATACCTCCATCAGGCGTTTGCGGGAGTACTTTTTGTTATTCTCCTCGTTGAGCTGATCCTGGAAACCGTCGGTGAACAGGTAGAACATAGTACCCGACTCTATTTTAATTTTTTCGCGGTTGTATTCCATTCGCGCCAGCTCGGCAGGCTGTATACCGATCGATTTCAGCGAACCTTTAACACTCTCGGCGGCGCCATTCTTCACAAACACCAGCGGCATTTTGGCACCGGAAAACTCGAGGGTTTTGCTGGCGGTGTCGATGGTACAAATGGCCGCATCCATACCTTCCTGCACCTGCTCATCGTGGCCTTCCTGCTTCAGAATGTTGGTCAGGTTGTTGTTCAGATGGTCCAGCACCTTGTTGGGCTCCGTTACATGCTGGTTGTGCAGTATCTCTTTCAGCAGCGTGGTGCCCAGGGCGGTCATAAATGCGCCGGGAACGCCGTGGCCGGTACAATCGCCAACAAACAGCACCATCTTGTTGCCTTTGCCGTTGCTTATCTCATCAAACCAGTAGAAGTCGCCACTTACTACATCTTTAGGCTTGTAAAATATGAACGTTTCCGGCAGCGTCGACTTTATCTTGTCAACAGGCGGGAGCAAGGCATTCTGAATACGCTTGGCAGCATCTATACTGTCACGGATCTGTTTGAGGCTTTCCATGATTGTTTTCTTGCTGCTCGCCAGTTCCTCATTTTGTTTATTCAGCTTACGCATAAACTCACGCAGCTTCATTACCGAGTGCACACGGGCTTTGAATTCGAGCTCACGAATGGGTTTGGTAATGTAGTCGGCCACGCCAAGTTCAAAGCAGGTAGAAATAATAGACTGGTTGGCTTCACCCGTCATCATAATCACCGTAATGTCTTTGTACTTGTCGTTCGACTTCAGCTCCTTCAGAATGTTCACACCATCCTGGCCTTCCATATTGATGTCGAGAAGGATCAGATCGAAATTATCGGAATCGAGTTTCTGGTAAAGAAATTTAGGCTTGGGAATAAAGTCGTACTCATACCCGTAAGTATCGAGAAGCTTGCTTACGTATTCAATAATAAGTCTCTCGTCGTCTACAATCAGAACCTTGCTCATACATTAATGGTTTTGCTTTCTATGTTGTTTAGTATTTCCATGTACCTGTCCTCGTCGGCATCGTACACTACGTCTTCAATTTCATCGATGAATTTCTGATCCTTGTCGTGTGCCTCCATGATGGCGCGCAAAATGTTGAGATCGTCGATTATCTGTTTGAAGTTGAAAATTGGCGTTTCCTTAAGTTTGTTTACAACCTCAAGCAGCTTTGCCTGTTCTTCGGTAGTAAGATCGGTAATAGAAAAATCGTCGGACTTGGCCACCTGCGTAAATTCCGTTTTCTCCTCCTGCCGCAGGTATTTGGCCAGTATTGGTAAAAGTTTGTTGAAGTCGATTGGCTTGGTAATGTACTCGTTCATGCCAAGTTCGAGGGCACGTGTTTGTTGCTCAATCAGGCCATCAGCAGATACGGCTATTATCGGCAGCTTTTCGAAGCCTTTAAGCGCTCTGATTTGTTTGGTAGCCTCAAATCCATCCATC